>CAUJHQ010000089.1 GCA_963204815.1 Pseudomonadota bacterium | reverse complement strand
GCCTTGATGGCGCGGTTGAAGGAGGTGGCGGCCAGCGGCAGCATCAGCAGCAGGGCCAGCGTGCCGACGAGGATGAACGGCCGCTTCGGGATGTCCTTCAGGATGGCGGCGACGTCGAAGCCCATGTCCAGCCAGGCGAAGCACAGGAAGTGCAACACGGCGTAGAAGAACGTGAACAGGCCCAGCATGCGGCGCAGGCGGGCCAGAGCGCTCCATCCGGTCCACTGGCGCAGCGGCGTCACCGCCAGCGTGAGGCACAGCAGGCGCAGCGTCCAGTCGCCGGTGGAACGGATCAGCGCCTCGGCCGGGTTGGCGCCGAGCGTGTTGGCGATGGCGCCGTAGAGCAGCCACGCGAAAGGCCCGAGCGCCAGCGTGAACAGCAGCGGCTTCGTCGCCGGCTTCAGCAGCAGCGCGTTCACGGCCGGCGCGGGCGGCGCGTCAGAAGAACTTGCGCAGGTCCATGCCGGCGTAGAGCTGGCCGACCTGCGGCTCGTAGCCGTTGAACATCGGCGTCGGCCGCTTCTTCGCGAACAGGCCGTCCTCGCCGATGCGGCGTTCGGTGGCCTGGCTCCAGCGCGGGTGGTCGACCTGCGGATTCACGTTCGAGTAGAAGCCGTATTCCTGCGGCGCGGCCAGCTCCCAGCTGGTCTTGGGCTGTTTGTCGACGAAGCGGATCTTGACGATGCTCTTGGCGGACTTGAAGCCGTACTTCCACGGCACCACCAGCCGCACCGGGGCGCCGTTCTGGTTCGGCAGCACTTCGCCGTAGACGCCGAAGGCCAGCATCGCCAGCGGGTGCATCGCCTCGTCCAGGCGCAGACCCTCGCTGTACGGCCAGTCGAGCACGCCGGAGCGCAGGCCGGGCATCTGCGCGCGGTCGGCCAAGGTCAGGAACTGCACGTACTTCGCGTTCCCGGTGGGCTCGACCCTCTTCACCAGTTCGGCGAGCGAGAAGCCGACCCACGGCACCACCATCGACCAGCCTTCGACGCAGCGCAGCCGGTAGATGCGGTCTTCCATCGGCGCCAGCTTCATCAGCGCGTCGAGGTCGAAGGTGCCAGGCTTCTTCACCTCGCCTTCCACCGCCACCGTCCACGGCCGCGGCTTGAGGGTGCCGGCGTAGCGGGCGGGGTCGGACTTGTCGGTGCCGAATTCGTAGAAGTTGTTGTACGAGGTGATGTCGGCGTAGGCGGTGGGCTTGTCCATCGTCAGCGCACCGGGCACGCTGCTCTTGGTGCCTGCCAGTGGCGCGCCCTTGCCGGGCTTGGCGCCCTGCGCCAGCGCCGCGCCGGCGGGCAGGGCGGCGAGCGCCGCGCCGCCGGCGAACGCCTTCAGCAGCCCGCGCCGGTCTTCGTAGACCTGGCGCGGTGTCATCTCGGAGGCGGTCGGGTGGATGAAACCACGGTCCTTCAGGGTGCGCATGCGGAACTCCGTTGCTGACCGCCGTCAGTCGCGACGGCGGCGTCGCAGCTTACACAGGCAGGCGCCGGAAAGACGAAGGGCCGGTCGATGACCGGCCCCCGGGTGCAGGAATCGCGGCGCTTCGGTCAGCGCAGGCCGGCGATGTAGTCGGAAACGGCCTTGATCTCGACGTCGCTCAGCCTGGCGGCGATGGTGATCATCTGCGCGCTGTTGGCGCGCGCGCCGGAGCGGAAGGCGACCAACTGCGCCTCGGTGTACTCGGCGTGCTGGCCGCCGACGCGCGGGTACTGGGCCGGGATGCCGGCGCCGGTCGGGCTGTGGCAGCCGGCGCAGGCGGGCACCTGCTTGGCGGCGATGCCGCCGCGGTAGATCTGCTCGCCCAGCGTGACCGTGTCCTTGCTCTTCGCGAAGCCCGGCTTGGCCTGCTTGCTGGCGTAGAACGCGGCGATGTTCTTCATGTCGGCATCGGACAGCGCCGCCGCCATGCCCGTCATCACGGCGTTCTTGCGCTTGCCCGACTTGAACTCCATCAGCTGCTTGACGAGGTACTCAGGGTGCTGGCCCTGCAGGATGGGGTTCGCGGGCGCCCCGCGGTTGCCGTCGGCGAGGTGGCAGGCCTGGCAGGAGGCCGACGCGGCCTGGCCCTTCGCCAGGTCCGGCTTGGCCGCGGCAGCGGTCTCGGCGGCCAGGGCAGCGCCCCCGGCGAAGGCTGCGAAGGCGGCAATCAGGAAGGCGGCGACGGGCTTCATGCTCTGGTCCGGGTTCTGACGGGTTTCATGGAAACAAACCCGTCGATTTTACAATGGCCCATGACATCTGCCATTCAGGCCCCTGCGGCGACTCCCGGAACCGCCGCCAAGACCGCGCTGGCCTGGGCACACACGGCCCGCTTCCTCACCACCGCGAGCCGGCTCGACCAGCTGCCGATCACGGAGCTGCCCGAGATCGCCTTCGTCGGCCGCAGCAATGCCGGCAAGTCCACCGCCATCAACACGCTGGCCCAGCAGAAGCGGCTGGCCTTCGCCTCGCGCACGCCCGGGCGCACGCAGCACGTCAACCTGTTCGAGCTGGGCCCGAAGGACGCGCCGGACACCTACTTCGCCGACCTGCCGGGCTACGGCTACGCGGCGGTCGAGCGCGCCGCCAAGCTGCGCTGGCAGGAGGTGATGGCGCAGTACCTGCAGGTACGGCGCAACCTGCACGGCGTGGTGATGATGGTCGACTCGCGCCAGGGCTTCACCGAACTCGACCGCCAGCTGCTCGAGCTGATCGCGCCGCGCGTGGCCACCGGCGAGGTGCGCCTGCTGGTGCTGCTGACCAAGTGCGACAAGCTAAACCGCCGCGACAGCGACGCCGCGCTCGCGGCCGCCCAGGCCCTGCTGGGCGCGATGGCGGGCGAGAACACCGACATCGCCGTCACGCTGTTCTCGGCGCTCTCGCGCCGCGGCCTGGACGACGTTGCCGAAGCCCTGCACGCCTGGACCCACGCCCCCGCGTGACCGAGACCTTCGCGCTCGCCCTGCCCGGCGGCATCACGCTCGAATGCCGCGCCGCCGGCACCGGCGCTGCGCGCGTGGTGCTGCTGCACGGCTTTCCCGAGGCGGCGTTCGTGTGGGACGGCGTGATGGAGCGCCTGGCGCCGCGCGCGCGCTGCGTGGCGCCCAACCTGCGCGGCTACGCGGGATCGTCGGCGCCGGCCGAGGTGGCGGCCTACCGGCCGCGCCTGCCGGTGGGCGACATCGCCGCAGCCATCGAAGCGCTCGGCGCGCCGGTCGACGTGCTGGTCGCGCACGACTGGGGCGGTGCACTGGCCTGGAACCTGGCGGCGCAGCGGCCCGAGCTGCTGAAGCGGCTGGTGATGATCAACTCGCCGCACCCCGCCACCTTCCTGCGCGAGCTGCGCCACAGCGCCGAGCAGCAGGCCGCCAGCGCCTACATGAACTACTTCTGCCGGCCCGACGCCGAGGCGCGGCTGGCCGAGAACGACTTCGCGCGCCTGTGGCCCTTCTTCGGCGACGCCGGCTGGCTCACGCCGGGCCTGCGCGAGCGCTACCGCGAGGCGTGGTCGCACGGGCTCACCGGCCCGCTCAACTACTACCGCGCCTCGCCGCTGCGGCCGGCCACCGCGCCGACCGACCTGCTGCACACGCTGCAGCTGGACGACACGGCCGTCACCGTGCGCGTGCCGACGACCTTGGTCTGGGGCGACCAGGACCGCGCGCTGCGGCCCGGCCTGCTCGACGGCCTGGAGCGCTGGGTGCCCGACCTGCGCCTCGTGCGCGTGGCCGATGCCTCGCACTGGGTGGTGCACGAGCGGCCGGACCTGGTCACGGCCGAGATCGAACGCGCGTTGAGCCTGGCCTAGCTGGCTAGCGGACCATCTGCCGCATCACCTGCTTGGCCGCGGCGCGCACCAGCGCCCGCGGCTCGAGCGTGTTGAGCAGGTTCTCGCCGTGCAGCGTCAGCAGGGCGTTGCGGCGCACCGCCCAGGTGGTGGGGCTGGCGTTGTCGCAGAACAGGAACAGCTCGCCGTGCTCGCCCGGCCACAGCAGCTGTGCATGGACCCAGCGGCCCTGCATGAACATGCGCACCCAGTCGCCCGGCGAACGCTGCTCCAGCCAGGCCTGCGCGGTGGCGGGCGGCTTCTTGCGCTCGGGCTCGGCGTCGATGAGGGCGGCCGGCACGGTGTCGAGCTGGGCGACGTCGAGCGTGCCGCCCATCGACGACGTGATGTCGCGCGACGCGACCAGGCGGTGCTCCAGGTCCTGCAGCGTGGTGATCTCGCCGGCCGCGAGATGGCAGCGCTGTTCCAGCCGCTGCTGCGCGTGCCTGGCCAGCCGCTCCAGCGCCCACTGGTAGAGGGCGGCGTTCTGTTCCTGCTCGGCGACCAGATGGTCGAGCAGCCCCTGCATGAACTGCAGCACCTCGTCGCGCGCGGCGGTGCCCGGCGGCGAGAGGATGTCGCCCAGGAACGCCAGCTGGTCGGCGAACTGCCACACCGGGTGGCCGTCCTTCGCGAGCGCCTTCGGGTCATGCAGCGCGACGCGCAGCGCCGGCGCCTGCAGGCGCGACAGCAGCAGCTTGATGTCGGGCGCGAGGCCGCGGTCGGCGAGGATGTTGTCGAACAGGCGGCCGACCAGCTCGACCACCTGCTGGTCGACGGCGGTCGGCGCGCTCTGCACCAGCTTCTCGCGCTGCTCGTGGCGCAGGCGGTCGAACTCGGCGGGCTGGGTGTCCGCGGGCAGCGTGCGCAGCTGCGCCTCGGTCTGCTCGAGCACCGCCTCCAGCGGCGGCGCCGGCGCCGCGGGCGCTTCGCGCACCGGCATGCTGTCGCGCATGCGCAGCAGGTCGGGGTTGAAGCTGGCTTCGTTGCTGCCGGGCCGCGAGCGGCGCGAGCCCGAGGGCAGCACCAGCGTGCGGTGCGAGGCCGGCTCGACACCCGCCGCCTCCAGCCGCGACGACGCGCCCGCGTACGTCTTGCGCAGCACCTGCGCGAGCGGGATCGACGCGTGCCGCATGAACGTGAGCTGGTAGCCGCGCGACATCGGCAGCGCCTGCGACGCCGCCCAGAGCGCGCGCGCGTGCGTCTCGGCGCGGAACGGGTTGTAGTCGCGCGCCACCTCCATGTCGCCGACGAGCGCCGAGATGAAGGTCTGCAGCTCGCGCAGTTCGTACTCGGCGACGCTGCGGATCGCCTCGATCGTGTGCGAGATCTCGACGTCGACCGAGACCTCTTCCTCGTCGACCAGCGCGAGCGACAGCTTCGGCGCGGCCGGCGCCGGCGCAGGGCCGCGGCCGCTGCGTTCGTCGGCCACCTGCTGGCGCAGCGAGCGCACGTAGTAGTCCACCAGGTGCTGACGGTGCGCGAGCGACTTCATCAGAAGGTCGGCCGCCACCGCGCGCTCGTGCGGCGACATGCCGGGGATGCCGTTGCGCATGTGCTCGACCGCGCCGTCGATCACCTGGTCGACGAGGAAGGGGGCGCGCACCAGTTCGTCTTCGACGAACCGCTGCAGCGCTTCGGAGCCGGTGCTGGGGGACGACATCGGGGCCGATTATCACGGCGCGCCGTGTGCCGCAAGCAACGAAAAGGGCCTGCGAAACCGCAGGCCCTCGGGGATCGATACCCCGGCCGGTGCTGCCGGCCGGGGCGATCGGACCGGACTTACATGTCCATGCCCATGCCGCCCATGCCGCCCATGCCGCCGCCGGCGGGCATCGGGGCCTCTTCCTTCGGCGCCTCGGCGACCATGCACTCGGTGGTCAGCATCAGGCTGGCCACCGACGCCGCGTTCTGCAGCGCGGTGCGGGTCACCTTGGTCGGGTCGAGAATGCCCATCTCGATCATGTCGCCGTAGGTGTCGTTGGCGGCATTGAAGCCGTAGTTGCCCTTGCCTTCGAGCACCTTGTTGATGACGACACTGGGCTCGCCACCGGCGTTGGCCACGATCTCGCGCAGCGGCTGCTCGACGGCGCGCAGCACGATCTTGATGCCGGCGTCCTGGTCGTGGTTGTCGCCCTTCAGGCTGGAGGACACGGCGGCGCGGGCGCGCAGCAGGGCCACGCCGCCACCGGCGACGATGCCTTCCTCGACGGCGGCACGGGTGGCGTGCAGCGCGTCTTCCACGCGGGCCTTCTTTTCCTTCATCTCGACTTCGGTGGCGGCACCGACCTTGATGACGGCAACGCCGCCGGCCAGCTTGGCCACGCGTTCCTGCAGCTTCTCGCGGTCGTAGTCGCTGGTGGCTTCCTCGATCTGGACGCGGATCTGCTTGACGCGCGCTTCGATGTCGGCGGCCTTGCCCGAACCGTCGATCAGCGTGGTGTTCTCCTTCGCCACTTCGACGCGCTTGGCCTGGCCCAGGTCGGCCAGCGTGGCCTTCTCGAGCGTCAGGCCGACTTCCTCGGCGATGACCTTGCCGCCCGTCAGGATGGCGATGTCTTCCAGCATGGCCTTGCGGCGGTCGCCGAAGCCCGGCGCCTTGACGGCGACGACCTTCAGGATGCCGCGGATGGTGTTGACCACCAGCGTGGCCAGCGCCTCGCCTTCGACTTCCTCGGCGATGATCAGCAGCGGACGGCCGCTCTTGGCCACCTGCTCCAGCACCGGCAGCAGGTCACGGATGTTGCTGATCTTCTTGTCGTAGAGCAGCACGAACGGGTTGTCGAGAACGGCAACCTGCTTGTCCGGGTTGTTGATGAAGTAGGGCGACAGGTAGCCGCGGTCGAACTGCATGCCTTCGACGATGTCGAGCTCGTTGTCCAGGCTCTTGCCGTCTTCGACGGTGATGACGCCTTCCTTGCCGACCTTGTCCATCGCCTTGGCGATGATCTCGCCGATGCTGGCGTCGCTGTTGGCGGAGATCGAGCCGACCTGGCCGATTTCCTTGCTGGTCGTGGTGGGCTTGCTGGCCTTCTTCAGCTCTTCGACGAGGGCCGTGACGGCCTTGTCGATGCCGCGCTTCAGGTCCATCGGGTTCATGCCCGCGGCGACGAACTTCATGCCTTCGCGCACGATGCTCTGGGCCAGCACGGTGGCGGTGGTGGTGCCGTCACCGGCGAGGTCGCTGGTCTTGGAAGCGACTTCCTTGACCATCTGCGCGCCCATGTTCTGCAGCTTGTCCTTGAGCTCGATCTCCTTGGCGACCGAGACACCGTCCTTCGTGACGGTGGGGGCGCCGAACGAACGCTCGAGCACCACGTTGCGGCCCTTCGGGCCCAGGGTCACCTTGACGGCGTTGGCGAGGACGTTCACGCCTTCGACCATGCGGTGGCGCGCGTCGGCGCCGAAAATCACGTCTTTAGCTGCCATGTCTTGTATCTCCGGATTTCAGGTGGGGTGGCTTACTTCTCGATCACGGCGAAGAGGTCTTCTTCGCGCATCACCAGCAGTTCGTCGCCATCGACCTTGACGGTCTGGCCGCTGTACTTGCCGAACAGCACGCGGTCGCCGACCTTGATGTTCAGGGCGACGAAGTCACCCTTGTCGTTGCGCTTGCCGGGGCCGACGGCCAGGACTTCGCCCTGGTCCGGCTTCTCGGCGGCGTTGTCGGGGATCACGATGCCGGAGGCGGTCTTGGTTTCGTTCTCCAGACGCTTGACGATCACGCGATCGTGCAACGGACGCAGCTTCATATCATCTCCTTGGGAGTCACATCAGGCACATCAACGATCGCCGAGAAAGTGGGCGCTCGTTCACATGGGTCGATTCCAGAGCCGGGATGGCGTTTCCGGAATCATTAGCACTCACCCGAGGCGAGTGCTAGCAATCGGATTATAGGGACCGCGCGGCGCGCTTCAAGCCCCTGCCGCGCCCGGGGGCGGCCAGTGAGCAAAGCGCGATGTCCGCGCAAAACGCCGCAGCGGCCGCCGTCCCCAACGCACGGACTGCGCATACGCTTCGCGTTGGCATCACGTTCGACGCGGCAACGCAAAAAATGACAGCGGCACTTGTTCGGCTCGCCGGCCGCACCTTCGGGCGCGGGTCGGTGCTGCGGTGCGCCGGCCTCGCGTTGCTGGCCGCCGCCACGGTGGCGTCGGCGCAGACCAAGGCAGCGTCGCCGCTGCGGCTGCGCATCGTCGGCGGGCTCGCCGGCGTCAACCAGTACACCCGCCACGAGGAGCCGTTCTGGACCCAGCGCCTCGGGGCGCTCAGCGGCGGGCGCTACACGGCCGAGATCGTGCCCTTCGACCGTGCCGGCCTGCGCGGCGCCGAGGTGCTGTCGCTGGTGCAGGTCGGTGCCGTCCCGTTCGGCACCTCGCTGCTGTCGCAGGGGGCGGCGAAGGACGTCGAGCTCGGTGCCCCGGACCTCGCAGGCTTGAACCCGGACATCGCGTCGCTGCGGCGCAGCGTGGCGGCCTACCGGCCGCACCTGCAGGCCACGCTGCGCGAGCGCCACGGCATCGAGCTGCTCGCCATCTACACCTACCCGGCGCAAGTGGTGTTCTGCAACAAGGCCTGGGCGGGACTCGAAGGCCTGAAGGGCCGGCGCGTGCGCACCTCCAGCGCGACGCAGTCCGACTGGGTCGAGGCGCTCGGCGCGACGCCCGTCGTGATGCCGTTCGCCGAGGTCATGCCCAGCCTGCGCGCCGGCCACATCGACTGCGTCAACACCGGCACCATGTCCGGCAACACGATCGCGCTGGACACCCTGACGACGCACCTGCACCCGATGGCCCTGACCTGGGGCCTGTCGGTGTTCGTCGCCAACCGGGCGGCCTGGGAGGCGCTGCCGGCCGACCTGCAGGCGCTGCTGCGGCAGGAACTGCCGGCGCTGGAGCGGCGCATCTGGGACGAGGCCGAGCGCGAGACGCAAGACGGCATCGCCTGCAACATCGGCGATGCGCGCTGCGAGGCCGGCCGTCGCGGCCGCATGGTGCTGGTCGGCAGCACGCCGCAGGACGAGCAGCGCCGCCGCGAATTGCTGGCCGGCACCGTGCTGCCGCGCTGGCTGGCGCGCTGCGGCCCGGGCTGTGCCGAGGTCTGGAACCGCACGCTGGCGCCGGCCACCGGCGTCAGCGCGCCGCTGCGCCCGCCCGTGCGATGACGCGCCCATCGTCAGGCCGCCCCCTGGCCGCGCTGCGCGGCCGCGACGTCGCACGGGTGTGGGCGGTGGTCGCGCTCTTCGTCGTCGTGCTGGTGGCGGCCGCCTGGTCGCAGCTGCACCGTGGCGAGCGTGCGGCGCTGGCGGCCGCCGAAGACCTCGTCTCGCAGCAGGTGGCCGGCGCGGAGGCCAACCTGAACCGGCTGCTGCTCGGCGTCGACCTCGCCCTCGTCGGTCTGGGCACGCCGCTGACGGCGGCACAGCGGGCCGACCGCTCGCTCGACCTCGCCGCGGCCGGCCGCGTGCTCGACAACGTGAACGACATGCGACTGGAGATCGCCGATCTCGCGCTCGTCGACCGCAGCGGCCGCACGCTCGCCGCCGCGCTGTCGGCCACCGAGCGCGGCGGCGTCGTCGTGCCGGCCGGCTTCATCGACGCCGCCTTCGCGCAGCCGGTGCCGCAACTGGCGGTGAGCGCGCCGGTGGCCAGCGCGCACAGCGCCGAGCCGTCGATCTTTCTCGCGCGCGTCGTGGCGCTGGCCGGCGGCGAGCGCCTTCTCGCCGTCGCCGAAGTGCCGGTCGGCGTGCTGTCCAACGTCGCCGGGCCGGCGGCCGGGCCGGCGCCGCTGACGGTGACCATCGAGCGCGAGGACGGCCAGCTGCTGGCCACCGTGCCGCCGAACGACCCCCGCGTGGGCTCGCGGCTGCTGCCGCCGCTGGACCGCGGCGCCGCCATCGGCAAGGCGGTGCCGGCGCCGGCGCGCCTGGGCGGGGCGCCGGCGCTGGTGGCGTCGCGGCCGGCCATCTACCCCGGCCTGCTGCTGTCGGTCAGCCACGACCGCGATGCCGCGCTCGCCACCTGGCGTGCCGACCGCGACGTCATCACGGCGATGACCGTGGTCATGCTCCTGCTGGCGCTGGCCGGCGGCGCGATGGCGCAGTGGTCGCTCGGCCGGCTGGCTGGCGCGCGCGCCGCGCTCGCGGGTTCGGCGGCCACGCTCGACCAGGCGCTCGGCGCCATGGACGACGGATTCCTGCTCTGCGATGCCGACGACTGCGTCGTGCGCTGGAACGACCGCTACCTGGCGCTGTTCCCGTGGCTCGCGGGCGTGCTCGCGCCCGGCGTGCCCTACCGCCGCCTGGCCGAGGTGGCGGCACGGCAGATGCTGCCCGACGGCGACCCGGCCGAGCGCGCCGCGTGGGTCGAGCGGCGCATCGCGCTGCACCTCGGCGGCGCCCAGCCGTGGGAAGCCGACCTCGGCAACGGCCGCGCGGTGCACGCGGTGGAACGGCGCACGCCGTTCGGCGGCGTCGTCGCCGTGTACCACGACGTCACCGCCGCCGAACGCCGGCTCGCCGGGGCGAAGGCGGCCGCCGAAGCGGCGAACCTGGCCAAGTCGCAGTTCCTCGCCAACATCAGCCACGAGATCCGCACGCCGCTGAACGCCGTGCTGGGACTCAACACGCTGCTGCTGGAGACGCCGCTGACCGACGCGCAGCGCCGCCACGTGGAGCTGATCCGCAGCTCCGGCAAGCTGCTGCTGACACTCATCAACGACCTGCTCGACGTCTCCAAGATCGAGGCCGGCCGGCTCGAGCTGGAGGCCGCGCCGTTCGACCCGGCGCGCGCCGCCGCCGAGGTGGTGGCGCTGCTGCGCGAGCGTGCCGACGCCAAGGGCCTGCGCTTCACGCTCGAGTCGGCGCGCGAACTGCCGCCGCTGGTGGAAGGCGACCCCGCCCGGGTGCGCCAGGTCATGTTCAACCTGATCGGCAACGCGCTCAAGTTCACCGACCGCGGCGAGGTGCGCGTGCGCCTGGGCGTGCGCCGGCTGGCCGAGCAGCGCGTGGAACTCGTGCTCGAAGTGGCCGACACCGGCATCGGCATCGCTGCCGACATGCTGCCGACCCTGTTCGAGCGCTTCACGCAGGCCGACGCCGGCACCGCGCGCCGCTACGGCGGCAGTGGCCTGGGCCTGGCGATCACGCGCGACATCGTCGCGCTGATGGGGGGGCGCATCGACGTCGACACCGCGCCCGGCCGCGGCAGCACCTTCACCGCCGCGCTGCCGTGCCGGGTGATCACCGAAGCCGCGCCGGTCGGCGAGCCGGTCACCGACGAGGCGGCCACGCTGCCGCCCGCGCTGCACCTGCTGGTGGCCGAGGACAACGAGGTGAACCAGTTCGTCATCCAGGCCCTGCTCGACAGTCTCGGCCACACGGCCGAGATCGTCGGCGACGGCGCGGCCGCGGTGGAGCGGGCGCGCCAGGGCGGCCACGACCTCGTGCTGCTCGACGTGCAGATGCCGGTGATGGACGGCGCCGAGGCCGCGCGTGCGATCCGCGCGCTGCCGGGCGCGCCGGCGCGCCTGCCGATCGTCGCCATGACCGCCAACGCGCGCGCCGAGGACCGCACCGCGTGCCTGGGCGCCGGCATGGACGACTACGTCTCCAAGCCGATCGACCGCGACGCCCTCGTCGCCGCGATGGCGCGCGCCTGGGCGCTGCGCCGGCCGGTCCGCGCGCTGCCCTGAGCGGCGCGGCGCGCTACTTGCCGAGCAGGCCCTTCAGCTTGTCGCCGAGCTGGCGCTTCGCTTCCTGCTCGAGCGCCTTGCCCTTCTCCTTGGCCTTGTCCTCCAGCGGCCCGCCGAGCTTGTCTTCGAGCTTCTGGCGGGCGGCGTCCTTCGCGATGGCGCCGAAGTCGATCTTCCAGTCGATGGCGCTGAACGGCCCGGACAGTTTCACCGGCACCGTCTGCCCGCGCAGCGCCTGCAACTCGGCGCCGCCCTGGCCTTCGAGCGTGGCGACGACGGTGGCCTTCACCAGGTAGTCGAGCCGGCCGGCGCCGAGATCGATGTCGCCGCGGCCGCCGACGCGCAGCAGCGGTGACTTGGCGTCGAGGTCTTCGTTGTGCGCCACGCCGCCGGCAATGGTGAAGCTGGCGCCGAGCTCGCTGAAGTCGGTGGCCTCGCCCTGGCCGGCGGTGCCGCCGCCGCCACCACCGCCCAGGCGCGCCTTCGCCTGGCGGATCGCCTGCGCGACGTTGATGCCGCGCACGGCGCCGTCCTGCAGCCGCAACGCGGCCCGGCCGTCGAGCGCCTTCGTCATCGCGCCCACGGTGCGGCCGGCGGTCGTGACGTCGAGAGTGACGTCGCCGCGGCCTTCGAGCCGGCCCTCGCCCGTCAGGTCCTTCAGCAGCGGGCCGATCGAGATGCCGCGCAGCTGGGCATCCAGCGCCACGCGCGGCGCTGCCGTGGCGGCCACGCTGGCGCGGCCCGCGAGGCGGCCCGCGTAGAGCTCGGCGGCCAGCGGGTCGAACACGAGCCGGCCGCCGGCGGCGCGCAGGCCCACGCGCACTGCACCGGCCTTCAGGTTCAGCGCCTGCAGCGTGCCGATGCGCAGCTGGCCGCTGGCATCGAGATCGCGCAGGGCCGACAGGTCCAGCGGCGACTCCGGCGCCGCCGCGCTGGCCGCGCCGGCCGGGGCGGCCGGACTGCGGTAGCGGTCGAGGTCGAGCCGATCGAACTCGGCGTCGAAACGCAGCGCCGGCGGCGCCAGGCGCGGCAGGTCGACGGCGAGCGTGAACGTGCTCTCGTCGAAGCGGCCGGCAAGCTTGGCGTCGACGCGGCCCGGTTCGCCGAGCAACGCGCTGACGCCGCCCTTCGCGGCGAGCGCGACGTTGCCGCCGCGCGGGTGCGGCAGAACGGCGTCGAGGGCCAGGCCGTTCAGCGCGTAGCGCTGGGCAACGGTGTCGCCGTCGAAGGTGCCCGCCAGCGTGGCCTTCCATGGGCGGCCGCCGAGCGTGGCGGCGACCTCGGCCTTCAGTGCGTCGACGACGACGCGGCCCGGCGCCGGGCCGAGCGTGAGGCGGCCTTCGAGCGCGAGGTCGGCGCCGAGCGCGGGCGCGTTCGCGTCGAGCCGGCCCTTCAGCGCCAGCGGCACCGCCAGGCCCGGCGTGACGCGGCCGGCCTCGACGCTCGCGTTCGTCAGCGTCACGCGGCGCGGTGTCTGCTGGTCGTCGAACGTGAAGGCGGCGTCGGTGATCGCGATTCCCGCGATGTCCAGCCGCAACGGCGGGGCGGCGGGTGCGGCCGCGGCCGGCGGCGCGGCGGCCGCGTCGCGCGAGGTGAGGTCGTCGATGCTGAGGCGGCCGTCCTTGAAGCGCGTGACCTTGGCGCGCAGCCCGGTGACCGCGACGCGGTCGACCACCACCTCGCGCCGCAGCAGCGGCCAGACGGCCAGCGACACCTGGGCCGTCTGCAGCGACGCGAACTCGTCGCGGCCCTGGCGTTCCGAAAGCGACACCGCGCCGAGCTTCAGCCCCAGGCGCGGGAAGAGCGTCAGCGCGATCGGGCCGGGGATGGCCAGCGTGCGCTGGTAGTCCTTCTGGACGCGCTCCACGAGCAGCGCCTTGTGGTCGTTGGGGTCGAAGGTGGCGACGAGGTAGGCCGCCACGGCGGCCAGCAGCGCGGCGGCGGCGGCCAGCGCGATCAGCGTGATCTTCAGGAACCTGGGCATGGCGCAAGCTTGCCACCTTGCCGGCGGCCGCTGTTTGCGGGTGTTTCAGTCGGCGTGCGGCTGCAGCAGCACGACGTCGCCGTCGGGCAGTGCCACGCAGGGCAGCACCCAGCCTTCGGCCTTCTCGTCGGCCGACAGGCCCGGCCATTCGATGCGGTGGTGCACGCGGCCCTCGACCAGCCGCGCGATGCACGCGCGGCAGGTGCCGTTGCGGCACGAACTGCGCAGCGCCACGCCGCCGGCTCGCGCCGCTTCGAGCAGCGTCTGCCCGGGCGCGACCGGCAGCGTGCGGCCGAGCGGCAGCAGCCGCAGCGTGACGGCCGCCCCGCTCACGGCGTGCTGCGCAGCCAGGCGGCGAGCGGCTCGCCGACGAGGCCGTGCGCGCGCCCGAAGCCGGCCACCAGGCGGGCCGCCACCGGCTGCAGCGAGAAGATCGAGAAGTCCCCCAGCTCGAACATCGGCGCCGCGTCGGCGAAGCGGTCCAGGTAGTGACGCTTCGCGCGGCCGTAGGCGGCGCTGTCGCGTTCGAGGGGCAGCGCGTCGCATTGCAGCGACACGCGGGGCAGCGCCTGCGCCGGCACGCCGGCACTGCCGGCCTCGGCCATCACGAGCAGCGCCACGCGCGGGTGCTCGCGCATGTCGCGCGTGTGGGTGGCGAGCGCGCTCACGTGGATGAGCAGCGTGGTGTCCCCGGCCGGCAGCACGTACGGCACCATCGACACGGCCGGCTCGCCGCGGTGCAGCGTGGCGAGCGCGGCGGCGCGGCCGGTGTGCAGCAGCTGGCGCAGGCGGGTGGCGTCGGCGGTGTCCATGGTCGGCTTCGTCGGGGGTCGAGGCCGGCGGCCTGCCGGGCCGCGCCGCCGGGGTGCAGGGTCAGTGCAGGGCGCAGGCGCCCGGCCCGTCCGGATGGCCACAGCTGCCGCAGGGCCCGGCCATCGCCGGCACCGGGTCGGGGCCGGTGGCCGCGGTGGCGAACACCGACAGCTTCTTGGCGAGCGCCTGCGAATGGCAGGCCGGGCACTCGGGCACGGTGTCGCTGCGCACCAGCAACTCGAACTCGCGTCCGCAGTCCTGGCAGCCGTATTCGTAGATGGGCATGGTGAAAGTCCTTCCGGACGTCATTGTGCCGCCACGACTTCGCGGGCCGGGCCGTGTGCGGCGATCACCCGCGCGCGGCGGCGTCCTGCGCGCGGGCGTCGAAGTCGGGCAGCGCGTCGCGCATCTGCTCGTACAGCGCATGGGCGCGGGGGTCGTGCGCGCTCGGCAGGATGACGCGCACGGTCAGCTCCAGGTCGCCGGGCGGCTTGCCGGGCAGGCCCTTGCCGCGCACGCGCAGCGTGGCGCCGGGCTGGGCACCGGCGGGCACGCGTACCTTCAAGGCCTGCCCGTCAGGCAGCCGCACGGGCACGACGGCGCCGAGCGCCGCCTCCCACGGCGCCACCGGCAGCTCGGCGAGCAGCGTGCTGCCGCGCAGCGCGAAGCGCGGGTGCGGGCGGATCTGCACCTCGAGGTAGAGGTCGCCGTCGGCCGCGCCGCCCAGCCCGGCCAGGCGGATGCGCTGGCCCGGCTTCACGCCGGCCGGGATCTTCACGTCGACGGTGCGCCGCTGCACGCCCATGCGGCCACGCGCATCGACGCCGGGCAGGTCGATGGCGATCTGGCGCGTGCCGCCGCGCCAGGCGTCCGCGAGGTCGAGCTCGATCGTCGCGTGCAGGTCGGCCGCGTTCGGCGCGGCGCCGGCGGCGTGGCGTTCGAAGAGGTCGGAGAAGAAGGCGTCGAAGGCGCTGTCCTCGAAGCGGCGGCGGCGCTGCGCATCGGCCCCGGGCGGCGGTGCGGTTGCCCGCCCGGGGCCGCCGGCGTCGTAGGTGGCGCGCTGCTCGGGGTCGGACAGCACCGAGTAGGCCTCGTTGACGGCCTTCATGCGCGCGGCGGCGTCCGGCGCCTTGGAGACGTCGGGGTGGTGCTGGCGTGCGAGCTTGCGGAACGCCTTCTTGATCTGCTCGGGCGTGGCGTCGCGAGGCACACCGAGCACACGGTAGTAGTCGTCGCGGACCATGGGTGGGGACTTCCTTTGCATTCGCACATGGTGTTGTCGCCGCGCGCTTCAAGGGCCTTGAAAGCGGCGCGGGCCGGCCCGAACTGAAGTACCGCGCCGCAATGGCCGACCGATTCGACTGAAAGGAACGACACCATGTACCGCAGCCTGTTTCCGCGCGATCTCTTCGCCGAGCTCGACCGCCTCCAGCGCGAGGTGTCGGGCGTGTTCGACGCCTCTCCCGCCATCCGCGGCCTCGGCCGTGGCGGCTACCCCGCGCTGAACGTGGGCACCACGCCGGAATCGGTGGAGGTGTACGCCTTCGCCCCCGGCCTGGACCCGGCCACCATCGACGTCCAGCTCGACCGCGGCGTGCTCACGCTGGCTGGCGAGCGCAAGGGCCTTGAGGTGCCGCGCGACGCCAAGACCACGGTGCACGTGGACGAACGCTTCGCGGGCCGCTTCCGCCGCGTTGTCAGCCTGCCCGACGACATCGACCCGAACGCGGTGAGCGCCGCGTACACCGACGGCGTGCTCCACGTGAGCGTGAAGCGCCGCGAATCCGCGCAGCCGCGCCGCATCGAAGTGCAGTGAACGGAGGACCGACCATGAACACCGTGACGAACCCCAAGGACACCGCCCCCGCCGCCCGCCCCGAGCCGGCCCTGCTGCCGCCCGTGGACGTGGTGGAAGATGCGACCGGCATCACGCTCTACGCCGACATGCCCGGCGTGCCGAAGGACCGCCTGGCGCTGAACGTCGATGGCGACCAGCTCAGCGTGGAAGGTGAGGTCGTGCTCGCCGCGCCGGCCGGCCTGCAGCCCGGCCACGCCGAGGTGCAGCGCGCGCGCTACCGCCGCACGTTCACGCTCAGCAAGGAGCTGGACGCCGGCAAGGTCAGTGCCGAGCTGTCGCACGGCGTGCTGCGCGTGCGTATCCCGAAGGCCGAGCACGCGCAGCCGCGCCGCATCGCCGTGCAGGTGAATTGAAGGCTGGATAGCATCGGAGCCTTCGTCGAACGACGGGGGATTCCGATGCCGTACCGCCTTGCCGTGCTGGGGGCCTTGTCGGTGGCGCTGAAGGCGGGTGCCGCCGCGCTGCCGATCTTCGACTCGCACCTGCACTACAGCCACGACGCCTGGGAGCAACTGCCGCCGAAGGCCGCGGTGGAGATCCTGCGCAAGGCCGGGCTGAAGGCCGCGATGGTCTCCAGCAGCAGCGACGACGGCACGCAGAAGCTGCACGCCGAGGCGCCCGACCTCGTGATCCCGGTGCTGCGGCCCTACCGCCACCGCGGCGAGATCAGCTCGTGGGTGCGCGACGCCAGCGTCGTCGCGCACCTCGAATCGCGGCTGAAGACCTACCGCTACGTCGCCCTGGGCGAGTACCACGTGTATGGCGCCGATGCTGACCTGCCCGTCGTGCGGCGCGTCGTCGAGCTGGCGCGCGAGCACAAGCTGTTCCTGCATTCGCACTCCGACGCGGACGCCATCGAGCGCCAGTTCCGCCAGGACCCGAACGCACGCATCCTGTGGGCGCACTCGGGCTTCGACTCGCCGGAGCGCGTGCGCGAGATGCTGCGCAAGTACAAGAACCTGTGGTGCGACCTCGCGTTCCGCAGCGACCACGCGAGCGGCGGCAAGGTCGACGCCGGCTGGCGTACCGCCTTCCTCGAATTCCCCGACCGCTTCATGGTCGGCACCGACACCTTCACGCCGGAGCGCTGGCACTTCGTCGTCGAGCACGCGAACTGGTCGCGCCAGTGGCTGGCCGACCTGCCGGCCGACGTCGCTGAACGTATCGCCTGGAAGAACGGCGACGCGCTCTTCGGCGCGATGCGCAGGCAGCCGTGAAGGCCGCCGCCTGGCTGTTCGCGGCCGCGCTGCCGGCCGCGGCCTGCCCGCTGGCGGCGCCGGCGCTGCAGCAGGGCGAGGTGCAGGCGGCGTGGCAGGTGAGTGGCGCGCCGATCGCCGTCGGCCGCCACTTCGCGCTCGACATTCGTGTCTGTCCGGCCGACGCAACGCTGGTGCGCGTCGACGCCACGATGCCCGAGCACCGCCACGGCATGAACTACCGCCCCAGCCTGAAGGCGCTGGGCGACGGCCGCTGGCGCGCCGAGGGGCTGATGTTCCACATGGCCGGGCGCTGGGAACTGCGGCTGGACGTGCAGCGCGGCGGCGGCACCGAGCGCCTGCGCGAGTCGATCACGCTGCCGTGAGGGGCGTGCTGCTGGCGCTGCTCTGCGCGGCGTCGCCGGCCTTCGCGGCCCTGCTCGACTTCACGCCGGAGGAGCGCGCGCGCATCGCCGCGCACGGGCCGTGGCCGCCGCCGCGCGTGGTCGATGCCGGCAACCGTGTCGACGGCATGCCCGCGGCCGTCGCGCTGGGTCGGGTGCTCTTCTTCGACCGGCGGCTGTCGGCCAGTGGCGAACTCGCCTGCGCGAGTTGCCACGACCCGAAACAAGGCTTTCAGGATGGCCGCCGCTTCGCCCGCCACGGCCGCAACACGCCGGGTCTGCTGGACGCCGCCGAGCGGCGCTGGTTCGGCTGGGACGGCGCGAAGGACTCGTTGTGGGCCGCGAGCCTGGCGCCGCTGCTGGCGGCCGACGAGATCGCGGCGACGCCGGCGGCGCTGCGGGCGCTGTTCGAACGCGACGCTGCGCTGGGGCGGCGCTACCGGGCGCTGTTCGGCGCGCCGGTGGCCGACGAGACGCTGGCGGTCAACGTGGCGAAGGCGCTGGCCGCCTACCAGGCCACGCTGCGCTCGCGGCGCACGGCTTTCGACGATTTTCGCGATGCGCTGCTGCGCGGCGACAGCGCAGCCGCGTCACGCTACCCGGCCGCGGCGCAACGCGGGCTGAAGCTGTTCCTGGGCGCCGGGCGCTGCTTCCTGTGCCATGCCGGCCCGGCGTTCACGAACGGCGAGTTCGCCGACATCGGCCGCCCGTTCTTCACCGCCGGTGGCGCCGACCCCGGCCGCTGGGGCGGGCTGCAGGCGCTGCAGGCGAGCCCGTTCAGCCGTCTTGGCGCGTACTCCGACGCCGGCGCCGGCGACGCGCGCGCCACCAGCACCCGCCACGTGGTGATGGAGCCGCGCCACTTCGGCGAATTCAAGGTGCCGGGGCTGCGCGGCCTGGCCGCGACGGCGCCGTACTTCCACGACGGCAGCGCGGCCACGGTCGAGGACGTGGTGCGCCACTATTCGGAGCTCGACGAGAGCCGCCTGCACGCCGATGGCGAGCGCATCCTGCGCGCGCTGCGGCTGTCGCCCGCGCAGGTGGCCGACCTCGCGGCCTTCCTGCGGTCGCTCAGTGCGGCGCCGGCGGTGCGGCCGCGTCGCCGTCCGCTGGCGCGGCGGCGGCCACGCGGTAGCTCTCGGTCGCCCAGGCCCCGAGATCGGCGCTGCGGCAGCGTTCGCTGCAGAACGGCCGCCACGGGTTGGTCGGGCTGAACGGCGCCGGCGACTTGCAGGCGGGGCAGGGGACGAGGCGCTCGGCCATGCTTTTGCTCATGAACAGAGCGTCAGTTCGAACGAGGCGTCGGCGGGCGCCAGGCGCAGGCGGCCCTCGGCGTCCGGCCGCATGAGGCGGATCGAGACCATCAGGCGGTGGCCGGAGATCTCCGGGATCGGCGCGTCGTCGCCGTCGAGCCGAACGCGCATCAGGTGGTAGACCTTGCCGGCCGGCAGGCTCTGCTGGTACTGGCCGCCGGCGGCCACCACGCGTTGCGGCGCGCCGCTGTCGCGCAGCAGGCCCATCAGCACCTGCAGTGCCTCGGCCATCGGCGTCAGCGTGGCGATCCAGCCGACGAGGTCGGCGCGCCGGCGCGCGGCGTCCTGCTGCTGCCAGGCGTAGTAGGCCGGCAGGTCGAATTCGCAGGTGCCACCGGGGATGCTGATGCGGCTGCGGATGCTCATCAGCCAGTCGTTGGACGCCAGCGTCTGGCCCGCCTTGCCCTGCAGCTGGTTGAGGCCGTTGAACGCGTGGTCGATGCGGGCCACGATCTCGTCGAGCGCAGCCTCGCTGATGTGCGGGTTGCCGCGGTAGCCGTTCAACTGCGCCTTGTGGCGTTCGAGTTCCTTCAGCAGGTCGCTCTTCAGGTCGGCGCGCGAGGCGACGTCCATGATCTCGAAGATCGTGGCGAGCGCGAAGTGGTGGTCCACCGGCGCGTCGCGCACGACCAGCTGCCCCAGGCGGTCGAACAGGTGCTCGAGCCGCAGCATCGTGCGGATGCCTTCGTTGAACGGGTATTCGTAGAGAACCAAGACCGGCGTGCCCGCGGTAAGCGCTATGGCCGGCGATTGTTCCACAGCGCCCACAGCGCACGCACTTCGGCGGCCAGCGCCTCGGCGCCGATGCCGTCGTTGTGGATGACGGCGTCGGCGATGGCACGGCGGCGTGCGCGTGGCGCCTGCTGCGCGATGACGCGGCGCACCGCGTCCTCGGCCCAGCCGGAGCGTTGCATCACGCGCTGCACCTGCGTGTCCTCGCGGCAGTCGACGACGAGCACGCGCTCGACGCGGTCGCGCCAGTGGCTGGATTCGGTGAGCAGCGGCACGTCGAAGACGATGCAGCGCTCGCCGGCGGCGGTGGCCTGGCGCTGCGCCTCGGCGCCGATCATCGGGTGCAGGACGGCTTCGAGGCGGCGTTTGGCGTCGGGGTCGGCGAAGGCGAGCGCGCGCATGCGGTCGCGGTCCATCGCGCCGTCACTGCCGATGATGTCGGCGCCGAACGCCGCGGCCAGCGCCGGCAGCGCGGCGCCGCCGGGCAGCGTGAGCGCGCGAGCGATCGCGTCGGTGTCGACCAGCGCGGCGCCGCAGTCGACGAAGGTGCGCGCGACGGTGCTCTTGCCGCTGCCGATGCCGCCGGTCAGGCCGATGCGGCGCACCGCCTGCACGTCAGGCCCAGCCCATCCAGTCGAGCACCGTCGGCAGCCCGACCAGCAGCACGGAGAGGCCACCGCCGGCGAGGAAGGGGCCGAAGGGCACGAAACGGCCTTCGCGCAGCGCGCCGGAGGCCTTCATGCCGATGCCGACGACGGCGCCGATGACGGACGCGAACAGCACGATCGGCAGGATTGCCTGCCAGCCCAGCCAGGCGCCGAGGGCGGCAAGCAGCTTGAAGTCGCCGAAGCCCATGCCTTCCTTGCCCGTCGTGAGCTTGAACAGCCAGTACACGGACCACAGCGACAGGTAACCGGCGGCGGCGCCCGCGATCGAACCGGCCAGCGACAGCCCAGGCAGCCAGCCGAACGCAGCGGCGACGATGCCCGCCCACAGCAGCGGCAGCGTCAGCGCGTCGGGCAGCACGGTGGTGTCCCAGTCGATGAGGGCGAGTGCCAGCAGCGCGGCGCCGAAGCCGCACCACAGCAGCGCAGCCGGCTGCGCGCCGATGCGCCAGGCGATGGCGCCGAAGAGCAGCGCGCTGGCGATCTCGACCAGCGGGTAGCGCCACGAGATCGGTGCCTTGCAGGCGCTGCAGCGCCCGCGCAGCAGCAGCCAGCTGATGACGGGAATGTTCTCGTAGAAGCGGATGCGGTGGCCGCAGTGGGGGCAGCGCGACGCCGGCCGGGCGATGCTCAGCGGCGAGAGCGCGGCGACCGTCCTTTCGAGGCCACTGCCGGTGCTGGCCAGCGGTGCCGGCATGTCGGCGCCGAAGACACGCTTGTAGGACGCGACGTCGCCAAGCTGGGCGGCGACGTCGCCCCACCACTGCCGCTCGAGCATGAGCGGCAGGCGGTGCACGACGACGTTCAGGAAGCTGCCGATCATCAGGCCCAGCAGTGCCAGGACCCAGGGCGACAGCAGGATCGGCAGGGGCAGCCCGGCGAACAGCTCCGACACGGTCAGACGACGGCGCCCAGCTTGAAGATCGGCAGGTACATCGAGACGACGATGCCGCCGATCAACACGCCGAGGATCACGATGATGAAGGGCTCCATCAGGCTGGAGAGGCCCTTCACCATGTCGTCGACTTCTTCCTCGTAGAACTCCGCTGCCTTGCCAAGCATGTGGTCGAGCGAGCCGGATTCCTCGCCGATGGCGGACATCTGCAGCACCATCGTCGGGAACACGCCGGTGGCGGTCATCGAGGTCGTCAAGGACGAACCGGTGGAAACGTCGCGCTGGATCTGTTCGGTGGCTTGGGCATACACCGCATTGCCGGAGGCGCCGCCCACCGAATCCAGCGCCTCGACCAGCGGCACGCCGGCGGCGAACATGGTCGACAGCGTGCGCGTCCAGCGGGCGATGACGGACTTGTTGATCAGGTCGCCGAAGATCGGAATGCGCAACAGCAGACGGTCCATCGCCATCTGCATCTTCTCGCTGCGCTTCCAGGACTCGAAGAAGAAGTAGCCGCCGCCGAAGATGAGGCCGAAGACCGCCCACCAGTAACTGACGAAGAACTCCGACAGCGCGATGACGACCAGCGTCGGCGCCGGCAGGTCGGCGCCGAAGGACTTGAAGACGTCCTTGAAGGCGGGGATGACGAAGATCATGATGACGGTCAGCACGACGAAGGCGACGACGATGACCGCGATCGGGTACATCAGCGCCGACTTGATCTTGCTCTTCAGCGCCATCGTCTTTTCCTGGTAGATCGCCAGGCGGTCGAGCAGCGCTTCCAGGATGCCACCGGCCTCACCGGCCTCGACGAGGTTGCAGTACAGAGCGTCGAAGTGCAGCGGGTGCTTACGGAACGCGGCCGACAAGCTGGTGCCGGTTTCGACGTCCGAGCGGATGTCGGTCAGCAGCTTGGTCAGGCGAGGATTCGCGGCGCCGCGCGCGACGATGTCGAAGGCCTGCAGCAGCGGCACACCGGCCTTCATCATCGTCGCCAGCTGACGCGTGAAGATCGCGATGTCCTTCTGCTTGATCGAGCGGCCACCGCTGGTGCGGCGCTTGCGCACCTTTGTGACCATGATGCCCTGGCGGCGCAGCGTGGCATTGATGACCGCCTCGCCGCCGGCGCGCATTTCCCCGCGCACGATCTTGCCGTTCTTGTCGCGGCCCTCCCACTCGAAGATCTGCTCGGTGACTTTCTTCGCGCCCGAGGCGGAGGCAGTTGCTGTGGCCATGGAGTCTTCGTGAGGTGGGTTATTCGTTGGTGACGGTGATCACTTCTTCGAGTGTCGTCATCCCGGCGCGGACCTTGATGAGCCCGGACTGGCGCAGGTCGCGCACGCCCTCCTTCTGGGCCTGCGACGCAATGTCCAGCGCGCTGCCCTCGGAGAGGATGATGCGCTGGATCGCTTCGGTGATCGGCATCACCTGGTAGATGCCGACGCGGCCTTTGTAGCCGTTGTTGCAGGCCGAGCAGCCGACGGCGCGATACGGCTTCCAACTGCCGTCGATGTCGGTCTCGGCGAAGCCGGCCTTGAGCAGGGCCTCGCGGGGGTACTCTGCCGGCTTCTTGCAGGTCTCGCAGAGACGGCGGCCTAGGCGCTGCGCCGTAATGAGCAGCACGCTGGCAGCGATGTTGAACGGCGCCACGCCCATGTTCAGCAAGCGGGTCAGCGTCGTCGGCGCGTCGTTCGTGTGCAGCGTGCTCATCACGAGGTGGCCCGTCTGCGCCGCCTTGATCGCGATGTCCGCGGTTTCCAGGTCGCGGATTTCGCCGACCATGATGATGTCCGGATCCTGGCGCAGGAAGGACTTCAAGGCGGCGGCGAAGGTGAGGCCTGCCCTGTCGTTCACGTTCACCTGATTGATGCCCGGCAGGTTGATTTCCGCCGGGTCCTCGACCGTGGCGATGTTGACGCCCGGCTGGTTGAGGATGTTCAGGCAGGTGTAGAGCGACACCGTCTTGCCCGAGCCCGTGGGGCCGGTGACCAGGATCATCCCGTAGGGCCGCTGGATGGCGGCCATCAGCCGGTCCTTCTCGATCTTCTCGTAGCCGAGCGCCTCGATGCCGAGCTTGGCCGACGAAGGGTCGAGGATCCGGATCACGACCTTCTCACCGAACAGCGTGGGCAGGGTGCTGACGCGGAAGTCGATCGCCTTGTTTCCGAATTTCAGCTTCATCCGGCCGTCTTGCGGGACGCGCTTCTCGGCGATGTCCATGCGCGAGATGACCTTGATGCGCGAGGCCAGCTTGTCCTTGATCGCCAGCGGCGGCTGCGTGATCTCGCGCAACTCGCCATCGACGCGGAATCGCACCCGATAGTGATACTCGTAGGGTTCGAAGTGGAGGTCGGATGCGCGGGCGTTGATCGCGTCGATCAGCATCTTCTGCAGGAAGCGCACGACGGGCGCGTCTTCGACGTCGGCCGTGACCTCCGGCGATTCGGGAGCGCCCGTGTCTTCGGTAACGTCGAACTCGAAGTCGCCGCCCGCGAGCGACTCGATCATGTCGCTTGCGCTCGTGCCCTGCGCCTCGATCTGACGCATCAGCTTGTCGTACTCGACGATCACCCACTCGGGCGTGAGCTGGGTCGCGAACTTGATGCGCTCGACAGCTTCCTGGTCGGTGGGGTCGGCCGCGCCGATGAAAAGTCGGTTGCCACGCTTGCCCAGGACGACGATCTGGAACTGCGACGCGGTCTTGGCATCGACGATGTTGCGCGGCAGTTTCTGCAGGTCGACCGCGTTGAGGTCGAGAAGCGGCAACGCCAATGCGTTCGACAGCGTGTGCGCGAGGTCGGTGGGCTTGACCGCGCCGGCGCCGATGGCCGTGCTCACGAAACTCGCCTTGCGTTCGCGCGCCGTCTTGGTCAGTTCCTCTGCGGATTTCGCGGTCAGTTTGCCCGCATGCACGAGGACACGCGCCACTCCGGAGAGTGCCGACGGTGCGGATTCGACTGCGGTTTCTGCGGCCATGGACTCGACTTCAGGCGGGGCCCGATCGAATGATCATCGCCGATCCAGCACCCCCTGTAAACGGAAGATCGGCACGCAAAATTGACACTTGACCGCACGTTACGCGCGGTTTCGAGTTGGTCAAACTGGTGTCGGATGCCGACCTTGAATGGTCGGGGTGAGAGGATTCGAACCTCCGGCCTCTACGTCCCGAACGTAGCGCTCTACCAGGCTAAGCTACACCCCGATACGACGACTGCTGCAGTGAACACCGCGCGCCGCCGATCGATCTATTTCAGCCGACGTCCTTCATCAGGACGACCGGTGAACCGACCGAACACACAATTCTAGCAGAGCTTCGCGCGCCACCGATTCGGGCAGTGCCGAAAGCTGCTGCCGCGCCTTGTCAGCCTCTTCTTCCGCGGCGGCTCGCGTCGCGTCCAGCGCGCCCGTGCGGCGCACGATCGACAGGATGTCCGCGAGCTTCTGCAGTTCTCCGTGCTGGATCGCGTGGCGTATGGTCTCGCGTTCGTTGGTCGTCCCGCGCTCCATGGCGATCAGCAGCGGCAGCGTCGGCTTGCCTTCTCGCAGGTCGTCGCCGACGTTCTTGCCCAGTTCGGTGCTGTTGCCTTCGTAGTCGAGCAGGTCGTCGACGAGCTGGAAGGCGGTGCCCAGCGAACGGCCGTAGTCGGCGCAGGCCTCTTCGACAGTTGGCGCGGCGCCGGCGAGGACCGCGCCGAGGCGGGCGCTGGCCTCGAAGAGCTTGGCGGTCTTGTAGCGGATGACGCGCAGGTACTCGTCGACCGCGAGGTCGGGATCGTGCATGTTCATCAACTGCAGGACTTCACCCTCGGCGATGACGTTGGTGGCGTCCGCCAACACCTCCAGCACGCGCATGCGGTTCACCGAGACCATCATCTGGAACGCGCGGGAATACAGGAAGTCGCCCACGAGAACACTGGCCGCGTTGCCGAAGATCGCGTTGGCGGTCGACCGCCCGCGGCGCATCGCGGATTCGTCGACGACGTCGTCGTGCAGCAGGGTCGCGGTGTGGATGAACTCGACCGTCGCCGCGAGTTCATAGCGCTCCGGGCCTTCGAAGCCCAGCGCCTGCGCGAACAGCAGCACAAGGCGCGGCCGGATTCGCTTGCCGCCGGCGCCGATGATGTAGCGCGAGATCTGGTCGATCAGCGCCACGCGGGACGCCAATCGGTCGCGGATGACGGCGTCGACCTGCCGCATCGCAGCGTCCATCGGATCTGCGGTGAGGGGGGTCGGGGCGGTGGTGTCTAGCACGGAGCGCGCGTGAAGTCGTGGCTGATTATAGGAACCCGCCTCGGGCGGCGGCGGCGCGCCAAAGGCGGACGGTCGATCGACGATACCGGAGGGGCTCCGCGTGCTATACTGGAAGGCTCTGCGTCGTGGGCTCACCGCCCTGTCGTCGGCGCGGAGACGACATCGAAAGGGCACACATGTACGCGGTCATAAAAACCGGTGGCAAGCAATACAAGGTTGCTGCCGGCGAGAAGATCAAGGTAGAACAGATTGCTGCGGAACTGGGCCAGGAAATCACGATCGAGCAGGTTCTCGCCGTTGGCGAGGGGGCTGAACTGAAGGTCGGGACGCCCTGGGTCGCCGGCGCGAGCGTGAAGGCCACCGTGGTGGCGCATGGTCGCCACGACAAGGTGCGCATCTTCAAGATGCGCCGCCGCAAGCACTATCAGAAGCATGGCGGCCACCGCCAGAACTACACCGAGCTCGAGATCGGCTCGGTGAACGCCTGAAGGAGCGCTAGACCATGGCACAGAAAAAGGGCGGCGGCTCAACCCGCAACGGCCGCGATTCGCAGCCGAAGATGCTGGGCGTGAAGGCGTTCGGCGGCCAGGCCGTGTCGGCCGGCTCGATCATCGTGCGCCAGCGCGGCACCAAGTTCCACGCCGGCACCGGCGTCGGCACCGGCCGCGACCACACGCTGTTCGCGCTCGTCGACGGCAAGGTTTCGTTCGAGGTCAAGGGCCCGCAGAACCGCCAGACGGTGTTCGTGACGCCGGCCTGAGCGTTCAGCCGCCACGAACCCGAAGCCCCGCCTCGTCGGGGCTTCTTCATTTGAAGGCCACGCCATGAAATTCGTCGACGAAGCCACGATCGACATTGCCGCCGGCGATGGCGGAGCCGGCTGCGTGAGCTTCCGGCGCGAGAAGTTCATCCCCTTCGGCGGGCCGAACGGCGGCGACGGCGGCCGAGGCGGCAGCGTCTGGGCGGTGGCCGACCGCAACATCAACACGCTGATCGACTACCGCTACGCGCGCCGCCACGAAGCGCGCAACGGCGAGCACGGCCGTGGCTCTGACCAGTTCGGCGCCGCCGGCGACGACATCGTGCTGCGCTTCCCGGTTGGCACCATCGTGTCGGACGCCGAGACGGGCGACGTCATCGTCGAACTGCTCGAGCACGACGAGAAGGTGCTGCTCGCCAAGGGCGGCGACGGCGGCTTCGGCAACCTGCACTACAAGACCAGCACGAACCGCGCGCCACGCCAGAAGACGCCGGGCTGGCCGGGGGAGAAGAAGAAGCTCAAGCTCGAGCTGCGCGTGCTCGCCGACGTCGGCCTGCTGGGCATGCCGAACGCCGGCAAGAGCACGCTGATCGCGGCGATCTCGAACGCACGGCCGAAGATCGCCGACTATCCCTTCACCACGCTGCACCCGAACCTGGGCGTCGTGCGCGTCGGCCCGGAGCGCAGCTTCGTCGTCGCCGACGTGCCCGGCCTGATCGAGGGCGCGAGCGAAGGCGCCGGCCTCGGGCACCAGTTCCTGCGCCACCTGCAGCGCACGCGGCTGCTGCTGCACGTGGTCGACATGGCTCCGTTCGACGAGGGTGTCGACCCCGTCAAGCAAGCGCGCGCGATCGTCGCCGAACTGAAGAAGTACGACCCCAAGCTGCACGCGAAGCCGCGCTGGCTGGTGCTCAACAA
>CAUJHQ010000088.1 GCA_963204815.1 Pseudomonadota bacterium | reverse complement strand
GGCGAGGCATGGCCTTCGTTGCGGCCGGCGGCGATCGCTTCGGTCCACGCGCCCATGTAGTCGAGCGCTTCGACGGTCAGCGCGCGCAGCGGCGCGTCGAGCCGCGACGACTGCGCCAGGTGCGCGTTGTACAGCTGCTCGCAGGCCCAGGCGGCTTCGCCGAAGTCGCGCAGGCCGACCATGCGCGAACTGCCCTTCAGCGTGTGGAAGGCGCGCCGCACGGCGGTCATCTCGCCGAGGTCTTCCGGCTGGTCGGCCAGCTTGGCGAGCGACGCGCGCGCGGCCTCGACGACCTCGCGGGCCTCCTCGATGAAGATCTCGCGCATCTCGGCGTCGTCTTCGAGGCCGGAACTGGCGGCCGGGGCCGCTGCCGCCGGGGCCGGCGGCGGCGCCATCAGCGGCATCGGCGCCGACACCACCGGCATCGGCTCGAAGCCGGCCGCCACCGGCGGCGGCGGCGCGAGGTCGTCGGTCGGCGCCTGCGTGCTGTCGAAGGCGGCGAAGGCCGACTGGCGCTCGCTCTGGCCCATCACGGCGGCGAGGTTGCCGGTGGTCGCGTCGTAGCGGAACAGCGACTTCGCGAGCGCCGGCTGCACGCTCAGCATGTCGATCAGGAAGCTGAGCGCGCCCAGGTTGTCGGCGAGGCGGTCGAAGGTGCCGGCCTGCACCGCGCGCTGCGGGTCGACCTCGGTCTGCGCGAGTGCGTCGACGTCGTCGCGCATGTGCAGCACGGCCTGCGAGGCCTGGTCCAGGCCCAGCACCGACAGCACGCCGCGCATCGACGACAACTGACCCGGCACCGGGATCAGCAGCTCGCGCTTGGACGGGTCGCGGAAGTACTGGTCGATCTGCTTCTCGACGTCGGACAGCGAGCTGCGCAGTTCCTGCACGACGCTGCCCATGGTCTGGCGGTCGCTGACGCGGCGGTACAGCTCCTCCATCCAGGCTTCGAGCGGCTGCGCCTCGGCGCCGATGCGCACGTCGTCGATGCGGCGCGCCAGGCGCTGCACGCGGCCGGCGAGCTCGGGGTGGTCGAGCTCGGCGTCCTCGAGCGAGGCGTCGAGGTAGAGGATGGAGGTGGCGACTTCCATCGCCAGCTGCGGCGCCGGCGCGACGCCGGAGGCCACGGTCTGCGTGACGGCGGTCTGCAGCGATCCGGCGAGCACCTCGCCCGACGGGAACAGGCGCTGCAGCGAGTCGCCGACGAGCGCGAACTGCTCGCCCAGCCCGGACAGGCGGTGCGCTTCGCCGCCGGCCACCGCCGACCAGGCATCGCGCGCACCGGCGACGCGCTTCTTCGCCTGCGCGATCAGCGCCGGGTCGTAGCGGCCCAGGCGCGGCGTCTCGTAGTCGACCGCGGCGCCGGCATCGGTCGGCCAGGCGCGGCGCACCGCGGCCAGGCGCGGTGCGGCGGCGGTCGGGGCCTTCGCGTGGGTGCAGAAGAACAGCAGATCCTGCGCCAGGCGGTCGGACAACTCGCCCTCGCCGCGCACCGTGCTGCGCAGCTGGCCGAGCAGGCGCGACGCCACGCGCTTGGTGTACACGTCGCTGCCCAGCAGCGATTGCGCCTGCGCCTCGAAGAAGGCGGCGGCAAGTTGCCACAGCGTGCCCAGCCGCGACGCGGCCGGGCTGTCGTGGCCGGCCCCGGCGGCGAGCCCGGCACACAGCTCGCTGGTGGCCGCCAGCGTGGCGGGGTCGGGCTGGCGCATCAGCGCCAGCACGCGCGTCTCGAGTTCGCTGCGCGCGCCATCGTCGGCGACACGCGGCGCCACGCCGGCTTCGACCGGGACTTCCTGCCAGGACCATTCGCGCACCCAGAGGTCGGCCGGGTGCACGCGGTCGGCGCCGGCGAGCGTCTGCGCGGCGCGGTACTGCGGGAACAGCGCCACCGGCGACACCGGCTTGCCGGCGAGCACGCGCGCCAGGTAGTCGAGCAGCGCGAACGACGCACGCTCGATCACCTCCACCGCCGCGGTGTCGACGATCGCCGGCTTCTGCACCATGCGCTGCACGGCCGCCTCGGACGCGCGCAGCAGCTGCGCCGCCGCCGTCTGGCCGACCAGTTCGAGCGCGCCCACGCCCTGGTGGATCTGCACGCGCGCGGCGCGCAGCACGGCGGGGTCGACGGCGTCGACGTCCGAGCCGCCGATCGCCTCGGCTTCCTTCAGGTAGCGGCGCAGCGCCTTGTGCGCGTTCTCGAGCGACTTGCGCAACTCGCCATGCACCCACGACAGGGTGCTGACGTCGTCGGCGCTGGGCAGGGCCGTCTCGCGGGCGTCCATCACGGCGTTCATCGTGCGCGCGCGTCCGGGGTCAGGCGACCTTGAATCGGGCCACCGAGGCCTTCAGTTCCTCGGCGGTGCGCGACAGTTCGCGCACCATCTGCGCCGTCGAGCGCGTGCCCTCGCCGGTCTGCTCCGTCACGGCGAAGATGTGCTGGATGTTCTCGGCGACGACGTTCGCCGACTCGGCTTCCTTGGAGGCCTGCGCCGAGATCTGTTCGATCAGCTCGGCGAGCTGCCGCGTGACGCGGTCGATGTCGCCCAGCGCGCTACCGGCGGCGTCGGACAGCCGCGCCCCCTCGACCACGCCCTGCGTGCTGCGTTCCATGGCGGCCACGGCGTCCTGCGTGTCGGTCTGAATGGTGCGCACGATGGCGGCGATCTGCCGCGTCGCGTCGCCGGAGCGTTCGGCCAGCCGCTGCACTTCTTCCGCGACGACGCTGAAGCCGCGGCCCGCTTCGCCGGCGCTCGCGGCCTGGATGGCGGCGTTCAGCGCCAGCACGTTGGTCTGCTCGGTAATGTCGGAGATCAGCTCGGTGATTTCGCCGATCTCCTGCGAGCTTTCGCCCAGCCGCTTGATGCGCTTGGAGGTTTCCTGGATCTGGTCGCGGATGGAGTTCATGCCGCCGATGGTGTTCTGCACCGCGGCGCGGCCGGTCTCGGCGGCCTGCAGCGACTGGCGCGCCACCGACGCCGTCTGTTGCGCCTGCGAGGACACCTCGTTGATGCGGCCGGCCATCTGCAGCACCGATTCGCCGGTCTCGCGGATCTCGCGCAGCTGCTCGGTCGACGCGGCGAGCAGCTCGGTCGAGGTCTGCTCGACCTGCTGCGTGGTGTCGGTCACGCGCGCCACCGTGCTCTGCACCTGCGACACCAGCGAGCGCAGTTCCTCGACGGTGTAGTTCACCGAGTCGGCGATGGCGCCGGTGATGTCTTCGGTCACCGTGGCCTGTTGCGTCAGGTCGCCCTCGGCCACCGTCTGCAGTTCGTTCATCAGCCGCAGAATCGCCGCCTGGTTGGCGTCGTTCACGCGCTTGGCTTCCTGCTCCTGGCGCTCGGCTTCCTGGCGCTGCGTTTCCGCCAGGCGCGCGCGCGTCGTCTGGTCGACGACGAACAGGCGCAGCAGCCCGAAGCCGCCGACGGCCACCAACCCCAGCGACAGCAGCAGGAAGAAGATCGTGCCGAAGCCGAAGCCGCCGCCCTTGCCGAGCGCGCTCTGCAGGTCGTCGAGGCCACGGCGCAGCGGCTCGGAATCGTTGACGATGACGGTCTGCGCCTCGCGCGCGGACACCAGGCCCTGAAGGTTGCCGAGAATGGCGCTGGCCTGGTTGCGCGTGTCGTCGTACTGCTTGAGCAGCTGCTGCAGGCGTTCCTTGACCTGCGCGTCGCGCGTGGGCGTGAGGCGCAGCTCGGCGTTGCCGTTGATCAGGCCTTCGGTGATCTCGCGGAACGAGTTCAGGTCCTTGCCGAGCAGGAACACCGCTTCGGCGCTGACGCCTTCCATGGTCTGGAACTCGTTCGCGCTCTTGCCGATGCGCTGCGTCAGCATGACCAGCTGGCCCACCGCGGACAGCTCGGCCGCCGAGGCGCCGGCCTGCAGCTTCAGCGAGGACACCGTCTCGGCGGTCTCCAGCAGATCGGCCGACTGGCGGTTGATGGTGCGCAGCGCGCTGCCGACCTGCGTCAGCGTCTTCTGCTGCGCCAGGACTGCGGCGGCGCTCTTCTCGGCGCGGTCGACCATCGGCAGCAGCTTGTCGACGTCTTCCTGCAGCCCGGCGGAGACCGCGGCCACCTTGTCGTCGCCGTTCTTCAGGCCGCGCACGTTGCTGGCCAGCAGCTCGGCGCTTTCCTTCACTTCGGCGAAGGCCGCCTGGCCACCCAGCAGCGCCTGCGACACCGACTTGGCGAGGCGCTGCGACTGCGTCTGCGCGGTACCGGCGGCACCGACCTGTGCGGCCCCGCGGTTGCTGGAGAGAATCGACGCAAGGCCGGTGATGACGAGCAGCACCACGCCGGCGCCGAACACCGACAGCAGCAAGCGCTGCTGGCGCGCCGCCGGCAGGTGGCCGATGACCGGCAGGCCGCTGCCGATGACGGTGTCCTCGGCGTCACCGTGCACGCGCGTCTCGGTGTATTCAGCGGCCATCTCCGACGGTGCCGCTTCCGAGATGATCGACGAATCGCCGTCGGGCGGCACCGGGCCGTCCCCGCCCATGCCGGGGCCGAGCCGCACGGTCGGCTCCAACGGGTTCGCCGGCGGCGGCGCCTCGCCTTCGACCGTGGGCGGACCGTCGGGGTCCGACCGGCCGCGCGCCATGCCCTTCATCCTGTCCAGCAAGCTCATGTGATCCTCGTCTTCTTCGGATTCAAGCGGCAGTCGTCAGTCAGTTCGCGATCGCGAGAAACTGTTCGTGTTGGGCCAGCGCCGGCAGGTCGATCTCCTGCCAGACGCGCCCGTCGGCGTCGCGCCAGCGCGGGCCGGCGAAGGGCGGCCGCGGGCCGGGTTCGGCGGGTTCGGCGGTGAGCTGCCCGGCGCTGCGCAGGCCGGCGAGTTTCTCGACCAGCAGCGCACTGTGGCTGCCGAGGTTGGCGTTCAGCGCGACGAGGCGGGCGTGGTCGCGCACCGCCTCGGGGGCCGACATCGTGGGCCGCAGGCCGAGGAAGGCGGCGAGGTCGATCACGCCGTGCAGGCCACCGCGCAGGTTGGCGACGCCGACGAACCACGGCTGCGTGTGCGGCACCGGCAGCACGCCGCCGAAGGGGAAGATCTCGCCGGCGGTCGGCAGCGCCACCAGCAGCCCCTGCCCGCCGCACTCGACGGCCAGCCAGGACGCCGTTCGCGCCTCGCTGCGCACCGCCTGCAGACGCTGCGCCAGCCGGCTTTGGAGTTCGCGCAGGGCTTCGCGGTTGGCCATGTAGGGTCGGGGTTGCGCGTCAGTCGAAGGCCTTGATCTTGGCCAGCAACTCTTCGGCGTTCACGGGCTTGACGATGTAGTCGCGTGCGCCCTGCCGCATGCCCCAGACCTTGTCGGTTTCCTGGTTCTTGCTGGTGCACATGATCACCGGCACGCCGGCAAAACGCGGATCACGGGTGATCGAGCGCGTGAGCTGGAAGCCGTTCTGGCCCGGCATCACGACGTCCATCAGGATGAGGTCGGGCTTCTCCTCGGCGAGGCGGCGCATCGCCTCCTCGCCGTTCTCGGCCGTGCGCACGCTGTAGCCGCGCTTGCCGAGGATGTCCGACAGGTGGTGCAGTTCGGTCTTCGAATCGTCGACAACCAGGATCTTCTGGATCGCCATCGCAGTGGTCCTCTAACGGTGCGCCCGGCGCCTGGCGCCGGGCCGCGCCTTCGTCGTCAACCGGCGACGCGGCGGAATGACTCCACCGCGCGCAGCAGTTGCTCTTTCGTGAACGGCTTGGTGAGGTAGTCCTGCGAGCCCACCATGCGGCCACGCGCCTTGTCGAACAGGCCGTCCTTGGAGGACAGCATGATGACCGGCACATGGGCGAAGCGGGGATTGCGCTTGATGATCGCGCAGGTCTGGTAGCCGTCGAGCCGCGGCATCAGGATGTCGCAGAAGATCAGCTCGGGGTCGTGGTCGTTGACCTTGGCCAGCGCATCGAAGCCGTCCTCGGCCAGCACGACCTCGTGGCCGCCCTGGCGCAGGAAGATCTCGGCGCTGCGGCGGATCGTGTTGCTGTCGTCGATGACCAGCACCTTCGCACCGGGCGGGCCGGCTTCGGGAACTTCAGCGTCCACTCAGCTCTTCTCCTCGTCGAAGCACCGCGCCGGTTCCCCTGCTGCCGGCGTCAGATCTCGACCATCTCGAAGTCTTCCTTGCGCGCGCCGCACTCGGGACAGGTCCAGTTCATCGAGACGTCGGCCCAGGCCGTGCCCGGTGCGATACCGTGTTCCGGGTCACCGGCGGACTCGTCGTAGATCCAGCCGCAGATCAGGCACATCCAGGTTCGGCTTTGGCTCACGTTCGATGGTTCACTCACTACAATGGTCGACGATTGTAGCCACGCACTTCCGCGAAAAATCAAGGATTTGTGAGGACATACGCACCATTCCTCAGGTTCCGCTAGAAGTCCGTTGCACCCGTTTGTCGGACCGCTGCGGCGTTAAGGCCAAGCCCATGAATCCCGACCCCCAAGCGGCACCGTCCGGCGAGGACGCGGCCGCTGCCGAACCCCCGGCCCCGGCCTGCGTGATGACGTTCAACGCCAGCGACCCCAGCGGCGCCGGCGGTCTGGCCGGCGACGTGTCGACGATAGCGGCGATGGGCGCGCACGCCCTGCCGATCGCCACCGCGATCGTGATGCGCGACACGGCCGAGGTCTTCGACACCCACGAGCTCGACGACGAACTGGTCGTCGAGCAGGCGCGCTCGGTGCTGGAAGACGTGACCATCGCCGGCTGGAAGGTCGGCTTCCTCGGCAGCGCCGACAACGTGAGCGCCGTCGCCGAGGTGTTGTCGGACTACGCCGACATCCCGCTCGTCGCCTACATGCCCGGCCTGAGCTGGCTCGACGAGGACAAGCAGCAGCCCTACCTCGACGCCTTCCGCGAGCTGATCCTGCCGGCCACCGAAGTGCTGGTGGGCAGCCACAAGACGCTGCAGGACTTCCTGCTGCCCGACTGGGACAGCGAGCGCCCGCCGTCGGCGCGCGAACTCGCCGTCGCGGCCGCCGAGCACGGCACGCGCTACGTGCTCGTCACCGGCATCGCGCTGCCGAGCAAGGGCACGGAGCAGTACATCGACAACGTGCTCGCGTCGGCGCAGGGCGCGCTGACGGGCGAGAAGTTCGAGCGCTTCGAGACCACCTTCGTCGGCGCCGGCGACACGCTGAGCGCCGCGCTGGCCGCGCTGCTGGCTGCCGGCAGCGAACTGCAGGCCGCCGTCGGCGAAGCGCTGTCGTTCCTGGACCAGAGCCTGGACGCGGGCTTCCGCCCGGGCATGGGCAACGTCGTGCCCGACCGCTTCTTCTGGGCGCTGCCGCCGGCCGACGAGGAAGGTGGCGAAAGCGGCCCCGAAGAGCCGGGCGGCGATTTCGAGGATCCGAAAGACAAGGGAGGGGCGCCGCGTCGTGTCCACTAACGAAGAACTGTTCGCACGCGCACAGCGCGTCATCCCCGGCGGCGTGAATTCGCCGGTGCGCGCCTTCCGCGCCGTCGGCGGCACGCCGCGTTTCGTGGCCCGCGCCCAGGGCGCGTACTTCTGGGATGCCGAAGGCAGGCGCCACATCGACTACATCGGCTCCTGGGGGCCGATGATCCTGGGCCACGGCCACCCGGCCGTTCTCGAAGCGGTGCAGAAGGCCGCGCTCGACGGCTTCAGCTTCGGCGCGCCGACCGAGCGCGAGATCGAGCTCGCCGAGGCCATCATCGCGCAGGTGCCCAGCGTCGAGCAGGTGCGCCTGGTCTCCAGCGGCACCGAGGCCGGCATGAGCGCGCTGCGGCTGGCGCGCGGCGCCACCGGCCGCAGCAAGATCGTCAAGTTCGAGGGCTGCTACCACGGCCATGCCGACGCGCTGCTGGTGAAGGCCGGTTCCGGCCTCGCGACCTTCGGCCACCCGACCAGCGCCGGCGTGCCGGCCGAGGTGGTGCAGCACACGCTGGTGCTCGAGTACAACAACGTCGCCCAGCTCGAAGCCGCGTTCGATGCGAACCCGCGCGAGATCGCCTGCGTGATGATCGAGCCGATCGCCGGCAACATGAACTTCGTTCGCGCCAGCGTGCCGTTCATGAAGCGGCTGCGCGAGCTCTGCACGCAGCACGGCACGCTGCTCGTCTTCGACGAGGTGATGACCGGCTTCCGCGTCGCACTCGGCAGCGCGCAGAGCGTCTACGCGAAGCTGATCCCCGGCTTCAAGCCCGACATGAGCGTGTTCGGCAAGGTCATCGGCGGCGGCATGCCGCTGGCCGCCTTCGGCGCCACGAAGGACGTGATGAGCCAGCTCGCGCCGCTGGGGCCCGTCTACCAGGCCGGCACGCTGTCGGGCAACCCGGTGGCCACGGCCTGCGGGCTGGCCACGCTGAAGGAGATCAGCAAGCCCGGCTTCTTCGAGGCGTTGTCGAAGAAGACGCGCTCGCTGGTCGACGGCCTGCTCGGCGCCGCGAAGGGCGCAGGCGTGCCGATGGTCGGCGACAGCGAAGGCGGCATGTTCGGCTTCTTCTTCGCCAGCGAGCTGCCGCAGAACTACGGCGTCGTGATGGCCACCGACAAGGAGCGATTCAACCGCTTCTTCCACGGCATGCTGGACCGCGGCGTGTACCTGGCGCCGGCGCTCTACGAAGCCGGCTTCGTCAGCGCCGCGCACAGCGAGGCCGACATCGCCGCCACCGTCGAGGCGGCCGCCGCCGCCCTGCGCGCCTGAGCGGGATCGCCTGCGGCAATTGCGGCGCGCCGATGCGCGCGCTGCGGCTCGCCGGCCACTACGGCCAGCAGGTCGAGATCGACCTCTGCGCGCCCTGCCACCTGGTGTGGTTCGACGCCGTCGAGGCGGCGCGCCTGGCCGGCCCCGGCCTGCTCGACCTGATCGGCGCGATGGCCCAGGCGCAGACGCTCGCGCACCAGGCGCTGCGCCGCGAGGCCGCGTGCCCGCGTTGCCGCGGTCCGCTGCACGAGGTGCACAACCAGACGCGCTGGGGCCGCTCGCGCCAGCTCGAATGCCGCGAGCGGCATGGCGCCTTCCAGACCTTCGGCCAGTTCCTCGCCGAGAAAGGCCTGGTGCGGCCGATGTCCGCGGCCGACCGGGCCCGCGCGCTGGCGCGCGACGGCGCGCTCCACTGCCTGAACTGCGGCGGCGCGATCGGCGCCACCGACGCCGAATGCGGCTGGTGCGGCGCGGCGCCGGCGCTCATCGACGTCGCGCGCCTGGCGCACGCGCTCGACCCCGAAGGCGCCACGCGCGACCACGCGCTGCATGCCGCCGGCACACGCCGCGCGGCGCTCGACTGCGCGGCCTGCGGCGCGCCGCAGCCGGCCGACGGCGGCTGGGCCTGCGGCCATTGCGGCGCGACGCTCGCCGCGCCCGGCCTCGCCGAGGCGCACCGGCAGGTCGGCACGCTCGGGCCCGCACTGCGCGCACACGCCGAGCGGCCGGCACCGCACGTGGTGCGCGAACGGCTGGCGCGTCAGGAACCGGCGATGCAGCGCCAGCGCGAGCGCGCCGCGGCGATGCAGGCGGAAGCGGACGCGCAGATGGGCCGCGCGCGCCCTGAACCCGAGCCGACGCAGATCGAACTGCCGTGGTGGGGCTGGGCGCTCGTGGTGGTGGCGGTGTTCGCGTTCGTGCGTTGGCGCTGAGCGCCGCTTAGGCCGGCGACGAGCGCAGGCCGTAGGCCTTGCCGCCGTGGAACAGATACTCGACGCGCAGGATCGGGTCGCCCTTCTCGGCGGCGAAGGTGTAGCCCAGCACGCCCAGCGCGTCGCCGACCTTGATCTCCGGCACCTTCCAGGCGTCCAGGCGCGCGATCGGCGCCAGCTCCAGCACCCAGCGGCGGTCGCGGCGGGTCGGCAGCGTGGCCGCCTTCAGCAGTGCCGGGCCGTCCAGCGGCGCCGCCTGCGCCGGCACCGGGCGCGTCGCGAGGTCGGCGGGCAGTTGCGGGTCGGGCGGCAGCTCAAGTTCGAGTTCGGCGTGCGGGTTGCGCCAGGTCACCTTGGCGGCGCGGCCCTCCAGCCAGATCGGCCGCTTCTGGTCGAAGCTGGACCAGCCGTGGTGGGCGAAGGCGGGCGGCAGCGCGAACAGCGCGAGGCTGCCGAGGGCGTGACGACGGTCCATGGGGTGGGGCTCCTCTACGAGTAGGCGATCCAGCGGCCGCCGATGATGACCGCGAGCCAAAGCCCCAGCGAGACCGCGGTCTGCGCGCGCGCCATCGCGTCCGGGTGATCGAGCCCGCCGCGGGCGTGGAACCAGGCCGCGTTCAGGCCCGCCAGCATGACGAGGCCGAGCTTGACGACGAAGGTGCGGTTGGCCAGCAGCTCGGCCGGGTTGGCGGCGAACATCAGCGTGCCCGACAGCACGACGAGCGCGAAGCCGCCGATCGAGATCGGCAGTGCGGCGCGCGCCAGTGCACGCAATGGCAGTTCCGCCGCCGCGCCCCACACCCGCAGTTCGACGAGCACGAGGTTGCCCACCAGCAGCGCGACGCCGACGATGTGCACCACCTCCAGTGCCGGGTAGGCATAGGCGTTCGACGCGAGCCAGGGAATGCCGGTAAAGCCGCTGTTCGCCACGCGGTCACGCTAGCACAGGCTCCTAGAATCCTTCGCCATGCACCTTCACATCCTGGGCATCTGCGGCACCTTCATGGGCGGCCTCGCGGCGCTGGCGCGCGAGGCCGGCCACAAGGTCACCGGCTGCGACGCCAACGTCTACCCGCCGATGAGCGACCAGCTGCGCGCGCTGGACATCGAGCTCATCGAAGGCTTCGGCGCCGATCAACTGGCGCTGAAACCCGACGTCTTCGTCATCGGCAACGTCGTCACGCGCGGCAACCCGCTGATGGAAGCGATCCTCGACGCCGGCGCCGCCTACACGAGCGGCCCGCAGTGGCTGGCCGACCACGTGCTCCTCGGCCGCCACGTGCTGGCGGTGGCGGGCACGCACGGCAAGACGACGACGACCTCGATGCTGGCCTGGATCCTGGAAGCCGCCGGCCTCGAGCCGGGCTTCCTGGTCGGCGGCGTGCCGCAGAACTTCGGCGTCTCGGCGCGCCTCGGCAGAGGCAAGTGCTTCGTCATCGAGGCCGACGAGTACGACACCGCGCTCTTCGACAAGCGCAGCAAGTTCGTGCACTACCGGCCGCGCACGGCGATCCTGAACAACCTGGAACACGACCACGCCGACATCTTTCCGGACATCGGCGCCATCGAGACGCAGTTCCATCACCTCGTGCGCACCGTGCCGTCGACCGGGCGGCTGGTGGTCAACGCACGCGACGAAGCACTGCAGCGCGTGCTGCAGCGCGGCTGCTGGAGCGAGGTGCAGCGCTTCGGCACCAAGCGCGAGGAACCCGGCGGCCTGTGCGCGCGTGGCGAGCCGCATGCCTTCGACGTGCTGCGCGGCAGCCTGAAGCTCGGCCGCGTCGAGTGGGCGCTGCTCGGCGAGCACAACCAGATGAACGCGCTCGCGGCCATCGGCGCTGCCGAGCACGTGGGCGTGGCGCCGGAAGCCGCGGCGGCGTCGCTCGCGCGCTTCGAGAACGTGCGGCGCCGGCTCGAACTGCGCGGCGAGGCCGGCGGCGTGAAGGTCTACGACGACTTCGCGCACCACCCCACCGCGATCCGCACCACCGTGGCCGGGCTGCGGCGCAAGGTGGGGCTCGAGCGCATCCTCGCCGTCTTCGAGCCACGCTCGAACACGATGAAGCTGGGCACGATGAAGGCCCAGCTGCCGTGGGCGCTCGAAGAGGCCGACCTCGCCTTCGGCCTGCAGGGCGACTACGGCTGGAGCGTGAGCGACGCGCTCGCGCCGCTGGCCGCGCAGGCGCAGACCGCCGAGACGGTCGACGCGCTGGTGGCCGCGATCGCGCGGGCCGCCAAGCCCAGCGACCACGTGCTCGTGATGAGCAATGGCGGCTTCGGCGGCATCCACGCCAAGCTGCTGGCGGCGCTGCAGTCGAAGTGACGCCGTCGCACCTGCTCTACCTGCACGGTTTCCGCTCGTCGCCGAAATCGTTCAAGGCGCAGCGGCTGCAGCGCTGGCTGGCCGAGCACCGGCCGGCGGTGCACTGGTGGTGCCCGCAACTGCCGCCGTCGCCGCGCGAGGCGATGGCGATGGTGCGCGAGGGCATCGCCGGCTGGCCCTCGACATCGGCGGTGCTCGGCAGCTCGCTCGGCGGCTTCTACGCCACCGCGGTGGCCGAAGCCACCGGCTGGCCGGCCGTGCTGCTGAACCCGGCCATCGACCCGGCGCGCGACCTGGCCCGGTACATCGGCGAGCAGACCGCCTTCCACGCCCCGGAAGAGCGCTTCTTCTTCCGCGCCGAATTCATCGACGAACTGCGTGCGCTCGCGGCGCCGTCGATCACGCACCCGGAGCGCTACCTCGCCGTCATCGCGAAGGGCGACGAGGTGCTCGACTGGCGCGAGATGAGCGCCCGCTACGCCGGCGCGCCGGTGCGGCTGCTCGAAGGCAGCGACCACGCGCTCTCCGATTTCGACGACCACCTTCCCCACCTGCTGAGATTCCTAAAGCTATGCGACTGAAGAACAAAATCTGCATCGTCACCGGCGCCGCACAGGGCATCGGCGCGGCCACCGTGGCCAAGTTCGCCGCCGAAGGCGCCACCGTCATCGCGTGCGACCGCCGCGCCAGCACCCTTCCCGGTGCCACCGACGTCTTCGAGGTCGACGTCACCGACCGCGTGCAGGTCGACGCGATGGTCGCCGCCGTGAAGGCCAAGCACGGGCGCATCGACGTGCTGGTCAACAACGCCGGCATCACGAAGGACGCGCGGCTGGTGAAGATGACGATCGAGCAGTTCGACGCCGTCATCGACGTCAACCTGCGCGGCGTCTTCCACTGCTCGCAGGCGGTGGCCCAGACGATGATCGACCAGGGCGGCGGCGTCATTCTCAACGCCAGCAGCGTGGTCGGCATCTACGGCAACTTCGGCCAGACCAACTACGCCGCCAGCAAGTTCGGCGTCATCGGCTTCACGAAGACCTGGAGCCGCGAGCTCGGCCCGACGGGCGTGCGCGTCAACGCGGTGGCGCCCGGCTTCGTCGAAACGCCGATCCTGAACACCATTCCCGACAAGGTGCTGCAGCACATGCGCGAGCAGGTGCCGCTTCACCGCCTGGGCAAGCCGGAGGACATCGCCAACGTCTATGCCTTCCTGGCCAGCGACGAGGCGGGCTACATCAACGGTGCCGTCATCGAAGTGTCCGGCGGCATGACCGTCTGAACCGCGCCGGGCGACAATCCCCACCATGTACGTTCTGTTCGACGACGCAGGGAAGTTCCACGCCGGCCGCGTGATGGCGGAGGCCGAGGCTTCGCTGCAGGTCGAACTCGACTCCGGCAAGCGCGTGAAGGTGAAGGCCGCCAACGTGATGCTGCGCTTCGACAAGCCCGGCCCGGCCGAGCTGATCTCGCAGGCGCAGGCACTGGCCGGCGACATCGACCTCGACCTCGCCTGGGAGTTCGCGCCCGAGGCCGAGTTCGGCTTCGCCGAGCTGGCGCGCGACTACTTCGAGGCGCCTTTCGGCCCCGAGAAGCAGGCCGCTGCGTTGTTCCGCCTGTTCGACGCGCCGCACTACTTCCGCCGCCTCGGCAAGGGCCAGTTCCGCAAGGCGCCCGAAGAGACCGTGAAGGCGGCGCTGCTGGCGATCGAGCGCAAGAAGCAGCTGCAGGCCCAGATCGAGGCCTGGGCCGGCGAGCTGGTGGCGGGCGGTTGCCCGGCGCCGGTGCAGGAACAGCTCTACAAGATCCTCTTCAAGCCCGACAAGAACGCACCCGAATACAAGGCCGTGGTCGAAGCGGCGAAGCGCTCGCAGCGCGCCCCGCTCGACCTGCTGAAGGCTGCCGGCGCCATCACCAGCCCCTACCAGTTCCACTGGCGGCGCTTCCTGTTCGAGCAGTTCCCGCGCGGGCCGGGCTTCCCGCCGCTCAGCGCGCCGGCCATCAAGGCCACGCTGCCGCTGGCCCCCGCGCCGGCATTCTCGATCGACGATTCGCACACCACCGAGATCGACGACGCGCTCTCGGTGCAGGGGCTGGGCACCGGCACCGTCGTGCTGGGCGTGCACATCGCGGCGCCCGGGCTCGCGATCGCGCCCGACGCCGCGGTCGACAAGGTGGCGCGCGAGCGCATGTCCACCGTGTACATGCCGGGCGGCAAGCTGACGATGCTGCCCGACGACGTGGTGCAGGCCTACACGCTGACCGAAGGCCGCGAGTGCCCGGCGGTGAGCCTGTACGTGACGATCGACGAGGCCACGCTGGAGGTGAAGGCGAACGAGACCCGGCTCGAGCGCGTGCCGATCGCCGCCAACCTGCGCCACGACCAGCTCGACAGCGTGATCACCGAGGCCGCCCTCACGGGCGCGGCGCCGGCCGACTACGCCTTCGCGCCCGAGCTCGCGTTCTGCTTCCGCCTGGCGCAGGCGCTGAAGGCGCGGCGCGAGGTGGTGCGCGGCAAGCCGGAGAACTTCAACCGGCCCGACTACACCTTCCGCCTCGAAGGCCACGGCCCCGGCGGCGGCGAACCGCAGGGGCACGAGACGGTGCAGATCGGCGTGCGCCCGCGCGGCGCGCCGCTGGACCTGATCGTGTCCGAGGCGATGATCCTCGCCAACAGCACCTGGGGCGGATGGCTCGCCGAGTGCGGCGTGCCCGGCATCTACCGCAGCCAGGCCAGCCTGGCGCCGGGCGTGAAGGTTCGCATGGGCGTCAAGCCGGCGCCTCATGCCGGCATGGGCGTGGCGCAGTACACTTGGGCGACGTCGCCGCTGCGGCGCTATGTCGACCTCGTCAACCAGTGGCAGATCATCGCCTGCGCGCGCCACGGCCGCACCGCCGCACTGGCCGCGCCGTTCAAGCCGAAGGACGCGATGCTGTTCAGCATCATCTCCGGCTTCGACGCTGCATACGCGGCCTACAACGACTTCCAGCACGGCATCGAACGCTTCTGGACGCTGCGCTGGCTGGAGCAGAACGGCGTGCAGGAGCTCGACGCCGCCGTCATGAAGGACGGCCTGGTGCGCGCCGAGACGCTGCCGCTGGTGTTCCGCGTGCCGGGCACCGAGACCTTGGCGCGCGGCATGCGCGTGCGCGCCCGCGTCACCGGCGTCGACCTGCTGACGCTGGACCTGCACGCGGTGCTGGCGGCGCGCCTGGAAGAGGCGCCGACGCCGGAAGAGGCCGCCGCCGAGGCCGCGCTCGAGGCCGAGGAGGACGCCGAGGCGTCCGTCTCCGGCCCGCTGACGCTGGCCATCGACGTGAGCGAGACCGCGGGCGATGCGGCTGCCTGAGCTGTCGGCCTTCCAGTGGGCGCTGGCCGTCTCGGCCGCCGTGCACGGCGCATTGCTGACGGTGCGCTTCGTCGACCCCGAGGCCTTCAACCGCGTCTTCAGCGACACGCCGCTGGAGGTGGTGCTGGTCAACGCACGCTCGAAGGAAGCGCCGACGAAGGCGCAGGCGATCGCGCAGGCCAACCTGGCCGGCGGCGGCGAAGCCGAGAAGGGCCGCGCGACGTCGCCGCTGCCGCCGTCGGCGACGACGCAGATCGGCGAGGCCGCCGACGAGGCGCGCCGGCGCATCGAAGAGATGCAGGAACAGCAGCAACAGCTGCTGACGCAGATCCGCCGCGAGGTCGCCGCACTGCCGCCGCCCGACCCTCGGCGCGACCCCGGCTCGGCCGAGGCGCGCGAGCAGGACGAACGGCGCCGCCAGCTGCTGCGCCTGCTGGCCGAGATCGAGAAGCGCATCAACGAAGAGAACGCGCGGCCGAAGAAGCGCTACATCAGCCCGGCGACGCGCGAAGAGGTCTACGCGATCTACTACGACAGCCTGCGCCGCCGCATCGAAGACCGCGGCACGCGCAACTTCCCCGAATACAAGGGCCGCAAGCTCTACGGCGAGCTCACGATGAACGTCACCGTCGACGCCCAGGGCAACGTGGTCGACGCCGAGATCGTGCGCCCCAGCCATTCGCGCCTGCTCGATTCGCAGGCGGTGGCGATCGTGCGCGCCGCCGGCCCGTTCGGCACCTTCAGCGCGGCGATGCGGCGGCAGGCCGACCAGATCGTCGTCACCTCGCGCTTCCGCTTTACGCGCGACGAGAACCTCGAAACGACTCAGCTCGCGCGATGACCGCCCCCGACCGCTACGCCGTCATCGGCAACCCCGTGGCGCACAGCCAGTCGCCGTTCATCCACGCCGAATTCGCGCGCCAGACCGGCCACGCCGTCGCGTACGGCCGCGTCCATTGCGAAGTCGACGCCTTCGAGGCGACGGTGCGCGCCTTCGCCGCCGGTGGCGGCCGCGGCTGCAACGTCACCGTGCCCTTCAAGTTCGAGGCGCCGCGCCTGGCGGCACGCGTGACCGCGCGCGCCGCGCTCGCCGAGGCGGCGAACATCCTGCGCTTCGACGCCGACGGCTGGACGGCCGACAACAGCGACGGCATCGGCCTCGTGCGCGACATCGAGCGCAACGCGGCACAGCCGATCGCCGGCCGCCGCGTGCTGCTGGTGGGCGCCGGCGGTGCCGGGGCCGGCGTGCTGGGGCCGCTGATCGAGGCGGGCGCGGGCGAGGTGGTCGTCGTCAACCGCACCGCCGCGCGTGCGGCAGCGCTGGTCGAGCGGCACCGCGAACTGGCTGGCGCGCTGGGCGTGGTGCTGGCGGCTGCGCCGATCGACGACCCGGGCGCCGGCCACGACATCGTCATCAACGCCAGCGCGAGCAGCCTGCAGGGGGCACCGTCGCCGGTGCCGGCGAGCGTGCTCGGCCGCGAGGCGCTGGCCGTGGACCTGATGTACGGGCCGGCCGCGGCGCCCTTCCTCGCCTGGGCCGGCACCGCCGGCGCGCGGGCGCGCGACGGTCTCGGCATGCTGGTCGAACAGGCGGCCGAGGCCTTCCACTTCTGGCGCGGCGTGCGACCGGAGACCGCCCCGGTGCTGCAGGCGCTGCGCGCGCGCGTCGCGGCGGCATGAAGGCGCACCTCTGGCGCGTGGCCGCGCTGCTGGTGCTGGCCTTCGCGGCGCTGCAGGCGAGCTTCGCGCTGCGCATCGGTGCGATGGCGTTCGTCGCACCCGAGTCGACCACGTTCCAGCGCAGCGAAGCCTGGCGGCTGCTGGTCGACAAGCACCGCATCGCCTGGAGCCAGCAGTGGGTGGACGACAGCCGCATCGCCAACCACCTGAAGCGCGCCGTCATCGCCAGCGAGGACGCCGGCTTCGCCGAACACAGCGGCGTCGAGTGGGACGCGATCGAGAAGGCCTGGGAACGCAACCAGCGCAACGAGGCGCGCACGCCGGCGCGGGCGAAGATCGTCGGCGGCTCGACCATCACGCAGCAGCTGGCGAAGAACCTGCTGCTGTCGGGCGAACGCACCGTGCTGCGCAAGGCGCAGGAGTTCGCCATCACGCTGATGCTGGAAGGGCTGCTGTCGAAGCGCCGCATCCTCGAGATCTATCTCAACAGCGTCGAATGGGGCGAAGGCCTGTTCGGCGCGCAGGCGGCGGCGCGCCACTACTACCGCACCGACGCCGCGCGCCTGGGCCCGGAGCAGGCGGCGCGGCTCGCGGTGATGCTGCCGGCGCCCAAGCGCTTCGAGAAGATGCCGCGCTCCGCCTACGTGAGCGGGCGGGCGGCGACGATCGTCGCGCGCATGGAAGCGGTGGAGCTGCCATGAGCGCCGCCGGCGAGATCGCGGCTGCGGCCGCCCGCCTGGTGGTCGAGGAGGGCATGGAGTACGGCCCGGCCAAGCGCAAGGCGGCACGCGATCTCGGGCGCCATGGCGGCCGGCGCGGCGAGTTGCCGAGCAACGAGGCGGTCGAAGACGAAGTGCGCGAGTACCTGTCGGTCTTCTGCGCCGACACGCAGCCGGCCGAGCTGCGCGCGCTGCGCGAGCTGGCGGTGGTGTGGATGGAACGGCTGGCGGAGTTCCGCCCGCACCTGGCCGGCGCCGCCTGGCGCGGCACCGCAACCCGGCTCTCGGCGCTGCACGTGGAGCTCTACTGCGACGACCCGAAGAGCGCCGAGATCGCGCTCATCAATGCCGGCGTCGACTACGACGCCGACCACCTGGACCGCAGCGGGCGCGAGCCGCTGTCGGTGCTGAGCGTGGCCGCGCGCTGCCCGGCCTGGCGCGACCCGGTGACGCTGCACCTGGAAGTGCACGACCTCGACGACCTGCGCGGCTCGCTCAAGCCCGACGCCCAGGGGCGCACCTGGCGCGGCGACCTGACCGCGCTGCGGCGGCGGCTGGCGGAGGCCGGAGCGTGAAGCGACGCGGCTGGCTCATGGGCGCCGCCGGGGCCGCGGCGGCGGTCACCGGCGCCGGTGGTTACCTCTGGCGCGAACAGGCGGGCGCCGCCGAACGCTTCGATCCGCTGTGGTCGATGCGTTTCCCGCAGCCCGACGGCGGCGAGCTCGTCATGGCCGAGCGCCGCGGCAAGCCGCTGCTGCTGAACTTCTGGGCCACCTGGTGCCCGCCCTGCCTGAAGGAGATGCCCGACCTCGACCGTTTCGCGCGCGCGTTCGGCGGCCGCGGCTGGCAGGTCGTGGGTTTGGCGATAGACGGGCCGACACCGGTGCGAGAATTCCTGCAGCGCACGCCGGTCGGCTTCGCGATCGGCCTCGCTGGATTCGAAGGCACCGATCTCAGCCGCCAGCTCGGTAATGCGCAGGGTGCCCTGCCATTCACCGCGGTCTTCGACGCAAGAGGCCGCATCGTTCAACGCAAACTGGGCCAGACGACGTTTGCCGAGCTCGAAACCTGGGGAAAGTCGGTCTAGCGCAGTTCTTGCGGGGTTCTCGCTCGAAATTTCGGCCAGCTGCTTCAAACGGTCCACAAAAGGCGTAAAGTCGCGACCCTGCAAGATCGCGCCAACCCGTCAGGTGGCGCTCGCGAGGGAGCTTTCGGGAGGAACACCTTCAGCGCGGATCGAGCCGACTTGACCACAAATGAGAGTCGATCGGCGCCGGTGATCGCAAGACGGCCGCGCGAGCGCGGCAACGAACGAACATGACCGGCGGTCACGGCCGCCGGCAGCCAGAGGACAGCCATGGACTTGCGCAAGCTGAAGACGCTGATCGATCTCGTCTCCGAGTCGAACATCTCCGAGCTCGAAATCACCGAAGCCGAAGGCAAGGTGCGCATCGTGAAGGCAGGGGCAGCGGCCGTCGCCGCCCCGATGCCGCTGGCGGCTGCGCCCGCGGCGGCGCCGATCGCCGCCACGCCGGCGGCGCCTGCGGCACCGGTGGCCGAAGCGGCACCGGCCGAGCCCGCCGGCAAGGTCGTCAAGTCGCCGATGGTCGGCACGTTCTACCGTTCGGCCAGCCCGGGCGCCAAGGCCTTCGTCGAACTGGGCAGCACGATCAAGGAAGGCGAGCCGGTCTGCATCATCGAGGCGATGAAGATCATGAACGAGATCGAGTCCGACTGCAGCGGCAAGATCACCCGCATCCTGTGCGAGAACGGCCAGGCGGTGGAGTTCGGCCAGCCGCTGTTCATCGTCGAATAGGCCGCCGTCCGTGTTCAAGAAGATCCTGATCGCGAACCGCGGGGAGATCGCGCTCCGCATCCAGCGTGCCTGCCGCGAGATGGGCATCAAGTCGGTCATCGTCTACTCCGAGGCCGACCGCGAGGCGAAGTACGTCAAGCTCGCCGACGAGGCGGTGTGCATCGGCCCGGCGGCGTCGGCGCAGAGTTACCTGAACATGCCGGCGATCATCTCGACCGCCGAGGTGACCGATGCCGAGGCCATCCACCCCGGCTACGGTTTCCTCAGCGAGAACGCCGACTTCGCCGAACGCGTGGAGAAGAGCGGCTTCGTCTTCATCGGGCCGGCGCCGGACAACATCCGCATGATGGGTGACAAGGTCTCGGCGAAGCAGTCGATGATCAAGGCCGGGGTGCCCTGCGTGCCCGGCTCCGAGGGCGCCCTGCCGGAGGACCCGAAGGAGATCATCAAGATCGCCCGCGTGGTCGGCTATCCGGTGATCATCAAGGCGTCGGGCGGCGGTGGCGGGCGCGGGATGCGCGTCGTGCACACCGAGGCGGCGCTGATCCACGCGGTGCAGACGACACGCGCCGAGGCCGGCGCGGCGTTCGGGAACCCGTCGGTCTACATGGAGAAGTTCCTCGAGAACCCGCGCCATGTCGAGATCCAGATCATGGCCGACACGCACAAGAACGCGGTCTGGCTGGGCGAGCGCGACTGCTCGATGCAGCGCCGCCACCAGAAAGTGGTGGAGGAAGCCCCCGCGCCCGGCATCACGCCCGAGCAGCGCGCCGAGATCGGCAAGGTCTGCGTGGAGGCCTGCATCCGCATCGGCTACCGCGGC
>CAUJHQ010000087.1 GCA_963204815.1 Pseudomonadota bacterium | reverse complement strand
GGCGCACCGCCTCGTTGGCCACCAGCCAGCCGGGGTCGAAGAAGGACTCGCCGCCGCCCGTGGTGTCGCTGGCGCGTCGGCCGGGGTGGCGGCGGTCGCCGCGGCGGCGGTCGCCGGCGCGGCGGTCCTGGCTCTGCGCCGGCATCGCCGGCTCAGGCGCGCGGGCCGGCCAGGCGGTGCGGCTCGCCGCAGTAGGGCCGGCCGCCGGCGTCGAACAGCGCGTCCGACTTCGGCAGGTGCACGCCGCAATGCGCGCATTGCAGCATCGAGACCGGCCCGGCGGCCGTGCGCTTGGTCTCGCGCTGGCGGACCTGCTCGGTGCGGCGGCCGCGGCCGAACATCAGCCACAGCACCACGCCGACGACGGCGATCAGCAGCACGTACTTCATACCGGCGCGCGCCCCAGCAGGACCTCGAAGACGAAGCGCGAGCCGGCATAGGCCAGCAGCAGCAGCAGCGCACCGGCATACAGCCAGCGCGTCGCGCGCTGGCCGCGCCAGCCCTGGCGGCGCCGGCCGACGAGCAGCGCCGCGAACACCACCCACGCGAGCACCGAGAACACCGTCTTGTGCAGGTCCTGGCGCCAACTGGTGGCGGTGACGGCGCCGAGCACCAGCGTGGCCGTCAGCACGGCGAAGCCGGCCTCGACGAAGCGGAAGGTCAGGCGCTCCAGTTGCATCAGCGGCATGCCGAACGCGCCGCCGGGCGCCCCGGTGCGCAGGCGCAGGCGGCGGTCGGCGGCGTCGAGCATGGCGGCATGCAGGACGGCGGCGCCGAACAGGCCGTACGAGCCGACGCCGAGCGCGAAGTGCAGCGGCGCCAGCGGCGACGCGAAGCTGCGCGGCTCGCCCGGAAACAGCACCGCCACCAACACCGCCGCCGCGCCCGCCAGCGCCAGCGAGCGCCGCACCGCCGGCAGCGGCACGAGCCGGCTCTCGACCGTGTACACGGCGACGACGAGCCACACCGTCATCGACAGCACCGGCGCGAAGCCCAGCCGCGCACCTGGCTGGCTCTGGCCCCAGCCACCGATGTCGAGCACGAGCACCGCCAGGTGCAGCACCCAGCCGACGATCAGGCCGGCGCTGCCGACCCGCGAGCCGGCCGCCACCGACGCCAGCACGGCCAGCCCGTAGCCGGCCAGCGCGGCCAGTGCCACCGCCAGCGGCCCGCCACCGCCCAGCATGGGGGACGCTGTCGATAGAATCATCCGCACAGTGTAATGACCCGCCGGGCAACGCCGGCGCGGCCTTCAGCCCCCATGGCCTCCACCCTTTCCGACCGCCTGTCGCGCCTGGTCAAGACGATGCGCGGCCAGGCCCGCATCACCGAGAGCAACGTGCAGGAAATGCTGCGCGAGGTGCGCATGGCGCTGCTCGAGGCCGACGTCGCGCTGCCGGTGGTGCGTGACTTCATCGCCCGCGTGAAGGACAAGGCGCTCGGCGCCGAGGTCGCCGGTTCGTTGAACCCGGGCCAGGCGCTGGTCGGCATCGTGCATAAGGAACTCGCCGCGACGATGGGCGAGGGCGTGGCCGACATCGACCTCGCGGCGCAGCCGCCGGCGGTGATCCTGATGGCCGGCCTGCAGGGCGCCGGCAAGACCACGACCACCGCCAAGCTCGCCAAGCACCTGATCGAGACGCGCAAGAAGAAGGTGCTTACGGTCTCGGCCGACGTCTACCGCCCGGCCGCCATCGAGCAATTGAAAACGGTGACGAAGCAGGCCGGCGCCGAGTGGTTCCCGAGCACCGGCGAGCAGAAGCCGCGCGACATCGCGCTCGCCGCGCTCGACCACGCGAAGCGCCACTACTTCGACGTGCTGCTCGTCGACACCGCCGGCCGCCTGGGCATCGACGAAGCACTGATGGCCGAGATCCGCGACCTGCACGCGGCGCTCAACCCGGTCGAGACGCTGTTAGTCGTCGACGCGATGCAGGGCCAGGACGCGGTCAACACCGCGAAGGCCTTCAAGGACGCGCTGCCGCTCACCGGCGTGATCCTCACCAAGCTCGACGGCGACTCGCGCGGCGGTGCCGCGCTGTCGGTGCGCCAGGTCACCGGCGCGCCAATCAAGTTCGCCGGCGTCTCCGAGAAGATCGACGGCCTCGAGGTCTTCGACGCCGAGCGCCACGCCGGCCGCGTGCTCGGCATGGGCGACATCGTCGCGCTCGTCGAAGAGGTGCAGAAGGGCGTCGACCTCGCGCAGGCGCAGAAGCTGGCCGAGAAGGTCAAGTCGGGCGGCAACTTCGACCTCGACGATTTCCTCGCCCAGATCTCCCAGATGAAGAAGATGGGCGGGCTCTCGGGCCTGATGGACAAGCTGCCGAGCCAGCTCACCGCGAAGGCGCAGGGCGCCGACCTCGGCAAGGCCGAGCGCGACGTCAAGCGCATGGAAGGGATCATCTGCTCGATGACGGCGCTCGAACGCCGCAAGCCCGACCTCATCAAGGCCAGCCGCAAGCGCCGCATCGCCGCCGGCGCCGGCGTGCCGGTGCAAGAAGTCAACCGCCTGCTCAACCAGTTCGAGCAGATGCAGGGCATGATGAAGAAGATGAAGGGCGGCGGCCTGATGAAGATGATGAAGCGCATGGGCGGCCTGCCCGGCATGCCGCGCTGATCATCTCTGCGGCCGGCGCGGCCGTGACCTAGTGCACAAATGGACACGGCGGCCAGTCGGTCGAAACGACTCGTCACGTCTTTGCCGCGGCGCGTGTTGACCGGGGGTCGATATACCCCTTAGCGTGCCATCTCGCACCTGCCGACCCGCCCCATGAACATCTTCGACCCCACGGAATCACCCGCCCTGCTGGCCGCCGTGCTGATCCTGCTCACGCTGCTGGCACTGCGCATGCGCCAGCGTCGCGCGCCGCGCAGCAAGCAGACCGCGCGCGACGCGCTCGACACCGTGGTCGCGTGGCCGCCCGATTCGGCGCGCGTGCTGTCGATCCACGAGCGCCAGGCCTACGACCTGCTGCGCCGCGCGCTGCCCGGCATGCTGGTGCTGGCGCAGGTGCCGCTGTCGCGCTTCCTGCGCGTGCCGACACGCCATTCGTACACCGACTGGCTGCAGCGCGTGGGCTCGCTGTCCGCCGACCTGCTGCTCTGCGACTCGGGTTCGCGCGTGCTCGCCGTCGTCGACATCCGCTCGCCGCAGGAAACCGACCGCAGCCGGCGCCGCCACGAACGCCTGGCCCGCGTGCTGAAGGCTGCCGGCATCCGCGTCTACACCTGGCGCGAAGGCCAGTTGCCGACGCTGTCCGAGCTGCGCAACAGCATTGCCGCCGACCTGGCGCCGCCGGAACCGGCCGCCAAGGCGACGTCGTCCAAGCCGATGCCGCTGATCCCGGTGGCCGACATCGAGGAAGTGCTCGCCGACGGCGACCTCGCCAGCTACGACACCGGCATGGAGCCGGTGCCGTCCGGCTTCTACGACGAGGAACTCGACTCCGTTCGGGGTCAGCTCAGCAAGGCCTGAGCGAACTCGCGCGCGTCGAAGGGCTGCAGGTCCTCGACGCGCTCGCCGACGCCGATGAAGTAGACCGGCACCGCGCGCCCGCTCTCGGCCTCCCAGCGCGCGATCGCGGCCAGCACGCCACCCTTCGCGGTGCCGTCGAGCTTGGTGACGATGAGCCCGGTCAGCTGCAGCGCGGTGTCGAAGGCCTTGACCTGCGCCAGCGCGTTCTGGCCGGTGTTGCCGTCCACCACCAGCAGCACTTCGTGCGGCGCGCCTTCCTGGGCCTTGCCGATGGTGCGCTGGATCTTCCTCAGCTCTTCCATCAGGTGCAGCTGCGTCGGCAGGCGGCCGGCGGTGTCGGCGATGACGACGTCGCAGCCGCGCGCGCGGCCGGCGCTCACGGCGTCGAAGGTCACCGCGGCAGGATCGCCGCCTTCCTGGCTGACGATCTGCACCTGGTTGCGGTCGGCCCACACCGACAGCTGCTCGCGCGCCGCGGCGCGGAACGTGTCGGCTGCCGCCAGCAGCACCTTCTGGTCGGCTTCGGCGAGGTGGCGCGTGAGCTTGCCGATCGTCGTCGTCTTGCCGGCGCCGTTGACGCCGGCGACCATGATCACCGTCGGGCTCGCGGTGCCATCGGCGCCGCCGATCACCAGCGGCTTCTGCAGCGGCGCCAGCAGGTCGGTGATGGCGTCGGCCAGCAGCCCCTTCACGGCCGCGGGATCGGTGGCCTTGGCCTCCTTCACGCGCCGCTTCAGGTCGGCCAGCAAGTGGGCGGTGGCGCCGACGCCGGCGTCGGCCATCAGCAGCGCCGACTCCAGGTCTTCGTACAGCGCATCGTCGATGCGCGTGCCGGTGAAGACCGTCGCGATGCTGCTGCCGGTCTTGCGCAGGCCGTGTTTGAGGCGGTCGAACCAGCCGGCGCGTGCCGCCTCGGCGGGCACTGGCGCGGGAGCTTCGGCAGGCGCGGCGGGAGCGGCCGCCACGGGGGTCGCGGGCGGCTTTTTCTTGAAGAAGCTGAACATCGGACGAGCCCGCCGCGCCGCTTATATAATGCGCGGCTCAGGCGCTTTAGCTCAGTTGGTTAGAGCGACGGAATCATAATCCGCAGGTCCGGGGTTCGAGTCCCTGAAGCGCCACCAGCTCCCAAGCCCCTCGCCGTTCGTCGCAACCGCGAGGGGTTTTTGTTTTTCCGGTCGCGGCCCGATTGCTGACGCGTACCCATCGGGGTAAGCTGCCTTCGGGCGTCGCGAGAGCAGACCGACATGCGCATCGGCTCGGGTACCGGCAGAGGGAGGGCGCGGGCCGCAACCGCGGCCGTCGGCTTGGCCTTCCTGCTGGAGGCTGGCTCGCCTGCAGCGGCAGCCACCCGGGACGTCGCCGACATGGACATCACCGAGCTCGTCAACGTGCGGGTCTCGCCATTCGACGTGTCCACCCACCTCGACAGCGGCTACCGGGCGTCGAACGCGGTCTCGGGCTCGCGCTTCGACACGCCGATCCGCGACCTGCCGTTCGCGATCCAGGCCTTCACCGAGTCCTTCATCAAGGACCAGAAGCCGGTGAACCTGTTCGACGTCGCACGCTACTCGCCGGGCGTCACCTACCGCAGCAACGACTTCAACGAAGGCAACGCGAACCTGGCGATCCGCGGCTTCGCGGTCAGCTCGACGCCCGGCAACACGCAGGTGCTGCGCGACGGCCACCACGGCGCGTCGATCTTCGACTTCACGAACATCTCGCGCGTCGAGGTGGTGAAGGGCCCGGCCTCGTTCCTGTACGGCCAGGTCGCGCCAGGCGGCATCGTCAACATCATCACGAAGAGCCCGCAGGCGCAGTTCGCGGCAAGCGCCGATGCGACCTACGGGTCCTACGGCCAGTACCGCGCCGAGGCGGACGTGACCGGCCCGCTGTCGGGCACGCTGTTCTTCCGCGTCGCGGCCTCCCACGACCAGGACCTGCACTACTGGAAGCCCTACGACGCGCACGCGAGCAACCTGTCGCCCTCGCTGCGCTGGCAGCCGAGCGAACGCGTCGGCGTCTCGCTGAAGGCCGAGCGCTTGCGCAAGCGCGAATCGCCGCAGGTGATGCAGAAGCCGGGCTACGGGCGCCAGGCCGGCGTCGTGCCGACAGCGTCCGACCCCAACCTGCAGGGCGTCGACGTGCCCGGCCTGCCCGACGACTGGAACAGCATGTCGACGGTCGACTACCGACGCAGCGACACCGATGCCGTGAATGCCTGGGTCGACGTCGAGGTCGACGAACGCTGGAACCTGCGTGCCGGCTACGGGCGGCAGCGCTTCGAGGTCGACGCGCTGTTCTCCGGCAACCTCGGCATGCCCAACAACACGACCTTCCTGCAGGGCCGCCGCCTGCGCCGCCAGACCTACGCCAACGGTGGCGACACCTATTCGATCGACGCCGTCGGCCACTACCGCTTCGACGGCGCGAGCCTGCGCCTGCTGCTCGGCGCCCAGCACCTGAAGCGCCGCTTCGACAACACGGCCGGCCAGGCCGCCAATGATCCGGCGCTGGGCAGCGACCCGATCGCGTCGCCGCTGCCGCTGTGGGACCTGCGCGACCCGTCGACCTGGAACCGCGAGGTCGGCATTCCACTGTCGGCCCTGACGGAGAACCGGGCCGATCGCCGCACCGAGTCCAGCGACCGCTCGTTCCATGTCGGCAGCACCGTCGGCCTGCTCGACGACCGGCTGCTGCTCTTGGCCGGCGGCCGCCTCACGTCCACCGACAGCCGCGTCACCGACCGCCTCAACGGCGGCCAGAGCCAGCGCTTCACCGCCCGCATGGTGACGCCGCAGTACGGCGTGCTCGTCAAGCTCGACCCCGCACTGTCGGCCTTCGCCTCGTACGCGGAGTCGTTCGTGCCCGCCACGCAGGCCCTGAACCTGCCCGACGGCTCGACGGCGCCCGCCGTTCCGACCGAAGGCACGGGCTACGACGTCGGCCTGAAGGCCGAGTGGCTGGGCGGCCGCGTCTCCGGGACGCTGACCCTGTTCGACCTGCGCAACCGCAACATCGTCAACGACCTCGCGCAGACCAACAGCGACGGCTCGGTCGTCATCTACAACGTGCAAAGCGGCGAGCAGCGCTCGCGCGGCCTCGAGCTCGACGCCACCCTCACGCCCGTGCCGAACTGGCAGGTCTATGTCTCGTACAGCCGCATGCGCGCGCGCATCGCCGAGTTCAGCGGCGGCGACGCCGCGATCCTGGCGCAGGACCCCGGCACGCTCGACGCCGCCGGGCGCGCGAACTACAAGAACGCCTACCTGCTGCACGACGCGCCGCTGCAGATGAGCGCGCCGCGGCTGGCCAACCTGTGGACGCGCTACGCGTTCGCCGACGACGTGCTGCGCGGCGCGTACGTCGGCGGTGGCTTCAACCTCGTGCGCGACCAGACCCTGCTGCCGGACGGGCCGCCTTCCTCGCGCCAGAGCTACACGCTGCTGAACGCACTGGTCGGCTGGTCGTGGCGCGCGGGCGCCGGCCGCGCGAGCGTCGAACTCACCGGCAAGAACCTCGGCGACGAACGCTACCGGCCGTCGCAGAGCACGCGCTCGCGCCCGCGCGAGTTCCTGCTCACGCTCAAGACCGCGTTGTGAGCCCCTGCCGCCCGCGCGCCGCCGCCTCCGCCCTCAGCCGGCGCAGGTCCGTCGCGCTCGCGCTGCTGCTCGCCCCGCTGGCCCACGGCGCCGCCGCGCAGGAGCGGCCGGCGGAGCCGGTCGGCAAGGTCGAGGCCGCGTTCCTGCGCAACTTCGCCCGGTACGTCACCTGGCCACCACAGGCCTTCGCCGACGAGCGCGCCGCCTGGGTCGTCTGCGTGCTCGGCGGCGAGCACTTCGACGACAGCCTGGAGCGCACCTTCCTGGGCCGCACCGAGCAGGGACGGCCCTTCAAGGTCATCCGCGTCGCCCCGCCCGACCCATTGCCGGCCTGCCAGATCGCCTTCATCGCCTACGAGACCGCAGCACGCCGGCGCAGCGTGCTCAATGAGTTGCGCAAGCGCCCGGTGCTGACGGTCGGCAACGCACCCGAATTCCTGCAGGAGGGCGGCGTCATCCGCCTGCTGGCGCGCGAGCAGGTCGAAATGAGCGTCAACCTTGACCAGGCACGGGCCGTCTCGCTGGCGATTCCCACCAAGATGCTGGAAGTCTCACGCGAGATCGTGGAGGGTGGCGTGGCGAGGAAGTGGCGATGACGGTGCTCCGGCAACCGAACCTGCGCGGCAAGCTCGTGCTGGCGCTCGTCGTCGCAGCCGTGCTGGCCTTTGCCGTCGCGAGCGGGGCGTTCCTGGTCGTCGAGCGCCTCACGCTCGAGCACCGCGCGCGGCTCGTCGTGGAGCCGTACGCGCGCGTGGTCTCGGTCGGCGCGGAGGCCGCGGTGGCCTTCGCCGATGCGGCGCGGGCGCAGGAGATCCTGGACACGTTGCGCGCGAACCCGCAGATCCTGGCCGCACGCATCGATCTCGCGGACGGGCGCCTGCTGGCCGGGTTCGGCACCCGCGCGGGCGCGACCTTGCCGAGCCCGCCGGTGCGGCCGGACGGTGTCGCGTTGTCGGCCGCGAAGGACACCGCCGAGTCGCTGCTGAGCCTGCAGGACGGCGCGCGCCTGTTCATCGTCATGGACCTGCAGGAGATGAAGCGCCAGACCGAGACGGTGGTGCTCGTGCTCGGCGCCGGCATGATCGTGCTGCTGCTCGGCATCGCGCTGGGCCTGCTGGCGGTGCTGCAGCGGTCCATCGTCGGGCCGATCTCGGCGCTGGCCGAGGCGGTCGAGCAGGTGCGCACCCGCGCCGACTACCAGCGGCGCGTGCCGACCTCCGGCGCCGACGAAGTGGCGCGCCTGGGCATGGAATTCAACGCCATGATGGCGACGGTCCAGGCGCGGGACGATGAACTGCGCAGGCTGTCGCTCCTGCAGCGCACGATCCTGGACAACGTGGGCTCGCCGATCATCTCGACGACGGCCGAGGGTGTCGTCACCAGCTACAACCCGGCAGCCGAGCGTCTGCTCGGCTACACGGCCGACGAGGTCGTCGGCAAGTTCACGCCCGCGGCCTGGCACGACCCACAGGAGGTGGCGCGGCACGCCGCCGAACTGTCCGCCGAGCTCGGCGAGACCATCGCGCCCGGCTTCGGGGTCTTCGCGGCCCGCCCGCGGCGCGGCGCCCCGGAGGTCGGCGAGTGGACCTTCATCCACAAGGACGGCCACCCGGTGCCGGTGCTGCTGGCCGTGACCGCCCTGCGCGGCGAAGACCGCCGCATCAGCGGCTTCGTGGGCCTGTGCCAGGACCTCACCGAACGCCGGCAGGCCGAGCTGGCGCAGCGGCGCCACCGCCAGGAGCTCGAAGACACGGTGCGCCAGCGCACCGCCGAACTGCTGCAGGCCCGCGATGCGGCCGAAGCCGCGAACCAGGCCAAGAGCGCCTTCCTGGCCAACATGAGCCACGAGATCCGCACGCCGATGAACGGGATCCTCGGCATGTCCGCCCTCGCCCTCCAGACCGACCTGACGCCGCAGCAGCGCAACTACGTCCAGAAGGCGCACGCGTCGGCACAGTCGCTGCTGGGCATCATCAACGACATCCTCGACTTCTCGAAGATCGAGGCCGGCAAGCTCGACATGGAGTCGATCCCGTTCGGCCTGTGCGAGGTGCTCGACAACGTCGTCGGCCTGCTCGGCATGGCCGCCGAGGCCAAGGGCCTGGAACTGCTGCTCGCGGTGCCGCCGCACCTGCCAGCCGCACTCGTCGGCGACCCGTCGCGCCTGGGCCAGGTGCTGCTGAACCTGGGCAACAACGCCGTCAAGTTCACCGAGCGCGGCGAGATCGTCCTCGGCGTGAAGGTGCTGCGCCAGGAGGCCGGCTGGGTCACGGTCCGCTTCGAGGTGCGCGACACGGGCATCGGCATCAGCGAACAGCAGCGCCAGCACCTGTTCCAGCCCTTCTCGCAGGCGGACGCGTCGACCAGTCGGCGCTACGGCGGCACCGGCCTCGGGCTCGCGATCAGCCGCCACCTGGTGCGCCTGATGGGCGGTGAGCTCGAACTCGACAGCCGGCCGGGTGTCGGCAGCCGGTTCCACTTCACGCTGCGCCTGGAAGTCCAGCCCGGACCGGCCACGCCGCCCGCGCACGGCGACGGCGGCCTGCGCGGCACGCGCGTGCTGGTCGTCGACGACAACGCGACCGCGCGCGAGGTGCTTGCAGAGATGTGCACCTCGCTCGGCCTCGAGGTCGACACCGCCGGCGACGGCGAGACCGCGCTGCGCCGCGTGACGCAGGCCGATGCGGGCGACCGGCCGTACCGGCTGCTGTTGCACGACTGGAAGATGCCGGGCCTGGACGGCATGGACTGCGCGCAGGTGCTGGGTCGGCAGGCGGCGCTGCGGCATCCGGCGCCCGTCGTGCTGATGGTGACGGCGTTCGGCCGCGACGCGGCCCAGAAGCAGCTCGACGAGCGGCGGCTCGCGGTTGGTGCCCTGCTTGCCAAGCCGGTCACGCCCGCCGCGCTGGCGGCAGCGTGCCGGGCCGCGCTGGGGCAAAGCGAGCAGACCGCCGCACCGAGCGCGCGGCGCGACCGCGTGCGCGCCGACCGCCGCGCCGACCTGGGCGGCGCCCGCATCCTGCTGGTCGAAGACAACCCGATCAACCGCGAGGTGGCGACCGAGCTGCTGCGCAGCTGCGGCATCGAGGTCACGGTGGCCTGCGACGGCCGCGAGGCACTGGACACGCTGGCGCGGCAGGACTTCGACGCCGTGCTGATGGACTGCCAGATGCCGGTGATGGACGGCTACGCGGCCACGCGGGCGCTGCGCGAGCAGCCGCGCTGGCGCTCGCTGCCGGTCATCGCGATGACCGCCAACGCGATGGTCGGCGACCGCGAGGCGGCGCTGGCCGCCGGCATGAACGATCACCTCGCCAAGCCGGTCGACGTCGACGAACTGTTCGCCACGCTTGGCCGCTGGGTTCGACCGGCCGCCGAGGCCAGTTGAAACCGGCGCGCTGACTCAGGCGCGCGGCGGCCGCCCCTGCGCGGCCTCGATGCCGCGCACCGCCTGCATCGTGCGCAGTACGCGGTCGGGCGTCAGGCTGATGCTGTCGATGCCCAGCTCGACGAGGTAGGTCGCGACGTCGAGGTGGTCGGAAGGCGCCTGACCGCAGATGCCGCTGTGGCGGCCGTTGCGCTTGGCGCCCTCGACCGCCAGCTTCAGCATCTTCTTCATACCGGGGTCGCGCTCGTCGAACGAGGCGGCGACGATGGCGCTGTCGCGGTCGACGCCCAGCGTCAGCTGCGTGAGGTCGTTGCTGCCGATCGAGAAGCCGTCGAACAGCTCGGCGAACTCGTCGATCAGCAGCACGTTGTTCGGGATCTCGCACATCACGTAGACCTCGAGCCCATGGCCGGCCGGACCCTCGCCGCGCGCGAGGCCGTGGCGCGCCATCGTCGCCAGCACCGCGCGCGCCTCGTCGAGGCGGCGGCAGAACGGCACCATGACCTTCAGGTTCGTCAGGCCCATCGTTTCGCGCACGCGCTTGAGCGCGGCGCATTCGAGCGCGAAGCCCTCTTCGTAGGCCGGGTGCACGTAGCGCGCCGCGCCGCGGAAACCGAGCATCGGGTTCTCCTCGTGCGGCTCGAAGTCGCACCCGCCCAGCAGCGCTGCGTACTCGTTGCTCTTGAAGTCCGACAGCCGCACGATCACCGGCCGCGGCCAGAAGGCCGCCGCGATCGTGCCAACGCCTTCGGCGAGCTTCTCGATGAAGTACGCGGCCCCGCTCGCGTGGCCGGCCGACAGCGCCAGCACCTGTGCGCGCACCGCGGCGTCGGCGATGCGCTCCGGGTGCAGCACGGCCATCGGGTGCACCAAGATGTGCTCGTTGATGATGAACTCCATGCGCGCGAGGCCGACGCCGTCGCAGGGCAGCAGCGCCGTCTTGAACGCGAGCTCGGGGTTGCCCAGGTTCACCATCACCTCGGTCGCCGGGCGCTCGAAGCCGGTGAGGTCGCTGCGGTCGACGCGGAACTTCAACACGCCTTCGTAGACGCGGCCGATGTCGCCTTCGGCACACGAGACCGTGACCGCCTCGCCGTCCTTCAGCCGCTCGCTCGCCCCCTCCGCGCCGACGACCGCCGGGATGCCGAGCTCGCGCGCCACGATGGCCGCGTGGCAGGTGCGGCCGCCGCGGTTGGTGACGATGGCGGCGGCGGTCTTCATCACCGGCTCCCAGTCGGGCGTGGTGGTGTCGGCCACCAGCACCTCGCCGGGCTCGAAGCGGTGCAACTGCGTGGCATTGGCGATGCGGCGGACCTTGCCGGTGGCGATGCGCTCGCCGACCGACCGCCCCTGCACCCGCACCGTGCCCGACTGCTCGAGCACGAACTCCTCGATGACGTTGGCGGCGCGCTGCGAGGCCGCCGTCTCGGGCCGCGCCTGCACGATGTACAGCGGGCCGTCGGGGCCGTCCTTCGCCCATTCGATGTCCATCGGGCGCCAGGTGCCGGCCTGGCGGCTGTAGTGCTCCTCGATCTTGATCGCGGCGTCGGCGAGCTCCAGCACGTCGGCGTCGCTCAGGCAGTAGCGCGCGCGGTCCTCCGGCGGCGTCGGCTGGTTGACCACCGGCTCGCGCGTGCGCCCGCCGCTGTAGACCATGCGGATCTGCTTGCGCCCCAGCCGCCGCCGCAGCACGCAGCGGTGGCCGGCCTTGAAGGTGGGCTTGTGGACGTAGAACTCGTCGGGGTCGACGGCGCCCTGCACGACGTTCTCGCCCAGGCCCCAGGCGGCGGTGATGAAGGCAACGTCGGGGTGGCCCGACTCGGTGTCGATCGTGAACATCACGCCGCTGCAGGCCTGGTCGGACCGCACCATCTGCATCACCGCCACCGACAGCGACACCTTGAAGTGGTCGAAGCCCTGGTCGGTGCGGTAGCTGATGGCGCGGTCGGTGAAGAGCGACGCCTGGCAACGTTTCACGGCGTCGATCAGCATCTGCTCGCCGCGCACGTTGAGGTAGGTGTCGTGCTGGCCGGCGAAGCTGGCGTTCGGCAGGTCTTCCGCGGTGGCGGAGCTGCGCACCGCCACGCTGAGCGTCGGGCCCACCTGCGCCTGCAGCGCGCGCCAGGCGGCACGCAGGCCGGCTTCCACGGCCGCCGGCATCGGCGCCGCGTAGACGATCTCGCGCGCCGCCGCGCCGGCATGGGCGAGCGCCTCGACGTCGCGCTTGTCCAGGCCGTCGAGCAGCGCGTGCAGCTTCGGCCACGCGCCGGCGGCGTCGAGCGCGTCGCGGTACGCCGCGGCGGTGACGCCGAAGCCGTCGGGCACGCGCACGCCCAGCGGGCGCAGCGCGTTGAACATCTCGCCCAGCGACGCCGTCTTGCCGCCGACGCGCGGCACGTCGGCCATCGAGAGATCCTTGAACCAGCGGATGTAGTCGGCCATCGTCGTCTCCTTTGCTGGGCCCGATGCTGCCGCCGCGCCGCGGCCGCGCGCTTGACGCCACGCAACGCCGCGCGCGTCAGCCCGTCAGCGCGCCAGCATCTCGGCCGTCACGAGCGCGATGCCGCGCTCGCTGATGCGGAAGCGCGCACGGTCGGCGGCGGCGTCGATGCCGACCTGCAGGCCGTCGGGCAGCACGCAAAGGCGGTCGACGATGGCGCGGCGCAGGTGAACGCCGCGGCCCACGCGCACCTGCGGCAGCAGCACCGATTCCTCGATGCGGCTGCCCTCCTCGACGCGAACGCCGTGGAACAGCAGCGAGCGCCGCACCTCGGCACCGCTGACGATGCAGCCGCCGGACACCAGCGAGTCGACGGCGCTGCCGCGCCGCCCGGCTTCGTCGAAGACGAACTTCGCCGGCGGCCGGCTCGGCTGGCGCGCCGGCAGCGGCCAGGCGTCGTCGTAGAGGTTCAGTTCGGGCACCACCTGCGTGAGGTCGAGGTTGGCTTCCCAGTAGGCGTCGAGCGTGCCGACGTCGCGCCAGTACGGGCGGCCCTCGACCATGTTGACGCAGCTGCGCTCGAAGCGGTGCGCGTGCACGCGGCCGGCAGCCACGGCCGCCGGGATCAGGTCGCGGCCGAAGTCGTGCGACGAGCCCAGATCGGCGGCGTCGCGCTCCAGCGCGGCGACCAGGAAGGCGGCGTCGAACGCGTAGATGCCCATGCTGGCGAGGGCGCGCCCCGGCCGGCCCGGCAGCGCCGCCGGCGACGCCGGCTTCTCGGCGAACGCGTTGACGCGGTCGTCGGCGTCGACGCTCATCACGCCCAGGCCGCTGGCGGCCTCCAGCGGCACCTCCACGCAGGCCACCGTGAGCACGGCGCCGCGCGCCACGTGCTCGGCGAGCATCACGCCGTAGTCCATCTTGTAGACGTGGTCGCCGGCGAGCACCAGCACGTGCCGGGGCGCCACCTCGCGCAGGATGTCCAGGTTCTGGAACACCGCGTCGGCGGTGCCGCAGTACCAGCCTTCGCCGCGCTGCTGCTGCGCCGGCACGACGTCGACGAACTCGCCCAGGCTGGCTTCGAGGAAGCCCCAGCCGCGCTCGACGTGGCGGATCAGGCTCTGCGCCTTGTACTGGGTGAGCACGCCGATGCGGCGGATGCCGCTGTTGACGCAGTTGCCGAGCACGAAGTCGATGATGCGCATGCTGCCGGCGAACGGCACCGCCGGCTTGGCGCGGTGCCCGGTCAGCTCGTGCAGCCGGCTGCCGCGGCCGCCGGCCAGCACGAGGGCGAAGGTGTCGCGGTGCAGCCCGTGGTGCGGTTCGGCGCTCATCGGTGTCTCCTCCTGCGGCGCGGCGGTGGTGCTTGGAGCGCAGCGCCGCGGATTCGGTTCACGGGCCTTGCGGTGCCAGCCAGCCGGCCGCCCACTGCAGCGCGGCGTCGAGGTGGCGCCCGGCGGCATCGCTCAGCGGCTCGCCGAGGCCGAAGCGTTCGCCGCGGATCGCCAGCAGCGTGCACGGCGGCGGCGGCGCGCCCTGCACGTCGTGGTAGACCTGCAGCAGCGCCTGCGGCGACATCGCGTGCGTCGTGAAGCTGGCGTCGCGCGCGGCCGCGACCGGCCCCGCTTCGTACGGCGCCGCCGCACGCGCGCTGGCGTCGACGAAGAGCACGCGCGCGCGGCCGACGAGGTCGAGCGCGTGCTCGGGCTGCAGCTGGTAGTCGTCCAGGCACTCGACGCCGGCGAGCGCGAGCGCGCGCACCTGCTCGACGAAGCGCGGGCCGAGCGCGTCGTCGCCGCGGCTCGGGTTGCCCCAGGCGAAGACGAGCGTGGGCGCGGTCATGGCGGCAGGCGTTCGAAGCCGCCGTCGGGCTGGCGCAGCAGGCGGTCGAGCGGTTCGCCGCTCGGCCCTTCGAGCACCACGTCGAGCGGCATCGCGCCCAGCGCGTGGGTGGCGCACGACAGGCAGGGGTCGTAGGCCCGCACCGCCACCTCGATGCGGTTGAGCAGGCCTTCGGTGAGCGCGTGGCCGCTGAGCTCGTCCTCGGCGACGCGGCGCACCGCCTCGTTCATGGCCTGGTTGTTGTGCGTGGTGCTGACGATCAGGTTGCACATCGTGACGAGGTCGTCGTCGCCCACCTCGTAGTGGTGGATCAGCGTGCCGCGCGGCGCCTCGATGACGCCGATGCCGCACCTGTGGCGCGCGCCGCCGGCCAAGCGCTCGCCGCTGAGAAGGTCGGGGTCGTCGAGCAGCTGCTCGATCACCTCCACGCAGTGCAGCACCTCGACCATGCGCGCCCAGTGATAGGCCAGCGTGGCATGCACCGGCGCGCCGTGGCCGTGGGCCACGAACTCGCGGCGCTCGGCTTCGGCCAGCGGCGTCGGGATGAAGTCGCAGTTCTGCACCCGCGCCAGCGGGCCGACGCGGTACCAGCCGCGCTCGGCGCCCAGGCTCTTCAGGTACGGGAACTTCATGTAGGTCCAGGGCTTGACCTCTTCCTCGATGAGGTCGAGGTAGCCCTGGTCCGATGCGCCGTCGAAGAGGATCGCGCCGTCGGCGTCGCGCGCGCGGATGACGCCGTCGTAGAGGTCCATCGCGCCGTCGGCGCGCACCAGCGACAGCATGTTGGAACGGAAGCTGCCGAAACCGTCGTACAGGCCGGCATTGCTCTCGTGCAGCTGCCGCGCGATGCTCACGGCATCCTGCGCCCAGGCGATGGTCTGGCCGATGTCGCGTTGCAGCACGTCGCGGTCTTCGCGGCTGACGTGCTTGTTCATGCCGCCGGGCACCGAGCCCGTGCCGTGCACGCGCTTGCCGGCGGTGACGCGGATCACCTCCTGGCCGAACTTGCGCAGCATCACGCCCTTCTTGGCGATGTCCGGGTGCTTCTCGATCACGCCGACGATGTTGCGCTGCTGCACCTCGGAGTCGAAGCCGAACAGCAGGTCGGGCGACGAGAGGTGGAAGAAGTGCAGCGCATGGGATTGCAGGATCTGGCCGTAGTGCATCAGCCGCCGGATCTTCTCGGCGCTGGGCGTGACAGGGTGTGCGCCGAGCACGCGGTCCATCGCCTTGCTCGCCGCGAGGTGGTGCGACACCGGGCAGATGCCGCACAGCCGCTGCACCATCACCGGCACCTCCCAGTAGGGCCGGCCCTCGATGAACTTCTCGAAGCCGCGGAACTCGACGATGTGCAGGCGCACCTGCTGCACGCGGTTCGCCTCGTCGAGCAGGAGGGTCACCTTGCCGTGGCCTTCGACGCGCGACACCGGGTCGATGGCGACGCGGCGCAGTCCTTCGGGGGCAGCAGCGGTTTCGAGGTCGAAGGCCATGGTTCAGTCGTAGTGGATCAGGCCATGCCCGAGGTGCGGCGTGCGGCCGGCCATCAGGTCGGTGAGAAAGCTCCAGAATGCATCCGCCGAAGGCGGGCAGCCGGGCAGGAAGTAGTCGACATGCACCACCTCGTGGATCGGGTGCACGTGGTTGAGCAGCAGCGGCAGCTCGGGGTCGTTCGGCACGCCCTGCGGGTACACGTCGGTGAGCAGCCGGCCGAGGTCGAGGTGGTTGCGCTGCGCCGGCAGGCCGCC
>CAUJHQ010000086.1 GCA_963204815.1 Pseudomonadota bacterium | reverse complement strand
GCGCAGGCCGCCGGCGCGCGCACGCTGCACCAGGTCGCGCAAGGCCGCCATCAGCGCCGGCAGCGGCTGGCGGTCGGCATCGTGGATCGCTGGCGCGACGAGGCCGCCGCCGCGCAGCGACACCGCCCAGCCGACGTGGATACCCGCGCCGGGGCGGAAGCCGCCGTCGACCCAGTGGCCGTTCAGCGCCGCCACCTCGGCGAGCGCGGTCGCCGCGGCCTTCAGCATCAGCACCGCGGGCAGCAGGCGCTCGGGCGGCGGGCGCTCGCGGTTGTAGTCGGCCAGCCAGGCGTTCGCGGCGGCGAAGTCCACCGTGGCCTGCAGGTAGTAGTGCGGAATCTCCCGCTTGGAGCGCGACATCGCGGCGGCGATCGCCTGCCGCATCTGCGCGGCGTCGAAGCCGGTGCGCGGCTTGCGCGCGGCGGCGCCTTCGACGTCGGCCAGCACGACCGCACCGTCGGCGCCGTGGCCGGCCAGCGCCTCGGGGTCGACACCCAGCTGCGCGGCGCGCCGGCGTGCCGCCGGGCTGACGCGCGCGCGGCCGCCGCGCGGCGGCAGCGGCGCGGCGGCCGGTGGTGCGGCCGGCGCCGGCACTTCGGGCGCCGCCATGGGCGCGGCCGCGGCCTTCAGCGCGGGCGCGTCGCCCACCCGCGCCAGCACCGCGCCCACCTTCAAATCGATGCCCAGCGGCGCGAGGTCGCGGATCACGCCGTCGAGAAAGCACTCGACGTCGATCGCGCCCTTGTGCGTCTCGACCACCGCGACCACGTCGCCGGCGCGCACGCGGTCGCCGGCCTTCACGTGCCACTCGACGACCTTGCCGGTCTCCATGTCGGCGCCCAGCGCGGGCATCAGGAAGTCGGCCATCGCGCGGCGTCTCAGCGGGCGGGCACGATCGATTTCGCCGCGGCGACGATGCGCTCCACGCTCGGCAGCGCCGCCTCCTCCTGCGCCGCTGCGTAGGGCACCGGCACCTCGGCGCTGCAGACGCGGCGCACCGGGGCGTCGAGCTCGTAGAGCGCGTCCTCGGCCAGCCGCGCCGCGATCTCGGCCGACAGCGAGCCGCTCTTCCAGCCTTCGTCGACGATGACGACACGCCGCGTGCGCGTGACCGACGCGAGCACGGTCGCCATGTCCAGCGGCCGCAGCACGCGCAGGTCGATCACCTCGGCCTCGACGCCCTCGCCCGCCAGCGCGTCGGCCGCCGCCAGGCACTTCGGCAGGCCGTTGCCGTAGGTCACGAGGCTGAGGTCGCGGCCGGCACGGCGCACCCGGGCCTGCGCGATGTCGACGGCCGTCACAGCCGGGTCGAGCTCGCCCTCGGCGTTGTAGAGCACGATGTGCTCGAAGATCAGCACCGGGTTCGGGTCGGCCAGCGCGGCGGCGAGCATGAAGCGCGCGTCTTCCACCGTCGCCGGCGCCAGCACCTTCAGCCCCGGGATGTGCGCGTACCAGCCTTCCAGGCTGTGCGAGTGCTGCGCCGCCAGCTGGCGCCCGCCGCCGGTGGCCATGCGGATGACCAGCGGCACCGCGAACTGCCCGCCCGTCATGTGCGACAGCGTGGCGGCGTTGTTCATGATCTGGTCCAGCGCGAGCAGGCTGAAGTTGCAGGTCATGATCTCGACGATGGGCCGCAGGCCGGCGATGGCCGCGCCGACGCCGATGCCGGTGAAGCCGTTCTCGGCCAGCGGCGTGTCGAGCACGCGCTCGGGGCCGAACTCCTCCAGCAGGCCCTTCGTCACCGCGTAGCAGCCGCCGTAGCGGCCGACGTCCTCGCCCATGACGAAGCAGCGCGGGTCGGCGGCGAGCGCGTCGCGCACGGCGAGCCGGCAGGCTTCGCGGTAGCTGATCTTCATGCGGCCTCCGCGGCGCCCGGTGCCTCGTCCTGCACCACGCGGTCCATCAGCACGAAGCGTTCGAGCGCGTCCGCCGGCTCGGGCGTGCCGGCCTCGGCGAAGGCGACCGCGGCGGCGATCTCGGCCGCGATGTCGTGCTCGATGGCGGCGAGGTCGGCCTCGGCCGCGTGGTGGTTCGCCAGCATCCAGGCGCGCAGCCGCTCGATGGGGTCGAGGCGCCGCCAGTCGTCGATCTCGTCGCGCGTGCGGTAGGCCTGGGTGTCGAACATCGAGTGCGCGCGGAAGCGGTAGGTGCGCGCCTCCAGGAAGACCGGACCTTCGCCGGCGCGCAGGTGCTGCACCGCGCGCCGCGCCGCGGCCTCCACCTGCACCGGGTCCATGCCGTCGACCTGCTCGGCGGGCATGCGGTAGGCCTGTGCCTTGCGCCAGATGTCGGTCTCGGCGTCGGACAGCGCGAGCGGCACGCCCATCGCGTAGAGGTTGTTCTCGCAGACGAAGAGCAGCGGCAGCTTCCACAGCGCCGCCAGGTTCATGGTCTCGTGGAAGGCACCCTCGCCGACCGCGCCCTCGCCGAAGAAGCAGGCCGTCACCGCGCCGGCGCGCAGCCGCCGGTCCGCGAGCGCGATGCCGGCGGCCAGCGGCAGCCCGCCGCCGACGATGGCGTTGCCACCGAAGAAGCGGTGCGCGCGGTCGAACAGGTGCATCGAGCCGCCGCGGCCGCGGCAGCAGCCTTGTTCCTGCCCCAGCATCTCGGCCAGCAGCGTGTTCATCGGCACGCCGCGCGCCAGCGCCTGGCCGTGCTCGCGGTAGGTGGCGACGACGGCGTCGCGCGGCTCCAGCGCCGCCGCCACGCCGACGGCCACGGCCTCCTCGCCGTCGTAGAGGTGCAGGAAGCCGCGGATGCGCTGCGCCTGGTAGAGCTCGACGCACTTGGCCTCGAAGCGGCGGATGCGCAGCATCTGCCGGTACAGGCCGTGCAGGTGCGCGCGGTCGAGGTGGAGCTTGCTGCCGTCCATCGTGCGCCCCTTCACTTCTGCTCGTCGCTCTCAAGCGTCGACAGATCGCCCTCGGGCAGGCCGAGTTCGCGCGCCTTCAGCAGGCGCCGCATGATCTTGCCGCTGCGCGTCTTCGGCAGGTTGGCGCGGAACTCGATCGCCTTCGGCGCCACCGCTGCGCCCAGCCGCTTGCGCGCATGGCCCAGCAGTTCGCGGTTCAACGCCTCGCTCGCTTCGAAGCCGGGCTTCAGCGCGACGAAGGCCTTGACCATCTCGCCCACCGTCGGGTCCGGGATGCCGATGACGCCGGCCTCGGCCACCGCCGGGTGCTCGATGAGCGCGCTCTCGACCTCGAAGGGGCCGATCAGGTGGCCGGCCGACTTGATGACGTCGTCGGCACGGCCGACGAACCAGAAGTAGCCCTCGTCGTCGCGCTTCGCGAGGTCGCCGGTGAGGTACCAGCCGTCGACGAAGCACTTGCGGTAGCGCTCGTCCTCGTGCAGGTAGCCGCGCATCATCGACGGCCAGGGCGCCTTCAGCGCGAGCTCGCCATCGGTCATCGGCGTCTCGACGATCTCGACGCCGCTGCCGCTGCGGCGCACGATCGCCGCCGTGATGCCCGGCAGCGGCCGGCCCATCGAGCCCGGCTTGATGTCCAGCGCGGCGAAGTTGGCGATCATGATGCCGCCGGTCTCGGTCTGCCACCAGTTGTCGTGGAACGGCAGGCCGAAGGCCTCGACGCCCCAGGCCACGGCCTCGGGGTTCAGCGGTTCGCCGACGCTGGCCATGAAGCGCAGCGCCGGCAGCGCATGCCCCTGCACCGCGGCGGCGCCCAGCTTCATCATCATGCGGATCGCCGTCGGCGCCGTGTACCAGACGCTGACCTTCTCGCGTTCGAGCACGCCGTACCAGGTCTCGGCGTCGAACTCGGCCTCGACGACGACGTTGGTCACGCCGGCGACGAGCGGCGCGACGATGCCGTACGAGGTGCCGGTGACCCAGCCGGGGTCGGCGGTGCACCAGAAGACGTCGTCGTCGTGCAGGTCGAGCGCGTAGCGGCCGGTCACCGCGTGCGCGACGACCGCGCCGTGCACGTGCACCGCCCCCTTGGGCCGACCGGTGGTGCCGCTGGTGAAGTGCAGCAGGGCCATCGATTCGGGGTCGGTCGCCTCGATCGTGAAGCGGTCGGGCGCGGTGCTCACCAGGGCGTCCCAGCCGACGACACCCGGCTCGCCGGTCGGCGCCTCGCCGACGACGACCACCTCCTTCAGTCCTGGCAGGCGCGCGCGCAGGCCCTTCACCTTGCGCTGGTAGAGCTCGGGCGTGGTCACGAGCAGGCGCGCATCGGCCATCTCGGCGCGGGTGGCGATCGGCTCCGGGCCGAAGGCCGAGAACAGCGGCGTGACGACGCAGCGCGCCTTCAGCGCGCCGAGCACGGCGATGTAGAGCTCCGGCAGCCGGCCCATCAGCACGAAGACACGCTCGCCCGGCAACACGCCCAGGTTGCGCAGCGCGTTGGCGAAGCGGTTGGTCTGGCGTGCGAGGTCGCCGTAGCTCAGCTCGCGCCGCGCGCCGGCCTTGCCGATCCAGCGGATCGCGGTGCGCGCCTCGCGCGGGCCGCCGAGGTGGCGGTCGACCGCCTCGTGCGCGATGTTGAGTCCGCCGGCGGGCAGGCCGTCGAGTTCGGCGCCGGCGCGCGCCCAGCTGAAGGCGGCACAGGTGGCGTCGTAGTCGGCCAGGTTCGGCGGCACGCGCGGCGCCGGCTTCACGATGCGCGCCGGCACGGCGCTCGCGGCGGTCTGCAGGGTCATGCGTTCACCTCGCGCTGCGCTGCGGGATGGGGCCGGCGCGGCGGCCGGCGACTCGCGGACCATCATGATCCGACGGCGCCGCCACGGCTTGACCGCGCTCAACGTCCGCACGCGCCGCGCAGTGCCCCTGCCAGCGGCCGGCCGGGCCCGCTCGGGCACACTGCCGGCCGATGAATGCCGCCTTCCGCTTCGACAACACCTATGCACGCGAGCTGCCCGGCTTCTACGTCGCGTGGAAGCCGGCGCCGGCGCCGGCCCCGCGCCTGCTCTACCTGAACCACGGGCTCGCCGACGAGCTCGGCCTCGACGCCGCGGCGCTGCAAGGTCCCGCGGGCGCCGCGCTGTTCGCCGGCAACACGCTGCCCGACGGCGCCGAGCCGATCGCCCAGGCCTACGCCGGCCACCAGTTCGGCGGCTTCTCGCCGCAGCTGGGCGACGGCCGCGCGCTGCTGCTCGGCGAGCTGCTGGACCGCCAGGGCCGGCGGCGCGACATCGCCTTCAAGGGCTCGGGCCGCACGCCCTTCTCGCGCGGCGGCGACGGCAAGGCCGCCGTCGGCCCGATGCTGCGCGAGGTGCTGATCGGCGAGGCGATGCACGCGCTGGGCATCCCGACGACGCGCGCGCTCGCGGTCGCCGCCACCGGCGAGGCGGTGCGGCGCGAGACGCCGCTGCCCGGCGCGGTGCTGACGCGCGTGGCGGCGAGCCACCTGCGCGTCGGCACCTTCCAGTTCTTCGCCGCGCGCGGCGAACGCGAGCGGCTGGCGCAGCTGGCCGACTACGCGATCGCCCGCCACGACCCCGCGCTCGCCGGCGACCCCGAGCGCCCGCTGGCGCTGCTGCGCGCGGTGGCGGCACGCCAGGCGGCGCTGATCGCGCAGTGGATGAACGTCGGCTTCATCCACGGCGTGATGAACACCGACAACATGACGATCTCCGGCGAGACCATCGACTACGGCCCCTGCGCCTTCATGGAGGCCTACGACCCGGCCGCGGTCTTCAGCTCGATCGACCACGGCGGCCGCTACGCCTACGGCAACCAGCCGCTGATCGCGCGCTGGAACCTCGCGCGCCTGGCCGAGACGCTGCTGCCGCTGATGGCCGACGGCGACGATGAAGCGCAGGTGCAGCGCGCGGTGGCGCAGGTCACCGAGGTCATCGACGCCTTCCCGGCGCTCCATGCCGCGGCGCTGCTGCAGGGCCAGCGCGCCAAGCTCGGGCTGGACGCGGGCGCCGACGACGACGCCGTGCGCGCGCTGGCGGACGACTGGCTCACGTTGCTGCACGCGCAGGCGGTCGACTTCACGCTCGGCTGGCGCCGCCTGGCCGACGCCGCTGCGGGCGACGCCGCGCCGCTGCGCGCGCTGTTTGCCGAGCCCGCCGCGCTGGACGCCTGGCTCGTGCGCTGGCAGGCGCGTGCCGGCGACCCCGCCGACGCTGCGGAGCGCGCCGCGCGCATGCGACGCGTGAACCCATGGGTGATCCCGCGCAACCACCGCGTCGAGGAAGCGCTCGCCGCGGCCTCCGACGACGACGACCTCGGCCCCTTCGAGCGCCTGCTCGACGCGCTGAGCCGTCCGTACGACGAGACGACCACGCCGGCCGCCTACGCCGAACCGGCGCCGGCCGCCGTGACGGCGTGCTACCGCACCTTCTGCGGCACCTGAGCGCACGCGTCGCCGCGCGCCGGCGCGGCCCTCAGGCCATCCGGCCCTCGGACGGTCAGGCGTGCAGCCGCGCCGCGAAGCCCGGTGTCATCGCGTGGCCTTGCGGGGTCGCGATCAGGGCCTGCACCTGCGGGCGCTGCGCCAGCCAGCGGCGCGCCGCCACCGGGCCGGCCACCATGATGGCCGAGCCGAGGCCGTTGACGTCCTCGACGCGGTCGGCCAGCAGGGCCACGCCACGCACGCCGCGCGTCGGCCAGCCGGTCGCGGGGTCGAGCACGTGGTGCCAGCGGCGCCCACCGTCGTCGAAGCCGCGCTCGTAGTCGCCCGACGAGGCGACGATGCCGTCGTTCAGGCTCACCACCCCGAGCAGGCGCTGGGGCGCGAGCGGGTCGCGCACGCCGACGCGCCACGGGCGGTCGATCAGCTGGCCGCGGCAGAGCACGTCGCCGCCGCCGTCGATCATCGCGTCGGCGATGCCGTGCGCGGCGATCTGCGCCATCGCGTCCTGCAGGATCGGCAGCTTGGCGATGCCGCCGAGGTCCAGCGCCATGCCGGCGCGCGCCAGCCGCGCGCGGCCCTGCGCCAGGTCGAGCTGCAGCGCGCGCCAGTCGACCGCCGGCCGCTGCGTGCGCAGCCGCGCTTCGCTGACGACATGCGGCGGCGCGTCGGGCCCGAACTGCCAGTCGCGGTAGGCGCCCACGGTGGCGTCGAAGGCGCCATCGGTGAACGCCGACACCGATTGCGCGGCCTGCAACACCTGCAGCAGTGGCGCCGGCACCGCCCGCCAGCCCGGCCGGCCGGCCTGTTCGGCCAGCGCCTGCAGCGGGTTGCCGCGCACGTAGCGGCTCATCAGGGCCTCGCGCTCGCGCAGCACGCGCCACGCGGCATCGAGCGCCTCGCGCCGCGGCGCCGGCGACGCGTGCACCACCGTGACGGTGACGCGCGTGCCGAGCGCCGCCTGCACTTCGTGCTGCACGCGAGCGTCGGCCGCGCGCGACGGCGCCTGCACGCCCAGCGTGACCAGCAGCCCGAGCGAGAAGTGGCGGCGGTCGATCACGGCCGCGCGCTCACTTGGTGGCCATGTAGGCCACGGCCGCCTTGATGTCGGCATCGGTCAGCGCGGCGTTGCCGCCCTTCGGCGGCATCATGCCCTTCTGGCCGGTGAAGCCTTCGGTGGCGTGCTTGACGAGCACGTCCATGCCCTGCGCCATGCGGGCGTCCCAGTCGGCCTTGTCGCCCGGCTTGGGCGCGCCGCCGACACCGGCGGCGTGGCACATCGCGCAGGTCTTGCCGTAGACCGACTTGCCGAGTTCGAGATCGGCCGTCTGCGCGACGGCCGGTGCGGCTGCAGGCGCCGGCGCCGGCGCCGCGGCGGGCGCGGGGGTCGAGGTCGGCGCGGCCGGCGCCGCGCCAGCGGCAGCAGGCGCTTCCTGCTTGCCGCAGGCAGCGAGCACCAGGGCAACGGCGGTCACGGCGGCCAGGCGGGGGAATCGGAGAGACATCGGAAGAACCTCGGTGGTTGGATCGGGTGGGTGACGGCGCGCGGGTCGGCCCATCGCGGGCGCTACCGGCCTCCACCACGGGCGGCGCCAGTGTCGCGCCAATCAATGGCCCTGGCCTTGAACCAGTTCAAGGCGCCGGGACAGGCCCGTCGATAGCCTGCGGTCCAGTTTCCTGCTGCCGCCGCTCCTCCGCAACCCATGCTCGCCTTTCTGCGCATCGCACGTCGCCTCCAGGCGGGCCTGTTGCTGGCGTTCATGTGCAGCGTCGGCGCGACCGTGGCGTCACCTCTGCTCGGTTCGCACGCAGAGCTGACGCTGCTGTGCAGCGGCCAGGGCGGCATGAAGGTGGTCGAGCGCGCGCCCGGTGACGGCGACCGCACACCCGCCGTCGCCCACGCCCTCGAATGTCCGCTGTGCCTGCCCCTGGGCACGGCGGCCCCTGGTGAACCCGCGGTGGCCGCCCTCGAGGTCCCGACCGACGCCCCGCGCGTCGTCGGCACCGAGACCCCGCGATGCATCCCGCGCGTGCTGCGGCCACCGGCGCGCGCTCCCCCTGTCGACAACCCCCAAATCCACGAAGAGGCTCAGCCATGAACGACGAGAACACCCGCCCCGATGCAGCCGCCGAAAGCCTGCCGCGCCGGCGCTTCATCAACACCGCCGCACTGACCGGCCTCGGCCTGGGACTGGCGGCCTGCAACCAGAAGCCCGAAGCCGCCCCGGCCGCGGCACCGGCGGTCGCTCAATCGTCCGCCCCCGCCGCCGCGCATGCCGGCGCGGCGTCGGCCACGCACCTGAAGCCGGGCGAGCTCGACACCTACTACGGCCTGTGGAGCGGTGGCCACACCGGCGACATGCGCGTGCTGGGCCTGCCCTCGGGCCGCGAGATCCTGCGCATCCCCTGCTTCGTGCCCGACGCGCTGGTGGGCTGGGGCATCACCAACGAGTCCAAGAAGGTCATGGGCACCAAGCCCGACGGCTCGCTGCGCTACACGGTGGGCGACACCCACCACACGCACGCCTCCTACAAGGACGGCAACTACGACGGCCGCTACGCCTGGATCAACGACAAGATCAACAGCCGCATCGCGCGCATCCGGCTCGACTACTTCGTCTGCGACAAGATCACGCAGCTGCCCAACGTGCAGGGCTTCCACGGCATCTTCCCGGACAAGCGCGACCCGGTCGACCCGAAGATCAACTACACGACGCGCGTGTTCTGCGGCGGCGAGTTCTCGACGCCGCTGCCGAACGCGGGCAGCGAGGACACCAGCAAGTACCGCTCGCTCTTCACCTGCGTCGACGCCGAGACGATGGACGTGCGCTGGCAGGTGATGATCGACGGCAACTGCGACCTCACGGCCACCTCGTACGACGGCAAGCTGGCCGCCACCAACCAGTACAACACCGAGATGGGCGCGAAGTACGAGGACATGATGTCCGCCGAGCGCGACGCCTGCCTCTTCTTCAACATCGCCCGCATCGAGGAAGCGGTGAAGGCCGGCAAGTTCAAGACCATCGGCAGTTCCAAGGTGCCGGTGGTGGACGGCACGCGCGCCGCCAACAAGGACGCGAAGACCGCGCTCACCGCCTACGTCTCGGTGCCGAAGAACCCGCACGGCGTGAACGCCAGCCCGGACCAGAAGTACTTCATCTGCGCCGGCAAGCTGTCGCCCACTGCCACCGTGATCGAGCTCGCGAAGGTGCTGGACTGGTTCGACGGCAAGCTCGAGAAGATCGACGAGGCCATCGCGGCCGAGGTCGAGATCGGCCTCGGGCCCCTGCACACCGCCTTCGACGGCCGCGGCAACGCCTACACCACGCTCTTCCTGGACAGCCAGATCGTCAAGTGGAACGTCGACAAGGCGATCGCCTTCCACAAGGGCGACAAGAACGCCAAGTACGTGGTCGACCGCCTCGACGTGCACTTCCAGCCGGGCCACATCAACGGCTCGCAGTCGGAGACGATCGCCGCCGACGGCAAGTTCCTCGCGGTCGGCTGCAAGTTCTCTAAGGACCGCTTCCTGCCGGTGGGCCCGCTGCACCCGGAGAACGAGCAGATCATCGACATGTCCGGCGAGAAGATGGTGCTGCTGGCCGACCACCCGGTGCGCGGCGAGCCGCACGACTTCATCATCTTCAAGCGCGACCTCGTCAAGCCCAAGCAGGTGTACGCGCTCGACGACTTCCCGAACGCCGTCAAGGACCCGAAGGATTCGGGCGTGACGCGCAACGGCAAGAAGGTCACCGTCAAGATGACGTCGCAGGCGCCGGCATTCTCGCTCCGCGAGTTCAAGGTGAAGAAGGGTGACGAGGTCACGCTGATCCTGACCAACCTGGACAAGGTGGAAGACCTGACGCACGGCTTTGCGATCCCGAACCACAACGTCAACTTCATTGTCAACCCGCAGGAGACCGCGTCGGTCACCTTCACGGCCGGCGAGCCCGGCGTGTACTGGTGCTACTGCACGCACTTCTGCCATGCGCTGCACCTCGAGATGCGCACGCGCATGATCGTGGAGGCCTGAAGCGCCACCCGGCCCGCCGCCGCCGCGCACGCGCGGGGTGGCGGCGGGCCGCCAGCGAACTCCATTCCGTCATGCCGTCGATCGCCCGCTTCGCCGCCGCCTGCCTGAGGCTGCTGGCCGCCTGTTCGCTGCTGGTCGCCGCCGCCGCGCCCGCGGCCTCGGACCACCTCGCCTACGAGGCCCAGCTGCCCGCCGACCTGGACAGCGCGCCCGACCTGTGCGCGCGCGTGCCGTGCAAGGACGTCTTCCCCGGCGCCACCGCGTTCTCGCTGCGCTTGGGGCAGCCGCCGTACGTCGAGGCCTACGGCGCGCCGGACGCCAGCGGCAAGCCGGCGCTGCTGGGCTACGTGATGCTGTCGACCGACATCACCGACACGCCCGCCTACTCGGGCAAGCCGGTGGTCACGTTGATCGGCATGGACCGCAACGGCCGCTACGTGGGCGTGAAGGTGCTCAAGCACTCGGAGCCCATCCTGCTGCTGGGCATCCCCGAATCGGCGCTGGTCAAGTTCAACGACCAGTACCTGGGCAAGTCGGTGAAGGACCAGATCGAGGTCGGCCCGTCGCGCCCCGACGAGAACGTGCTCGGCCTGGACGCCATCTCCGGCGCCACCGTCACGGTGGTGGCGCAGAACCAGGTGATGCAGCTCGCGGGCAGCGCGGTCGCGCGCCAGGTCGGCATCATCGAACCGACCCGGCGCGATGCCGCGCGCTGGCTGGCAAACGGCAAGCGCTACAGCTGGGCCGAGCTGCAGGCGATGGGGGCCGTGCAGTCGCTGCGCGTGCAGCCCGAGCAGGTCGGGCTGCCGAAGGCCGACGAGCCCTTCATCGAACTCTGGTTCGGCGACCTGAACCACCCCGACGTCGGGCGCAGCCTGCTCGGCGAGCGCGGCCACGAGAACCTGCGCTCGCGCCTGAAGGACGGCGAGAGCGCCTTCTTCATCGTGCGCACGGCCGGCGCCGAGTCGTTCAAGGGCTCGGGCTACGTGCGCGGTGGCATCTACGACCGCGTGCAGGTCAAGCAGGGCGCCGACGCCTTCACCTTCCGCGACCTCGACTACCTGAACCTCTACGGCCTGGAGGCCGCGGGTGCGCCAAGCTACACCGAGTCGGCGATCTTCGTCATCCGCTCGGCCAGCTTCTCGGCGGCCTGGCCCTGGAAGCTGGCCTTCCTGGGCAACCGGGTGGACCGCGCCACCGGGCAGCGCAGCTTCGCGGTGTTCGAGCACAAGTACTGGCTGCCCGCCGCGCTGCTGGAAGGCGGCCGCCCCGACGTGAAGGAGCCGGATGCGCCCTGGGTGCGCATCTGGAAGACGCAGGCGCTGGGCATCGGCGCGTTCGTCGTGCTGCTGGTGACGGTGGGCGTGGTCTACGCCTTGCGCGAGCGGCTCACGCGGCGCTCCACGCACAAGAACAAGTGGCCGGTGAACGCCTTCAAGTACAGCGCCTGGGCGCTGTCGATCGGCTTCGTCGGCTTCGGCGTGATGGCGCAGCCTTCGGTGACGCAGGTGCTGACCTGGTTCCACAGCCTGCTGTTCCACTGGACCTGGTCGCTGTTCCTGACCGACCCCTACGTGTTCGTGTTCTGGATCTTCATCATCGTCACGGTGTTCCTGTTCGGCCGCGGATTGTTCTGCGGCTGGCTGTGCCCGTTCGGCTCGCTGTCGGAAGCCATCTTCAAGGTGGCCGGCAAGATCGGCCTGCGGCGCTGGCAGAAGCCGGTGCCGCAGGCCTGGCACGACCGGCTGAAGTGGCTCAAGTACGCCATCTTCGTCGGCCTGCTGGCGGTGTCGATGGTCGACATGGGCCGTGCCGAGATGCTCGCCGAGGTGGAGCCGTTCAAGACCACCTTCCTCGTCGGCGTCCTGAACCGGCCCTGGCCCTACGGCCTGTTCGTCGCGGTGCTGCTGGGGCTGTCGATCTTCATCGAGCGGCCGTACTGCAAGTACCTGTGCCCGCTGGGCGCCTCGCTGGCCATGCCGAGCACGTTCCGCTGGTTCGGCCTCAAGCGCAAGCAGGACTGCAACAGCTGCAAGGCCTGCGCGGTCGGCTGCGGCGCACAGGCGATCGACGCCGCCGGCCGCATCGACCACCGCGAGTGCCTGCACTGCCTGGACTGCATGGTGCTGTACACCGACCCGAAGGGCTGCCCGCCGCTCGCACGCGAGCGCAAGCGCCGCGAGCGCGACGGCCTGCTGATCACGCCGATCGGGCGCGACGGCTACTTCATCCCGATCGACGCCGTGCCGGCCGTCGGCGCGCGCGCCACCCAGGGCCCCGACCCGCGCATGCCGACCGACCGCGTGCAGCCCTACGGCGAGCTGCCGCGCAGCCTGTGGCAGCGCCTGCTGCTCGAGCTGCGCGACCACCTCTGGCCTTGGAGCGTGGAAGGCTGGCACAGCCGGCGCGCGCTGCAGATCGCCGGCGTCTCGCTGGCCATCGCCGCGACGCTGGCCTGGGGCCTGGCGGCGCAGGGGCGGCTGTCGGCGGTGGCCATCATCGCGTGGTGGTTCGGCTGGAGCGTCTACGAGGTGCTGATCCGCATGGCCGGCCGGCGCTACGTGAAGGACGGCCCGTGGTGGCAGACTGGCTACCGGGTGGCGAACTGGATGGACATGCTGAGCTATGTCGGCTTCAAGAACCTGCTGATCGGCGCAGCCCTCTTCCTGGCGCTGAAGGCGATGGGAGGGCTCGTCGCGTGAAGGCCTGGGCCCTGTGCATGCTCCTGCTGTGCGCCGTCGCCGCCGACGCCGCCACGTGGCGCGTGCAGCCCGGGCAGGCGATCCAGCCGGTGATCGACCGCGCCGCCGCCGGCGACGTCGTCGAGATCGAGCACGGCCACTACGACGAGAACCTGCGCATCGTCCGCCCGCTGACGCTGCGCGGCATCGGCCGCCCCACGCTGAGCGGCGGGCAGCGCGGCGACACGATCCGCGTCGCCGCGCCCGACGTCACGGTGGAAGACCTGATCGTGCGCGACTCCGGCCACGACCTGGTGGCCCAGCACGCCGGCATCTACGTGCAGCCGGGCAGCCACCGCGCCGTCGTGCAGCGCTGCGACCTGACCTACAACCTGTTCGGCCTGTGGATCGAGAAGGCCGACGACGTGCGCATCGAGCGCAACGTCATCACCGGCCTGCGCGATGTCAACTCACCGCAGCGCGGCAACGGCATCCAGCTCTACAACACGCGCGGCGCCCGCATCATCGGCAACCACATCAGCTTCGTGCGCGACGCGCTGTACGTCGACGTCTCGCACGACGCCGTGTTCCGCGGCAACCGCCTGCACCACAGCCGCTACGGCACGCACTACATGAACTCCTACCGCAACCTGTGGGAGGACAACGACAGCTACCTCAACCGCGGCGGCCTCGCGCTGATGGAAGTGCGCGAGAACACCGTGCGCAACAACCGCACCTGGGGCAATTCCGACCACGGCATCATGCTGCGCACGATGCAGGACTCGGTGATCGAGAACAACGTCGTCGCCGGCAACGCGCGCGGCTTCTTCATCTACGACGTCGAGTACGCCACGCTGCGCCGCAACCTGGTGGTCGACAACGCGGTCGGGGTGCACCTGGCCGCGCTGTCGACGCGCAACCGCGTCGAGGAGAACGACTTCATCGGCAACCGCGAGCAGGTGCGCTACGTCGGCAGCCGCGACGAGGCCTGGGGGGCCGGCGGCGGCAACCACTGGTCCAACTACCGCGGCTGGGACCGCAACGCCGACGGCCGCGGCGACGTGCCGTACGAGGCCAACGACCTCATCGACCGGCTGCAGTTCCGCCACCCGGCGATGGCGCTGCTGATGGGCAGCCCGGCGGTGCAGGCGCTGCGCCTGATCGCACAGCAATTCCCGGTGCTGCGCGCGCCCAGCGTCGTCGACGCCGCGCCGCGCATGCTGCCCACCCACAAGAACTGGAGTGACTGGATTGGCCACCGCTTTCACTGACGACGACGGCGATGCCGCCGTCCGCCTCGACGGCGTGGTCAAGCGCTACGGCGAGCACACCGCGCTCGACGGTGTGACCCTCGCCGTGCCGCGCGGCCAGCTGTTCGGCCTGATCGGCCACAACGGCGCCGGCAAGAGCACGCTGTTCAAGCTGCTGCTGAACCTCATCACGCCGACCGCCGGCCGGCTGTGGATTGCCGGCCGCGAGGTGCTGGGCACGGCCAGCCGCGACACGCGGCGCCGCGTCGGCTACCTGCCGGAGAACCTGGTGCTCTACGACAACCTCGACGGCCTGGAGACGCTGCAGTTCTTCGCCCGCATGAAGGGCGCGCCGCCATCGCAGTGCGCCGCGCTGCTGGAACACGTGGGCCTCGGCGGCGTCGGCCGCAAGCCGGTGCGCGGCTACTCCAAGGGCATGCGCCAGCGCCTGGGCTTCGCGCAGGCGCTGCTCGGCCAGCCCGAGCTGCTGCTGCTCGACGAGCCCACCTCCGGGCTCGACCCGGCCGGCACGCGCGACTTCTTCGACCGCCTGCAGCAGCTGCGCGATGCCGGCGTCACGCTGGTCATCAGCTCGCACGTGCTGGCCGAGCTGCAGGGCCGCGTCGATGCGCTCGCGATGCTGGCCGGCGGCCGGCTCGCCGCGCAGGGCACGGTGCAGCAGCTGCGCGAACGCTCGGCATTGCCGCTGCGCCTGGTGGTGAGCGCGCCGTCGGCCCGGCTCGACGCGCTGCCCGCAGCGCTGGCCGGCCACGGCGGCCTGCAGCTGCAGCGCCAGGCGCCCGACCGCCTGCTGGTGAACCTGCCGCGGGCGCAGAAGATGGCGGTGCTGGGCCTCGTCACCCACGCCGGCGTGGACGACGTGCAGCTGCACGAACCGACGCTGGAAGACGTCTACTTCGACCTGCGGAGCGCGGCATGAGGTCGCCCGTGCCTGCCCCGGCGTTCGCGCCCGTCGAAGCCGCCGCGGCGGCACCCGCCACCGGCCCACGCCTGCAATGGCGCCCGCTGCTCGCGGTGGCGCACAAGGAATTCCGCGACCGCCTGCGCAACCGCTGGGTGCTGGCCGTGAGCGTCGTGTTTGCGGCGTTCTCGTTCGCGATCACGTGGTTCGGCGGCGCGAGCCAGGGGCTGATCGGCCCGACCTCGCTGGAGCTCACGATCGCCAGCCTCGTCAGCCTGGTGATCTACCTGATCCCGCTGATCGCGCTGCTGCTCGGCTTCGACAGCATCGTCGGCGAGCGCGAGCGCGGCTCGCTCGACCTGCTGCTTGCGCTGCCCGTCACGCGCATCGAGCTGCTGCTGGGCAAGTATCTGGGCCTGGCGCTGGCGCTGGCGGTGGCCACGCTGCTGGGCCTGGCGGGCGTCGCGGTGCTGCTGTACATGCGTTTCAGCGCCGCCGGGCTGTACCACTACGGCGGCTTCATGGTCAGCGCGGTGCTGCTCGGCTTGGCCTTCCTCAGCCTGGCGATGCTGCTGTCGACGCTGGCACGCGACCGCGCGCACGCGTCGGGCATGGCCATCGCCACCTGGTTCGTGCTCGTGCTGGTGTTCGACCTGCTGCTGCTGGGCCTGCTGGTGGCCACCGGCGGCGACCTCGGCGGCTGGCTCGACGGCGACCGCGCCGCCTGGCTGCTGCTGCTGAACCCGGCCGACGTGTTCCGCATCCTGAACGTGTTCTCGCTGGACGACGTGCGCCGCACCTACGGCCTGGCCAGCCTGGTCCCGCCGGCCCTGGGCAACCCGTGGCTGATGGGCTCGGCAATGGCCGGCTGGATCGTGCTGCCGCTCGCGCTGGCCGCCTGGAGATTCAAGCCATGAACGACCTCACCCCCGCCGGCCACGACCGGCGCCGCCTGCTGTGCCGCTGCGGCGCCGCGCTGGCGGCCTTCGGCACGCTGGCGCTGGCCGGCTGCAGCCGCGAGAGCGGCGACACCGCCGCGGCGGCCGCGGCCGACTTCGACAACGCCGCCAGCTGCGCGCTCGACGGCATGCTGCTCGCCGAGTACCCGGGCCCGAAGGGCCAGCTGCTGGTGGGCGGCCAGGCGCAACCCGAGTGGTACTGCGACACGCTCGAGTTGCTCAACGTGCTGCTGCGCCCGGAGCAGGTGCGCAAGCTGCGCGGCGCCTGGGTGCAGGACATGGCGCGCGCCGACTGGGAGCGCCCGCGCGGCCACTGGGTCGACGCGCGCAGCGCGCACTACGTGCTGGGCAGCCGGCGCAAGGGCTCGATGGGTGCCACCGCCGCCAGCTTCGCCGAGGCCGCCGCGGCCCAGGCCTTCGCCGCCCAGCAGGGCGGGCGCGTGCTGGCCTTCGCCGACCTGAAGCCCGAGATGGTCGACCTGTCCGGCGGCGCGCTGCACGACACGCGCATGTGATGGACACCGCACCCGCCGCGCCGTCGCGGCGCCGCCTGCTGATCGGTTCGGCGCTCGGGTCGACGATCGCGCTCGGCGGCGTGCTGGCGGCACGGGCGGTCGCCGGTGCCGGCCCGCGCGGCGTGCCGGCACCGGCGGCCGAAGAGGTCTGCGTCGTGGCGCCGCCGACGCCGCACGACCCGGCGTCGGGCCTGGCCCCGCTGGCCGCGCGGCCGGCGCCGGCCGACGCGCGCTGCCCGGTGTGCGGCATGTACCCGGCACGCCACCCGCGCTGGGCCGCCCAGGCGGTCTTCGACGACGGCGCCGCGCAGTTCTTCGACACGCCGGCGCACCTGTTCCTGTACTTGCAGAACGTGGCGCGCTACCAGCGCGGCCGCACGCTCGAGGCGGTGCGCGCGCTGTACGCCGCCGATCACCACGGCAGCGGCTGGCTGGCGCTGGACGACGCGGTGTTCGTGCAGGGATCGCGCGCGCTCGGCCCGATGCGCACCGAGGACCTGCCCGCGTTCGCGAGCGCCAAGGCCGCCGCCGCCTTCATCGCCGAGGCCGGCGGCACGCCGTTGCGCGCCGCGGCATTGCGACGGTCGCTGCCGGCCGGGCTGCGGGCCCAGGCGCCGCACCGCCACCCCTGAACGTCACTGCGTCCACCCACCGAACGCACCAAAGACGAAGGGCCTGGCATCCGCCAGGCCCTTGTCGTTTCGCGTGTGTGGTGCCGGTGAAGAGAGTCGAACTCCCGACCTTCGCATTACGAATGCGCTGCTCTACCAACTGAGCTACACCGGCGCCGAGCCCGCGATGATAGCAGCACCGCGCGGCCGCCCCAGCGCCTGCAGCGCCGCGGCCACGATGCTGGCGGCGTCGACGCCGAAGAAGCGGCGCAGCTGCTCGCGCGTGTCGCTGCGGCCGAAGCCGTCGGTGCCCAGCGTGACGTAGCGCGCCTCCACGTACTCGGCGATCAGCTGCGGCCAGGCGCGCACGTAGTCGGTGGCGGCGACCACCGGCGCGGCGCCGGCGAGCAGCCGCGCGACGTGCGGCACGCGCGGCGCCGGCAGCGGCTCGCTGCGGTCCAGGCGCTGCAGCTCGGCGGCCTCGCGCGCCAGTGCGCTGAAGCTGGTGATGCTGAACACCTCGGCGGCCACGCCGTGCTCGCGCGCCAGGCGCTCGCCGGCGGCCAGCACCTCGCGCAGGATGGCGCCGCTGCCCAGCAGCCGCACGCGCGCCGCCGCCGGCGCCGCCGGCTCGAAGACCTGCAGCCGGTAGCCGCCGCGCAGCAGGTCGGCCTCGCAGCCCGCCGGCAGGCTCGGGTTGGCGTAGTTCTCGTTCATCAGCGTGAGGTAGTGGAACTCGTCGCACTGCTCCTCGAGCATGCGGCGCATGGCATGGTCGAGGATCACCGCCACCTCGCCGGCGAAGCAGGGGTCCCAGGCGCGGCAGTTCGGCACCATGCTCGCCGCCACGAGGCTGGAGCCGTCCTGGTGCTGCAGGCCTTCGCCGCCCAGCGTGGTGCGGCCCGCCGTGGCGCCGAACAGGATGCCGCGCGCGCGCTGGTCGGCGGCCGCCCAGATGAGGTCGCCCACGCGCTGGAAGCCGAACATCGAGTAGTAGATGTAGATCGGCAGCATCGGCAGGCCGTGCACCGCGTAGCTGGTGGCCGCCGCCGTCCACGAGCTCAGCGCGCCGGCCTCGTTGATGCCCTCTTCCAGCAGCTGGCCCTGCTGCGATTCGCGGTACCAGAGCATCGAGCCGGCGTCCTCGGGCTCGTAGAGCTGGCCCTCGGGCGCGTAGATGCCGATCTGGCGGAACAGGCTCGCCATGCCGAAGGTGCGCGCCTCGTCGGCGACGATGGGCACGATGCGCGGGCCCAGCGCCGGGTCCTTCAGCAGGTTGCCGATCAGGCGCACGGCCGCCATCGTCGTGCTCATCTCCTTGCCGTCGGCGTGGAGCGCGAAGTCGGCCCAGGCGGCGAGTGGCGGCACCGGCAGCGCCGGCGCGGCCGGGTTGCGGCGCGGCAGCGGGCCGCCGAGCGCGGCGCGGCGTTCGCGCAGGTAGCGCATCTCGGGGCTGTCGTCGGCCGGCTTGTAGAAGCGCAGTTCCAGCAGGTCCGCGTCCGACAGCGGCAGCGCGAAGCGCTCGCGCAGCGCCTTCAGCGCGTCGAGCTCGACCTTCTTGGCCTGGTGCGCGGTCATGCGGCTCTCGCCGGCGCCGCCCATGCCGAAGCCCTTCTTCGTCTTCGCCAGGATCACGGTCGGCCGGCCCTTGTGCGCCTTCGCGGCGGCGAAGGCGGCATAGAGCTTGCGGAAGTCGTGGCCGCCGCGCTTCAGGGCGTCGATCTCGGCCTCGCTCATGTGGGCCACGAGCTTCTGCACCTCGGGGTCCTGGCGGAAGAAGTGCTCGATGTTGTAGGCGCCGTCCTTCGCGCCCAGCGTCTGGTACTGGCCGTCGACGGTGCGCGACAGCGCGCGCAGCAGCACGTGCTTGGTGTCGCGCGCGAACAGCGCGTCCCAGTCGCTGCCCCACAGCACCTTGACGACGTTCCAGCCGGCGCCGTTGAACAGCGCCTCGAGCTCCTGGATGATCTGGCCGTTGCCGCGCACCGGGCCGTCCAGCCGCTGCAGGTTGCAGTTGACGACGAACGTGAGGTTGTCGAGCTTCTCGCGCGCCGCCAGCGTGAGGCCGGCGATGGACTCGGGCTCATCCATCTCGCCGTCGCCGAAGACGCCCCACACGTGGCGGCCGCGCGTGTCGAGCAGGCCACGGTGCTGCAGGTAGCGCATGAAGCGCGCCTGGTACACCGCCGCCAGCGGCCCCAGGCCCATCGAGCCGGTCGGGAACTGCCAGAAGTCCGGCATCAGCCAGGGGTGCGGATAGGAACACAGGCCACCGCCGCCAACTTCCTGGCGGTAGCGCGCCAGCTGTTCATCGCTGAGCCGCCCTTCGAGGAAGGCGCGCGAGTACACGCCCGGGGCCGAATGCGGCTGGAAGTAGACGAGGTCGCCCGCCTGGCCGCTCCCGCTGCCGCGGAAGAAGTGGTTGAAGCCGACCTCGAAGATCTCGGCCGCCGACGCGTAGCTCGCGATGTGGCCACCGAGCTCGCCGTAGGCCTGGTTGGCGCGCGCCACCATCGCGAGCGCGTTCCAGCGCATGATGGCGGTGAGGCGCTCCTCGATGCGCAGGTCCCCCGGGTAGGCGCCCTGGCGGTCGACCGGAATGGTGTTGCGGTAGGCCGAGAACGGCTGCACGTGCGGCACGATGCCCAGTTCCTGCGCCTGGCCCCCGAGCTGCTCGATCAGGTACAGCCCGCGTGCCGGGCCGGCGTCGGCGACGACGGCCTGCAGCGCGTCCAGCCACTCCTGCGTCTCCTGCGGGTCGGCATCGCCTGCCGGCGGCACCTGATCGTTCGCGCCCATCGACTCGGACTCCTCGGGGTCAAGGAGGCGGAGTCTACGAGCGCGCCGTCCGGGGCGCCGACCGGGGCGCCGGGCGCCTCACATAGAATCCGGCGGCACGTGCGCAGGCGCGTCGAACCCGCGTCTGCCCGCCCGTCGGTGCGCCGCAGTGTCGGCCGCCCGACCGAGACACCCCCAAGGACGACGAATGACCAGTTTCCACATCGCGCGGCGCGCCTTCTCGGCCCTGCTCGCCGGCACCACGCTGCTCCTCGCTGCCTGCGGCGGCGGCAACGACAACAACGATTCCGGTCCGACGCAGTGGCGGGTGCTGAACCTCAGTTCCGAACTGACCTCGCTCGACGTCTACACGGACAACGACAAGCGCTTCGCCGACGTCGCCGCCGACGCGCTGGCGCCCTACGCCACCATCGAGTCCGGCAGCTACAACGTCCGCATCACGAGCGCCGGCAACCCGACCTCGCTGCTGCGCGGCACCTATTCGCTCAGCAAGGAGCGCCATTACACGGGCGTGGTCTGGGGCCGCGCCGGCTCGGTGAAGTTCGCCACCGTGCCCGAGGACGACGACACCAATGTCATCGGCACCGGCAACGCCCGCATCCGCGTCTACAGCGCGACCACCGACGCCGGCAGCTTCGACGTCCACCTGACGCTGCCCGCCGCCGACCTCGGCGACCCGACCATCGGCAGCATCACCGCGGCCACGCTGGGTGGCTACCGCGACGTCACCGCCGGCACCTACCGGCTGCGCGTCACGGGCGCCGGCGACATCAACGACGTTCGCCTGGACGTGCCGGAGATCACCCTCAACGAGAAGACCTACAGCACGCTGATCCTGACCGGCACGGCCGGCGGCGTGCTGGTCAACGGCACCCTGCTCGCCCAGCAGGGCGCGGCGACGCCGCTGAAGAACACGCAGGCGCGCGTGCGCACGGTGGCCGGCGCCGATGCCAACGGCACGGTGGCGGTGCAGTTCGACGGCACCACCTTCTCCGGCGGCCTGCGCTCGCCGACGATCGGCAGCTACCAGCGCGTGACCGCCGGCGACCGCGTCGTCAACGTGCTCGTCAACGGCAGCAGCGTCTCCAACACCACGCGCACCATCGCCGCCGGCGGCGACTACACGCTGCTGGCCTACGGCACGAACAGCGTCGCGCTGATTGCCGACGACAACCGCCTGCCCGTGGCCGGCCGCTACCGCGTGCGCCTGGTCAACGGCACGACCAGCGCCGACCCGCTCACGCTGTCGGTGGACTACGCCGCGCTGGTGAGCGACATCACCGCCGGCAACGCGTCGCAGTCGGTCACCGCCAGCATCAACAGTTCGGCACGCGTCGACGTGACGTCCACCGCCGGCATCGACCCGCTCTACGTCGCCACCGACGTCAACCTGCAGTCCTTCGGCGTCTACAGCGTCTTCGTGCTCGGCGGCAACGCCACGCCCACCGGCGTGCTGCGCAAGGACCGCTGAACGTGCCCGCGCCGGGCGCCCCCGCCTGGCGCGCGGTGCTCGCCGCGCTGGTGCTGGCGATCTGCTGGCTCGCCTTCGACCCGGCGCCGCCGAGCAGCGTCGACACCGGCTGGGACAAGGCGAACCACGCGCTCGCCTTCGCCGCCGTCGGCGTCGTCGCGCGCCTCGCGTGGCCGGCCGCCGGCGCGCTGCGGCTGTTCGCCGGCGGCCTGGCCTACGGCGCCTTCATCGAGATCGTGCAGAGCCAGGTCCCGGGCCGCTCGGCCGAGTGGTCCGACCTGCTGGCCGACGCCGCCGGCCTCGTCGTCGGCCTGCTGCTGATGCGGCTGCCGGGCTTGCGTCCGCGCCGCTGAAGCCCCGAACGCCACTTCGGACTCATGGTGGCTCATTCTGTGAGCCACCCCACCGCGAGACTGCGTGCAAGCGTCGGGCATCGGGCCCGGCGGTTCACGGAGCATCGCGATGGACCAGGCCACCTTCGACTTCGACACCCTCGCCGCCGAGGCGTGCGACCGCACCGGCTTCGAGATCGGCTGGGATCACGCCCACCACGGCCTCGTGCCGCCGGCCGGGCTGCTGCTCGACGGCACGCCCATCGGCCAGGGCTGGCGCGCCGGCAAGGCCGTGTTCGGCCGCCGCACGCTGGCGGCCACGCGCCCGGTGCGGCAGTGGCTGGCGCTGCGCATCGAGGCCTGGCGCCACGGCATCGCCTTCGAAGGCACGCAGGTCACGCCGCACTACCTCGGCCAGATCGAGGCCACGCACTGCCCGGTGACGCGGCGCCCGCTGGGCGGCGCCGGTGGCCACGCGGATGCGCCGGTGGTGGCGCGGCTGAACGGCGCCGGCGGCTTCGCAGCCGGCAACCTGGCGGTGCTGAGCCGCGCCGCGGCCACCGTGCTGGGCGGGTTCGACGCCCGCGAGGCCCTGCGCCGCGCCGCCCGCGTCGACGCCGGCATCGACGCGCCGCCCGCCGGGCTGGCCGTGGCCGACAGCTGGCGCCTGGCGGTGCTGGCCAGCTTCGCGACCCCGCTGCCCTTCGCCGAAGCCGTGCGCGTGCCGCTGCGCGCGCTGCCGCCGAACCGCGTGCGCGTGCTGAACGCCGTGCAGGGCCTGCAGGTGCTGGTGACGCTGCTGTTCGCCACGCCGGGCTGGAGCACGCGCGTGCGCACGCTGGCGGCGCTGCTGCCGGTGCCCGAGGCGCGCCACGACTTCCACCTGTTCGTCGGCGCCATCGCCGCCCGCCTGCCGGCCGCCGGCGCCGACCTGCGCGAGACGCGGCGCGCGCTCGAGGATGCGTGGGCCTGCGAGCGCGTGGCGCGGCGCTGGCAGGCGTTCGCGCTGGCGCTCGGCGAGACCGCGGTCGAACGCCTGCTCGAACGCGCCGCGCAGGCCGGGCTGGCCGGCGTGCGCACCGTCGTGCACGCGCCGGCGGCGGCCACCGAAGGCTGGTCGCTCGGATCGCAGGGCCGTGTCACCGGCACGCGGCGCCGCGCCGACACGCCCGCGCCGCGGCGCGCGGCGGCGGCCGGCGCCGCGCTGCGCAGCTGATCAGGCGGTCGCTTCGGCCGGCACCCGCACCGCCGGCAGGCCGCCGAAGAACAGCTCGAGCACCACCGGCGCGAGCGCCTCGTGGTCGAGCGCGCCGCCGGCCTTCAGCCACGTGAAGGTCCAGTTGATCATGCCGAAGAGCAGCATCGCCAGCGGCTTCGCGAGGTGGCTGCCGCGCAGGTCGGGGCGCAGCGCGCCGATGGCGTCGGCAAACGCGGCGACGACGCGCCGCTGCGCGGCCTGCACGGCGTCGCGCTCGCGCTCGGCGAGGAACTTGACGTCCTCGGTCAGCACGCGGTGGCGGTGCTCGGCGCTGGCGTAGGCGCGCATGAAGCGCGTGATCAGCTCGCGCAGCCGCGCCTCGGGCGCGAGCTGCAGCACGGCGACGCCGGCGACCAGCTGCTCCAGCCGCGACACGTGGCCGAACGCGATCTGCGACAGCAGGTCGTGCTTGTCGCGCACGTAGTGGTAGAGCGTGGCCTTGCTGACGCCGCTGGCGGCCGCCACCTCGTTCATCGTCGCCGCCGTGTAGCCGCGCGTCGCGAACAGCGCCGCGGCGGCGGCGAGGATCTGCTCGCGCTGGTCGTCGTAGGTGGCTGAACGCGGTCTTGCCATCAGCGTTCGTCGAAGGACACGGTGACGCGCTCGGTCAGCGGGTGGCTCTGGCAAGTGAGCACGAAGCCCGCTGCCAGGTCGGCCGGCTCGAGCGCGAAGTTGCGGTCCATGCGCACCTGCCCTTCGACCAGCTTGGCGCGGCAGGTGGCGCAGACGCCGGACTTGCACGAGTACGGCACGTCCAGCCCGGCGCGGCCGGCGGCGGCGAGGATGCTCTCGTCGCCGGCGCCGAACGGCACCTCGCGCGTCAGGCCGTCGCGCACGATCGTGATGCGCGCGCTCGCGGCGTCGCCCGGCTTGGGCGCGTGCAGCGTGGCGTCGGCGGCCGAGGGCGGGATGCCGAAGCGTTCGACGTGGATGCGCTCGGGGGCGAGGCCGGCGGCCTTCAGCGCCGCTTCCACGTCGTCGTTCAGCGCGTGCGGGCCGCAGACGAAGGCCTCGTCGACCGGGCCGCACAGGCGCAGGAAGGCGGCGATCTTGTCGGCGTCCAGCCGGCCGCTGTTGAGCGGCGAGTCGACGTTCTCGCGCGAAAACACCGGGTGCACCGCCAGCCGCGTGAGGTGGCGGTTCTTCAGGTCTTCCAGCTCTTCCTTGAACATCGTGCTGGCGGCGTTGCGGTTGCCGTACAGCAGCGTGCAGTGCCGGCCTTCGGCGAGCGCGGCCTTCAGGATCGACAGGACCGGCGTGATGCCGCTGCCGCCGGCCACCGCCAGCAGGTGGCGCGGCCCCTTCGCGAGCGCGGCGCCGAAGCGGCCCTGCGGTTCCATGACGTCGATGCGGTCGCCGGGGGCCAGCGTCGTGTGCACCCAGTTCGAGAACACGCCGCCGTCGACGCGCCGCACGCCCACGCGCAGCGCCTCGCCGGGGCCGGCGCAGATGGAATACGAGCGGCGCAGTTCCTCGCCGTTCACGGTGGCGCGCAGCGTGAGGTACTGGCCGGGCTCGAAGCGGAAGGTGTCCGCCAGCGCGGCCGGCACGTCGAAGGTGACGGCGACGGCGTCCTCGGTGTCCGGGCGCATGTCGCGCACCGTGAGCGAATGGAAGTGCAGGCCACTCATGGGCGCTCCCTCAGATCGGCTTGAAGTGTTCGAAAGGCTCGCGGCAGGCCAGGCAGCGGTACAGCGCCTTGCAGGCCGTGGCACCGAAGGCGCTGAGGCGTTCGGTCTCGGCGCTGCCGCAGCGCGGGCATTCGATGCCGCGCGGGCGGAAGCGGATCGTGTTGGCATCGCTCGCGGCGCCGGGCGGCGCGATGCCGTACTGGCGCAGCTTGCGGCGGCCGTCGTCGCTGATCCAGTCGGTGGTCCACGCGGGCGCGAGCTGCTGCGTCACCGTGACCGGGCCGAGGCCGGCGGCGACGATGGCGTCGCGCACGCTGGCGGCGATGACCTCGGTGGCGGGGCAGCCGCTGTAGGTGGGCGTCAGCACCACCTCGACGCCGCCATCCGCTGCGGCGCGCACGTCGCGCACGATGCCGAGGTCGCGCACGCTCAGCACCGGCACCTCGGGGTCCGGCACGGCGTCGAGCGCGGCCCAGGCGCGGTCGAGATTCACCACTTGCCGCCCGGGTGCGCGCGCTGCAGGCCCTGCATCTCGGCGAGGATGAAGCCCATGTGCTCGCTGTGCACGCCGACGCTGCCGGTGCTGACGAAGCGCGTGGCGGCCGGCACGGCCAGCTGCGCCTCGGCGAAGCATTCGGCGATCTCGGCTTCCCACGCCTCGCGCAGCGACGAGCGCGCGGGCCCCAGCCCGCTGGCCTGCGCCGCGTCGTCGACCGCATCGGCGGCGAACATCTCGGCCGTGAACGGCCACGCGCGTTCCAGCGCGGCGCGCAGGCGGCGCGCCGATTCCTCGGTGCCGTCGCCCAGCCGCACCACCCAGTCGGCGGCGTGCTGCTGGTGGTAGCGCGCCTCCTTCAGCGCCTTGCCGGCGATGGCGGCGAGGTCGGCGTCGGCCGACGTGCGCAGCCGCTCCCAGGCCAGCTTCAGCCAGGTGGCGACGAAGAGGTTGCGCAGCACGGTGTCGGCGAAGTCGCCGCCGGGCGAATGCGCGCTGGTGCGGCGCATCGGCTGCTCGACGAGCGTGAGGTTGCGGAAGTCGCCCTCGTCGCGCAGGAAGGCGAGCTGGTCTTCGTCGAAACCCTGGCCTTCCAGCTTGCCGGCATGGGTGAGCAGCGCGCGCGACTGGCCCAGCAGGTCGAGCGCCATGTTGGTGAGCGCGATGTCTTCCTCGAGCACCGGGCCGTGGCCGCACCACTCGCCCAGGTGCTGGCCCAGGATCAGGCAGGTGTCACCCAGGCGCAGCAGGTACTGCAGCTGGGGCGTGTGTTCAAGTTGGATGGAGGCGGTCATGGCCGGGGGCTCACATGTGGTCGACTTCGGTCGGGAGCTTGTAGAAGGTGGGGTGGCGGTACACCTTGTCTTCGGCCGGGTCGAAGTACATGCCCTTGTCGCCAGGGTCGCTGGCGGTGATCTGGGCGCTGGGCACCACCCACACGCTGCAGCCCTCC
>CAUJHQ010000085.1 GCA_963204815.1 Pseudomonadota bacterium | reverse complement strand
CCGGACCTGCGCACCGCCTTCGTCACGCTGTCGTCCACCGGCCGCCTGGTGGCGCTGGACTGGCCGCGCGCCGGGCTGCGCCTGCCCTTCGATCACCTCGCGCCCGCTGGGCGCTGAACCCCATGGACTTCACGCTCTCGCCGCGCGCCCAGGACCTGCAGCAACGCCTGCAGGCCTTCATGGACCGGCACGTCTATCCGGCCGAGGCCGAATTCAAGGCCGAGCTCGACCGCCACGGCCGCTGGCACGAACCGCCGGTGATGGAAAGGCTGAAGGCGCTGGCCAAGGCCGAAGGCCTGTGGAACCTGTTCCTCCCCGACCCCGTGCACGGCGCCGGCCTGTCCAACGTCGACTACGCGCCGCTGGCCGAGATCATGGGCCGCTCGCCGATCGCCAGCGAAGTGTTCAACTGCTCGGCACCCGACAGCGGCAACATGGAGATCCTGGCGCGCTACGGCACGCCGGAACAGCAGGCGCGCTGGCTGCAGCCGCTGCTGGAGGGGCGCACGCGCTCGTGCTTCTCGATGACCGAGCCCGAGGTCGCGTCGTCCGACGCCACCAACATCGAGGCCGAGATCACACGCGACGGCGACCACTACCTCGTCAACGGCCGCAAGTGGTGGACCTCGGGCATCGCCGACCCGCGCTGCACGCTGATCATCTTCATGGGCAAGACAAGCCCCGACGCCGCGGACAAGCACCGCCAGCAGTCGATGCTGCTGATCCCGCGCGACACACCGGGCATCACCGTCGTGCGCAACCTGTCGGTCTTCGGCTACGACGACGCGCCGCACGGCCACAGCGAGGTGCTGTACGAGAACGTGCGCGTGCCGGTGGCCAACATCCTGCTCGGCGAGGACCGCGGCTTCGAGATCGCGCAGGGTCGGCTCGGCCCCGGCCGCATCCACCACTGCATGCGCCTGGTGGGCCGCGCCGAGCGCTGCCTGGAGCTGATGTGCAAGCGCGCCGCGAACCGCGTCGCCTTCGGCAAGCCGCTGTCCAGCCAGACGGTGACGCTGGAGCGCATCGCCGAGGCGCGCGTGCTGATCGACCAGGCGCGCCTGCTCACGCTGCACGCGGCCTGGAAGATGGACACCGTGGGCATCAAGGGCGCGCGCAAGGAGATCGCGATGATCAAGGTGGCCGCGCCGCAGATGGCCTGCCGCGTGATGGACTGGGCGATCCAGCTGCACGGCGCCGCCGGCGTCAGCGACGACTTCATCCTCGCGCGTTCGTACGCGCAGGCGCGCGGCCTGCGCATCGCCGATGGCCCCGACGAGGTGCACCGCAACCAGATCGGCCGCCTCGAACTGCAACCCTGGCTGCCCGCGAAAGGCTGACCCACCATGTACATGCCCCCGAACACCCGCCTCAAGCTCTACCCGCAGGACGAATACACGCACACGCCGGAGGCGGCCGGCAACTACAACGAAAGCATGTACTTCAATGCCTTCGACAGCGCGGCCGGCATCGGCCTGTGGGTGCGCATCGGCAACCGGCCGAACGAAGGGCACGCGGAGATGAGCTGCTGCGTCTACCTGCCGGACGGCCGCGTCGGCTTCATGTTCGGCCGCCCGCAGATCACGCACAACCGCGAGATGGCGGCGGCTGGCATGCGCTTCGAGGTCGTGGAGCCGTTCAAGCGCCTGCGCGTCAGCTACGAAGGCGAGCTGCTGCTGATGGACGACCCGATGGCGATGGCCGACCCGAGCAGCGCCTTCAAGCGCTTCCCGAAGGTGGCGGCGACGATCGCGCTCGAGTTCGAAGGCGTCTCGCCGATGCACGGCGGCGAGATCGTCAACCTCGACGGCAGCCGCTGGGCCCTGGACCCCGAGCACGCGGTCTACCGCGGCCACACCGAGCAGAACCTGGCGGTGTCCGGCCACGTGACGATCGCCGGCACGCGGCACGAACTGCGCAACGGCACCGGCTACCGCGACAAGTCCTGGGGGCCGCGCCACTGGCACAGCTTCAGCTGGTACAAGTGGCTGCCGGTCACCTTCAGCCGCGACTTCGGCGTGCTGCTGTCGATCAAGCCGAAGGGCGGGCGCGCGCTGCCGGTCAGCGGCAACGTGCTGCGCAACGGTGTCTATGAACCCGTGCTCGACGGCCGCATCGAGACCGACTACGACAGCGCCTACGTGCCGCGCGGCCTCACGGCCTGGGTGAAGACGGCGCAGGGCGAGTACACCGTGACCGGCCGCGTGCTGACCACCGTGCCGCTGCGCCACAAGCTGAAGGGCAGCCCCGACCTGCGCCGCTACACCCGCATCACCGAGAGCATGACCGAGTACCGCTGCGGCGAGCACCGCGTGCTGGGCATGACCGAGTACTGCGATGTGATGGAAGACGGCGTGCCGCTCTCGGTTCGCGAGGAGGCCCCGGCATGACGCTCGAGACCCTGATCGTCGACACGGCCGACGGCGTCACCACCGTCACGTTGAACCGCCCCGACGCGAAGAACGCGCTGTCGCCGTTGATGGCCGACGAGCTGACGGCCACGCTGCGCGCGCTGAACGCCGACGAGGCGGTGCGCGCGGTCGTGATCACCGGCGCCGGCAGCGACTTCTGCGCCGGCGGCGACGTCAAGGCGATGGGCAGCGGCGGCCCGCGCACGCCCGAACAGCGGCGCGCCGCGATGGCGCGCTACCGCGACCTCACGCTCGCGCTGCTGGGGCTGGGCAAGCCGCTCGTCGCGGCGGTGGACGGCGTGGCCTACGGCGCCGGTGTCAGCATCGCGCTCGCGGCGGATCTCGTGCTCGTCAGCGACCGCGTCCGCATGGCGCTGGTCTTCCACCGCATCGGCCTCGTGCCCGACTGCGGCGCCTGGTACACGCTGCCACGCATCGTCGGCCTGCAGCGCGCGAAGGAACTGGTGTATTCGGCGCGCGAGTTCGGTGCCGCCGAAGCGAAGGCGATGGGCCTGGCGCTCGAGGTGCTCGCCCCGGCCGCGCTGCGGCCGCGCGCACAGCAGCTGGCGGCCAGCCTGGCCGCGGGCCCGGCGGTGGCGTTCAGCCTGTCGAAGCAGGCGCTGAACGCGTCGCTGCAGAGCGACCTGACGACCATGCTCGACCTCGAAGCCGCCGGCCAGGCCCTGGCCGCCGGCAGCGACTTCACGCGCGAGGCGGTGCGCCGCTTCGCGGCCCGCGAACCGGCGGCCTTCCGCTGGCCGGCCGCACCTGAAAGCGGAACCCCATGATCGACTTCGAGAAGACCAAGGCCTGGCGCAGCGGCGAGGTGCGCCACGCGTACACCACGAAGGACAGCATCCTCTACGCGCTGGGCGTCGGCATCGGCCACGACCCGCTCGACGCGGCGCAACTGCGCTTCACCTACGAGCGCGATCTCGTCGTGCTGCCGACGATGGCCGCGGTGCTGGCCTCGCCCGGCTTCTGGATGCGCGACCGCACCGAGCTCGGCATCGACTTCCTGAAGCTCGTGCACGGCGAACAGGCCGTCACGCTGCACACGCCGCTGCCGGCGGCGGCGCGCATCGTCGGCCAGAGCCGCGTCACGCGCATCGTCGACAAGGGCGAGGGCAAGGGCGCGGTGCTGCACGTCGAGAAGCTGATCACCGACGAGGCCAGCGGCACGCTGCTCGCCACCGCCGAGCAGGTGCTGTTCCTGCGCGGCGACGGCGGCTTCTCGAAGCAGGGCGGTGGCGACGAGGCCGCACCGCCGGCGCCCGCCACACCGGACACCGCGCCCGAACTCGTGCTGGACCTGCCGACCCGCCCCGAGGCGGCGCTGGTCTACCGCCTGAGCGGCGACATCAACCCGCTGCACGTGGACCCGGCGGTGGCGGCGAAGGCTGGCTTCGCGCGCCCCATCCTGCACGGGCTGGCGACCTACGGCGTGGCCTGCCACGGCGTTGTCAAGGCCTTCTGCGGCTACGACCCGGCGCGGCTGAAGCACTTCCGCGCCCGCCTCACGTCGCCGGTCTACCCGGGCGAGACGCTGCGCCTGGAAGCCTGGCGCGTGGCCGCCGGCGAGGTGGCGTTCCGCTGCCGCGTCGTCGAGCGTGACCTCGTCGTGCTGGCCAACGGGCGCGCGCTGCTCGCATGACCCTGCCGCGCACGATGCGCGCCTGGCGCGTCGAGGACCTCAGCGACGCCGGCACGATGCAGCGGCGCGAGGTCGACCTGCCCGTGCCCGGCCCCGACCAGCACCTGCTGCGCGTGGAGGCCGCCGGCGTGGCCTTCGGCGACACGCTGATCGTGCGCGGCCGCTACCAGGTGAAGCCGCCGCTGCCGTTCACGCCGGGCAGCGATGTCGTCGGCCGCATCGTCGGTGACGATGCACTCGCCGGCACGCGCGTCGCCAGTTCCACCAGCCGCCAGGGTGGCTTCGCCGAGTACGTGCTGGTGCCGCGCAGCGAGGTCGTCGCCATCGGCGACGACACGCCGGCCGGCGCCGCGCTGGCCTTGCGCAGCAACTTCCCGACCTCGCTCTACGCGCTGCGCCACGCCGCCGCGCTGAAGGCCGGCGAGACGCTGCTGGTGCACGCCGCGGCCGGCGGCGTCGGCAGCGCCGCGCTGCTGCTGGGCAAGCGCATCGGCGCGCGCGTGATCGCCTGCGCCGGCGGGCCGGCGAAGGCGGCGGCCTGCACGGCGATGGGGGCCGACGTGGCGATCGACACGCAGGCCGGCGACTGGGTCGACGCGGTGCGGGCCGCCGCGCCCGGCGGTGTCGACGTCGTCTACGACCCCGTGGGCGGCGACACCGGCGCGCAGAGCCTGCGCTGCCTGGCCTTCGGCGCGCGCTACCTCGTCATCGGTTTCGCCGGCGGCTCGCTGACGGCGCTGCCGGCGAACCGGCTGCTGCTGCACAACGCCAGCGCCATCGGCGTGCTGTGGGGCGAGGTGCGCAAGCGCGATGCGGCGCTGTCGGCGCAGCTCACGCACGAGGTCTACGCCGCGTGGCGTGCCGGCGAACTGCCGTTGCCGCCGGGCCGCGCCTTTGCTTTCGACGAAGCGCCGCAGGCGCTGGCCGCGCTGGCCGGCCGCGATTCCATCGGCAAGGTCTGGCTCGACCTGGGAGCGTTGCGATGAGGGTGTTCGAAGGGCTCAAGGTCATCGACGCGGCCGGCTACATCGCCGCGCCGGCGGCGGCGACGATGCTGTCGGACTTCGGCGCCGACGTGATCAAGATCGAGCCGCCGGGCGAGGGCGACACCTTCCGCAAGGTCTACAAGGTGCCCAACCTCGCGGTGTCGGAGCACAACTACCTGTGGATGCAGGTGTGCCGCAACCGGCGCGCGCTGGCGCTCGACCTGAAGCGCGCCGAAGGCCAGGCCGTGCTGCACCGGCTGGTGCGCGGCGCCGACGTGCTGATCACGAACCACCCGCTGCCGCTGCGCCCGAAGCTGGGGCTGGACTGGCCGCAGATCGAGCCGCTGAACCCGCGCCTCGTCTACGCGTCGCTCACCGGCTACGGCGAGAGCGGCCCGGAAGCGAACAAGCCCGGCTACGACGCCACCACCTACTGGGCGCGCAGCGGCCTCGCGGACCTGGTGCGCCCCGACCCCGACGGCCCGCCCGCCAACGCCGCCAACGGCCAGGGCGACCAGCCGAGCGGCGGCATGTTGTTCGCCGCCATCGTCACGGCGCTGTACCGGCGCGAACGCACCGGCCGCGGTGGCTGGGTCGGCACCTCGCTGCTGGCCAACGGCGCGTGGGCGAACGCGATGTCGATCCAGGCCGCGCTCGTCGGCGGCGAGGTCGTCTACCGCCAGCCGCGCACGCGGCCGCGCAATGCGCTGACCAACTACTACCGCTGCCGCGACGGCCGCTGGTTCATCCTCAGCCTGATCGCCGAAGACAAGCTCTGGCCCGGCTTCGCGCGCCTCGTTGGCCTGGATTGGGCGCTCGTCGACGAGCGCTTCGCCACCCAGCCGGCGCGCCGCGCCCACGCCGCCGAGCTGGCGCGCGAGCTCGACACCGCCTTCGCCGCGCGCGACAGCGCCGACTGGCAGGCGCTGTTCGAAGCCGCTGGCCAGACGGTGGGCGTCATCGCGCGCACCGCCGACGTCGTGCACGACGAGCAGATGCGCCACGCCGGCGCGCTGGTGCCGGGCGACGGCATTCCGGGGACCGGCCTCACGGTCGCGAACCCGATCCAGATCGACGGCGAGACCAAGGTGCACCCGTGCGCCGCGCCGGCGCTCGGCCAGCACAGCGACGAGATCCTGCGCGAAGCCGGCCTGCACGCCGACGACATCGCCGCGCTGCGCGCCGCCGGCGTCGTCGCCTGACCGACCCTTCACCGGACCCACCATGAACGCGACATCCCCCGAAGACGATGCGGTGCTGCTGCGCCGCGAAGGCGAGCACGTCGCCGTCGTCACGCTGAACCGGCCGCAGCGACGCAACGCCGTCAACGGCGCGCTCGCGCAGGCGCTCGACCGCGCGGTGAAGACGATCGAGGCCGACCCGTCGCTGCGCGTCGCGATCCTCACCGCCGCCGGCCGGCAGGCCTTCTGCGCCGGCGCCGACCTGAAGGAGATGGCGGCCGGCGCCGACGCCGCGTCGCGCAGCACGCCGGATGGCGGCTTCGCCGGCTTCGTCTTCGCGCCGCGCCGCAAGCTGTGGATCGCCGCCGTCAACGGCCCGGCGGTCGCCGGCGGCTTCGAGCTCGTGCTGGCCTGCGACATGGCGATCGCGTCGACCGACGCCCACTTCAGCCTGCCCGAGGTGTCGCGCGGCCTGGTGGCCAGCGCCGGCGGCGTGTTCCGCCTGCCGCGCGTGCTGCCGCGTGGCGTGGCCATCGAGATCATTGCCGCCGGCGGCAGCCTGGACGCACGGCGCGCGGCCGAACTGGGCCTCGTCAACCGCGCCGTTGCGCCCGACGAGCTGATGCCCGAGGCGTTGCGCATCGCCACCCGTGCCGCCGCGAACGCGCCGCTGGCGGTGCAGGGCAGCCTGGAAGTGGCGCGCCGCGCGCACGACACCGACGAAGCCGAACTGCGCCGCCACGCGCACGAGGTGGCCGAACGCATCTTCGAGAGCGAGGACGCGCGCGAGGGCCCGCGCGCCTTCGCCGAGCACCGCGCGCCGCTGTGGCGCGGGCGCTGAGCCGACAATCGCTGGAGACACCCGCATGAGCGCGCAACCCCGCATCCTGGCCGAAGGCCTGGGCTTCCCCGAAGGCCCGGTGGTGCTCGACGACGGCTCGGTGGCCTTCGTCGAGATCGCGCACGGCCGCATCAGCCGCTGTCGGCCGGACGGCCGCGTCGACGTGATCGCCACGCCCGGCGGCGGGCCGAACGGCGCTGCACTGGGCCCCGATGGCGCGCTCTACGTCTGCAACAACGGCGGCCTCGAGTGGCACCGCGACGCCGACGGCGGGCTGTACCCGCACGGCCGCCCGGCCAGCTACTCGGGCGGCCGCATCGAGCGCATCGACCTCGCCACCGGCCGCGTCGAACGCCTGTACGACCGCTGCGGCGAGACGCCGCTGTCGGGCCCGAACGACCTCGTGTTCGACGGCCACGGCGGCTTCTGGTTCACCGACCTCGGCGAGCTCGGCACCACGCACGTGCAGCGCGGCCGCGTGTTCCACGCGCGCGCCGACGGCTCGGCGATCCGCCAGGTCGTGTTCCCGATGCTGACACCCAACGGCATCGGCCTTTCGCCCGACGGCCGCACGCTCTACGTGGCGGAGACGGTGACGGCGCGGCTCTGGGCCTTCGACGTCGCCGCGCCGGGGCAACTGGCGCTGCAAGTCTGGCCGCACAACACGCCGGGGCGGCTGCTGTTCGCGCTGCCGCACTACGGCCTCTTCGATTCGCTGGCGGTGGAGGAGGGCGGCAACATCGCCATCGCCACCTGCGCGATGCCGGGGCTGGCCGGCATCACGGTGGTCGCGCCGACCGGCGGCCTGGTCGAGCAGGTGCCGATGCCCGACCGCTCGACGACCAACATCGCCTTCGGCGGCGCCGACCGGCGCACGGCATTCGTCACGCTGTCGCGCACCGGCCGCCTCGCCGCCGTGCCGTGGGCGCGGCCGGGGCTGGCCACGTTTGACTGACCGCGCCGTTCCGTGAACCCGCTGCGCCTGCCCTGGAGCACCTGGTTCCCGGCGCTCGTCGAGCGCAACGTGCGCGTGTACGTGTTCGGGCAGTCGGTGTCCATCATGGGCACCTGGGTGCTGGACATCATGCTCAACCTGGTGCTGTGGGGCATGACGCGCTCGCCGGCGCTGCTGGGGCTGCTGAACTTCCTGCTCTACGTGCCGGGCCTGCTGATCACGCCCTTGTTCGCGGCCGGGCTCACGCAAGCCAACGCACGCCGCCGCACGCTGTGGGTGCTGGCCGGCGGGCTGGCGGTGGCGCTGGCGCTGGCGGTCTTCACCGGCCTGGACCGGCTGTCGACCGCCGTGCTGCTGACGCTGGCGGTGGGGCGCGGCGTTCTGAACGGCATGGAGCAGCCGGCGCGCCAGATGCTGCTGGCCACCTCGGTCTCGCACCCGGACCGCATCGGCGGCGCGGTGGCGCTGAACACCGTGGTCTACCAGGTGGCGCGCATGACCGGGCCGGCGCTCGCGGCCTTGATGTATTCGACCGTCGGCGCCGGCTGGGGCTTCGTGTTCAGCGCCGTCGCGCTGGTCGTGATGATCGGCTGCGTGCTGCACGTGCGCACCGAGCCGGGCGCGCACGCGGCGCCGCCGGTGGAAGGGCGGCAGGGCCTGCGCGGCGCGCTCGACTTCGTGCGCCGCGACCGCTTCGGCAGCCTGTTCCTGCCCATCGTCACCTGCATGGCCACCTTCGTCGGCGGCTACCAGACGCTGGTACCGGTGCTGGCCGACCGCGTGTTCGGCGACACCGCGCACTACACCAGCCTGTTCTTCGGCGCCGCCGGCGCGGGCGCGCTGACGGCGGCGCTGGTGCTGTCGACCGGCATGGCCGACGGCGCGCTGCGCCGCCTGCCGGTGCCGCTGCCGTGGTTGGTGGCGCTGGCGCTGCTGGGCCTGGGCAGCAGCAACTGGCTGCCGCTCACGCTGCTGTGCTTCGGCATGGTCGGCTTCGGCATGACGATGGTGTCCACCGGCACCTCGGCGATGCTGCACCGCACGGTGCCGCCGCAGGCGCGCAACGGGCTGATCGCGCTGATCCTCGTTGCCTTCAACGGCGTGATCCCGATCGCACAGCTGGTGGCCGGCCTGCTGGCCGAGCGTCTGGGCGTGCAGCACAGCTTCCTCGTCCTGGGGTGCGTGATGCTGGTGGCGCTGGCGCTGCTGTTCGGGCCGCGCTGGCGTGCCCGAGGGCGCGTCGAGCTGGACGCCGAGCGCGTCTGAGAGACGCCCCGGGAAAGCCCGGACGCCGCGGGTGCGTCCGGTTCGTTTCAAAAAGGTCCAACCATTGTTAGAATGGACCGAACCGATCCGCCGAGGTCGATCCGGAGACGCCCCGTGAAGAAGTCCGCTCCCTGGTCCGTGGCCGTCGCCACGCTCGCCTTCTGTGGCGCCGCGGTCGCGCAGCCGGCGTTTCCGACGAAGACGATCACGCTCGTCGTGCCGTTCACCGCCGGCTCCACGTCGGACATCAGCGCACGGCTCGTGGCACAGAAGATCGCCGGGCCGCTGGGGCAGTCGGTGGTCGTCGAGAACCGGCCGGGCGCGAACGGCCAGATCGCGATGCAGGCGGTGGCGCGCGCGGCGCCGGACGGCCACACGCTGGTGGTCGGCAGCGTGTCGTCGACCGTGGTGCCGGGCGTGCTGTTGAAGGTGCCGCCGTTCGACATCCAGAAGGACTTCGCGCCCGTCTCCGTGATCGCCGGCACCACGCTCGTGCTGCTGGCCGCGAAGGACGCGCCGTACAACACGGTGGCTGAACTGGTGGCGGCGGCCAAGAAGGCGCCGGGCACGATGAGCTATGCCAACTCGGCCGGCCTGTACCGCATCTCGATGGAAGCGCTGAACCTGCAGGCTGGGCTGGACCTCGCGCCCATCGCCTACAAGGGGCCTGCGGAGGCGGCGAACGACCTCATCGGTGGCCGCCTCAGCGTGGCACCGGATTCGCTGGGCTCGGCCACGCGCCTGGTGCAGGCCGGCCGCACGAAGGCGCTGGCGGTGCTGAGCGGCAAGCGCTCGCCGGCGCTGCCCGACGTGCCGACGATGCTGGAGTTGGGCTACAAGGACTTCGACTACAACGGCTGGATCAGCATCCTGGCGCCGGCGGGCACGCCGCCGCCCATCCTGCAACGCCTGGCCGACGAGATCGCGAAGGCGGTGGCGGCCGAAGACGTGCAGCAGCAGTACCGCGCCGTCGCGCTCGACCCGGTCGCGATGGGCCCGAAGGAGTACGCGGACCTGCTGGCGCGCGAAATCGCCAAGTACCAGCGCGTGGTGCGCGACGCCCGCATCGAGAAGCAGTAGTCCGGTGGCGCTCGACCTCGACGCGCTGCGCGCGATCCGCCTCCTCGCGCGCCAGCGCGTGGCCCCGCGTGACGTGATGCTCTACGCGCTGGGCGTCGGCCTCGGCGCCGACCCGCTGGACGAAGCGCAGCTGCCCTTCGTCTACGAAGACGGCCTGCGCGTGCTGCCGACGATGGCGATCACGCTGACCTACCCGCCGCTGCTGGCCGCCTACGCCGCGGCCGGCGTGCAGCCGGGCCGCGTGCTGCACGGCGAGCAGCGCTTCGAGATCGAGGCGCCGCTGCCGACCGACGCCGAACTGGAAGGCGACACGCGGGTGCTCGGCCTCGTCGACAAGGGGCCGGGCCGCGGGCTGCTGGTCTACAACCGCACCGAGATCCGCGACGCCAGCTGCGGCGTGCGCATCGCCACGCTCACATCGAGCAGCTTCTTCCTCGACGAGGGTGGCTGCGGCGCCGGCGTCATCGCGGCCCCCATCGAGCGCCACGCCGTGCCGGCCCGCGCGCCGGACGCCGTCTGCGACCTGCCGACGCTGCCACAGGCGGCGCTGATCTACCGCCTGTCGGGCGACTGGAACCCGCTGCACGCGCTGCCGGCGGTGGCGCGCGCAGCGGGCTACGAGCGGCCCATCCTGCACGGCCGCTGCACCTACGGCGTGGCGGGCCACGCGCTGCTGCGCACGCTGTGCGCCTACGAGCCGGCGCGCCTGCGTGGCATGAGCGCGCGTTTCACGACGCCGGTGTTTCCCGGCGAGACGCTGCGCACCGAGATCTGGCGTGTCGACGGCGGCGCGCACTTCCGCACCCGTGTGCTCGAACGCGACCGTGTCGCGCTCGACAACGGCTTCGCCGTCGTCGACGACTGACCACCCACCCTTTCGGAGACCTTGGATGAGACGACACCTGCTGGGCCTGATGCCCGCACTTCTGCTGGCCGTGGCCGCGACCCCGGCGCTGGCGCAGGACTGGCCGAGCAAGCCGGTCCGCATCGTCGTCGCCTACCCGCCCGGCGGGTCGACCGACCTGATGGCGCGGCTCATCGCGCAGAAGCTCGGGCCCGCGCTCGGCCAGACCGTGGTCGTCGAGAACAAGCCGGGTGCGGCCGGGCAGATCGGCAGCGCGATGGTCGCCAAGGCCGACCCCGATGGCCACACGCTGCTGTTCACCAATGCCGGCCCCGGCGCGGTGGCCTACGGCCTGCAGAAGTCGCCCACCTACCACCCGGTGCGCGATTTCGCGCCGGTGGCCACGGCGGCCAACATGCCGCTGGTGTTGGCAGTGGGCGCAGGCAGCCGCTTCAAGACGGTGGCCGACCTCATCGCCGGCGCGAAGGCGGCGCCGGGCAAGCTGAACTACGCCTCCACCGGCAACGGCTCGGTGAGCCACATCGCGACCGAGCTCTTCAACGCCATGGCCGGCATCAAGATCGGCCACGTGCCCTACAAGGGCGGCGCGCAGACGGTGCCCGCCATCATCACCGGCGAGGTCGACTTCTTCTTCTCGGTGCCGTCGGACATCTTCCCGCAAGTGGCCGCCGGCAAGATGCGCGCGTTGGCGCTGGCCAGCGACCGCCGCACCGCGCTGGCCCCGGACCTGCCCACGGTGGGCGAAGCTGGGCTGCGCGGCTTCGAGGTCGACCTCTGGTACGGTCTGCTGGCGCCGCGCGGCACGCCGAAGGCGGTGGTCGAGCGCCTGAACCGCGAAGTCAACGCCATCGTGCAGCAGGCCGACGTGAAGGAACGCATCGTCGGCCTCGCGTCGGTACCGCTGACGACCACGCCCGACGAGTTCGGCTCGATGATTTCGCGCGACGTCGACAAGTGGACCGCCGCGATCCGGCAGGCCAACATCGTGGCGGATTGACGCGATGGCGGCTTTCGGCGCATGGCAGTCACTCGCGTGCTCGGATTGGCGTGATGGCCGAGGCCACCGGGTGCCGGGCTCCGCTCATGTCCCCCGCGCTGGGCTGCGCCCAGCGCTCCTCCTTTACTTCGCTCCACCCGGCACCCGGCGTCCTCGGCCCGGCACCCATGTGGCGTGCCCGCAGGTCGCACGCCACCACCGGTGCCGGAGCGAGTGCACGGGGTGCCCCACGGAGCGAAGTAAAGGAGGAGCGGCGGGCGCAGCCCGACGCGGGGGACATGAGCGCAGTGGGGCTCCCCGGGCGCTCGCGACCGCCACAGAACGAACGTCCGCAACGTGCCGCGAGCCGGCACCGCGCCCCTCACGACTTGCCGACGAGCACGAAGTGCTCCACCACCGGCGGTGCCGCGAAGAAGGGGCCGACGATGGCGCGCCACTCGGTGAACAGCGGGCCCTGGCGGAACGTGACGGTGTGGTCTTCCAGCGTCTCCCAGAAGATCTGCAGGATGTAGCGCTCGGGGCTCTCGACGCCCTTGTTGACCTTCCATCCCTTGCAGCCCTTCGCGCGGCTGATCACCGTGCTCAGACCACGCTGGATGGCTTCGTCGAAGGCGGCCTGCTGGCCGGGGGCGATGCGGATGTCGGCAATTTCGAGGATCACGTCGGATGTCTCCTGTGCGAGCGCCGATTGTGCAGCGCGAGGCTGCACGCGCGCGGCCGGCCTGGCGGCGAGAATCGACCCCATGCTCAAGGCCGACGACCCGCGCCAGCGGCGCATCGGCATCGGCCTGGTGACGCTGGCCACCCTGTGCTTCGCGCTGCTCGACGCCTGCGCGAAGTGGCTCGTGCAGACGCTGCCCGTCATGGAAGTGGTCTGGCTGCGCTTCCTGACCCATGTGCTGCTGATGGGGACCGTGCTGTTGCCGCTGCACGGCGCCGCGCTCTTCAGGCTGCACGCGCCCAAGCAGCACCTGCTGCGCGGCAGCATGCTCGCGGCGATGACGGCGCTGAACTTCTTCGCGCTGCAGTACCTGCAGCTCGCGGAGACCGGTGCGATCCAGTTCTCGGTGCCCATCCTCATCGCGCTGCTGTCGGCCTGGTGGCTGGGCGAGCGGCTCGACGCGCGGCGCTGGGTCGCCATCGTCGTCGGTTTGGCCGGCGTGCTGCTCGTCATCCGGCCCGGTTCGCAGGCCTTCCACCCGGCGATCATCCTGTCGGTGTTGAACGCGCTGTTCTATGCCGCGTTCAACCTGCTGACGCGCCGCATGGCGGCGACCGACTCGCCGGAGTCGATCCAGCTCGTCTCGGCCTTCATCGCCGCCGCCTGGCTGACCCCCTTCGCGCTGCTGCAGTGGCAATGGCCTGCGGACGGGCTCACCTGGGGCGTGGTGGCGCTGTGCGGGCTGGCGGGCGGGCTCGGCCATCAGTTCGTGGCGCAGGCGCACCGCCACGCGTCGGCGGCGGTGCTGGCGCCGTTCATCTACCAGCAGATCCTCTACATGGCGCTGTGGGGCTGGCTGGTGTTCAACCAGGTGCCCGACGCGTTCGTGATCGCTGGCGCGGCGGTGGTGGTGCTCTCCGGCCTGTACCTGCTGTGGCTGGAGATGCGGCGAAAGTAGCGCCGCGCCTGCCGTTCAGCTGGTGGCGTCTAGCAGCGAGCCGAGCATGCGGTCGCCGGTGCGGAAGACGGCCAGGTTGGCCAGGAACGCGTTCTTCGAGGTCAGCAGGCCGACCATGTCGGTGGCCATGTCGTCGCCCGGCTCGCTGGCCTGGTGCACGCTCGTCGTGACGCCGCCGCCGGCCAGCGGCGTGGCTTCCACCGTCTGGCGGCGGAAGCCCGGCGTGGCGAGGTTCGCGATGTTGTGCGCCGTGGCGCCCAGGCTCGCCTGCGCGGCCTGCATGCCCGAGAGCGCGATCGACGAGGTGCTGTCCATGTGCCCAAATGTTAGGCCCGGGCCGTTCTTCGCTGGCGGGCGGAAGTCACGGCCGGCGACACTCGCGGCGTGACCCAAGCCGCGGCGTCGACCCTGCTCCGGCGCTTCGGCGTCGAAGCCGTGGCGCTGCGCCGCGTGGCGAACCTGGCGCACGAGGTGTGGCGCGTGCGGCCGCGGCAGGGCGCTGACCTCGCGCTGCGCCTGTACCCGGCGGCCACGGCCGATGCGGCCGCGATCGACACCGAGCTCGACTGGCTGGCCGCGCTCGCCGACGCCGGCCTGCACGTGCCGCGGCCGTGCGCCGCACCGGGCGGGCGGCGCCGGCTCGTGTCGCCAGACGGCCGCCCCGCCGTGCTGCTGACCTGGCTGGGCGGCCGCCAGCACGACCGCGGCCTGACGCCGGCGCGCCTGCGGCAGGTGGGCCGCTTCACCGGCGCCGCGCACCGCATCGCCAGCGCCCAGACCGCCGCCGGCCGCGTGCGCCTGCAGCGCGAGGCCATGCCGCTCGACCTGGGGCCGTGGGCCGCCGGCACGCGGCCCGGCGCCGAACGCCTGCCGGCCGCGCTGCGCGCCGTGCTGCGCCCGGCGGCGGCACGCCTCGTGGCCGAGATCGGCGCCTTCGGCCGCGCAGCCGAGACCTGGGGCTTGATCCACGGCGACCTGCACCCCTGGAACCTGCTGTTCGTGCGCGGCGCTGCCGGCGCGATCGACTTCAGCGACTGCGGCTGGGGCCACCGCGCGATGGACCTCGCGGCCACGCTGCAGTTCCTGCGCCACCCGCTGGCGGGCCACGCCGACCACCGCGCGGCCTACCCGGCGCTTCACGCTGCGCTGTTCGAGGGTTATGCCGACGAACGGCCGCTGCCACCGGATGCCGCGCACCAGGTCGACACGCTGATCACCGCGCGCCTGTTCGGCACGCTGGAATGGATGCTCGACGACTGGCCCGCGCTCGACCACCGCGCCTGGGGGCCGGGCTTCGTCCAGGACGCGCGCGTCGCGCTGCGCGCCTGGCTGGCACGCTGAGCCTCACACGCCCAGCCGCTGCCCCAGTTCGTCGTGGTCCAGCGCGCCGGACTCGCCGGCCATCACGACCACGCCCTTCTCCAGCACCACCGCGCGGTCGGTGTGGGCCAGCACCTCGCGGTAGTTGCGGTCGACGATGAGCGTGCTGATGCCGGTGGCGCGGATGGCGCCGACGACGCGCCAGATCTCGGCCACGATCAGCGGCGCCAGGCCTTCGGTGGCTTCGTCCAGGATCATCAGCTGCGGGTTCGTCATCAGCGCGCGGCCGATCGACAGCATCTGCTGCTCGCCGCCGGACAGCTGCTGGCCGCCGTGGTCCAGCCGTTCGGCCAGGCGCGGGAAGGTGGCCATCACGCGGTCGAAGGTCCACGCGGTCTTGCCGTCGGTGCCGGCGCGCGCCGACATCACGAGGTTTTCGCGCACCGACAGGTTCGGGAAGATGCCGCGCCCTTCGGGCACGTAGCCGATGCCCAGCCGCGCCATCTTCTCCGGCGGCCAGCCGGTGACGTCGCGGCCCTGCCACTGCACGCGGCCCGAGGTGGCGCGCACGTAGCCCATCACCGAGCGGATCAGCGTCGTCTTGCCCATGCCGTTGCGGCCCAGCAGCCCGAGCGCGGTGCCCGCCGGCAGATCGAGGCCCACGCCGCGCAGGATGTGGCTGTCGCCGTAGTGGGTGTTGAGGCCTTCGACGCTCAGCATGTCAGTGCCCGCCGAGGTAGGCGATCTGCACGTCGCGGTTGGTGCGGATGGCGGCCGGTGCGTCGCTCGCGATGACCTCGCCGTTGACCATCACGGTGATGCGGTCGGCGATGCGGAAGACGGCGTCCATGTCGTGCTCGACGAGCAGGATCGCGTGGCCCTGCTTCAGCCGCGCCAGCAGTTCGAGCATGCGGTCGGTCTCCTCGGCGCCCATGCCGGCGAGCGGTTCGTCGAGCAGCAGCACCTTGGGCTCGGTGGCCAGGCACATCGCGATCTCGAGCTGGCGCTTGCCGCCGTGGCTGAGCGAACCGGCCGTGCGCTCGGCCATGTCGGCGAGGCCGGCGGCTTCGAGGGCGGCGCGCGCGATCGGGCCGCTGGCGCGGCAGGTGGCGGCCGGCTCCCACACCGCCCACGGCCGCGCATGCGCGGCCTGCGCGCTGAGGCGGCAGTTCTCGAACACGCTGAACTCGGGAAAGATCGTCGTGCGCTGGTAGCTGCGGCCGATGCCGGCGCGCGCGCGCTTCGGCTGCGGCCAGTCGATGATGTCGCGGCCTTCGAGCGTGACCATGCCGGCCGACGACGGCAGCTCGCCCGACAGCATGTTGATCAGCGTCGACTTGCCGGCGCCGTTGGTGCCGATCACCGCGTGCACCTGGCCGAGCTCGAATTCGAGCGACACGCCGCTCACGGCGGTGAGACCGCCGAAGCGGCGCGTGAGGCCGTCGCAGGCCAGCAGCGCGGTCACTTCAGCCGCTCCCGCAGGCCGATCAGCCCCTTCGGCAGCAGCGCGACGAAGGCGATGATCGTGAAGCCCAGCGTCAGCTGCCAGTGGTCGGCGAGCAGGTTGCCGACGAACGCCGGCGTCGCGTACAGCTCCTTCAGCAGCACGAAGGCGGCGGCGCCGATGACGGCGCCGCGCAGGTGGCCGATGCCGCCGAGGATGATCATCAGCAGCACCGCGCCGCTCTCGTGCCAGGACAGCAGCTCGGGGTTGACGAAGCCGTCCTTCACCGCGAGCAGGAAGCCTGCCAGCCCGGCCAGCGCGCCGGCGATCACGAAGGCGGCCAGCTTGTAGCCGTAGGTCGCGAAGCCGGCAGCGCGCATGCGCTGCTCGTTGACGCGGATGCCCGCCAGCGCGTGGCCGAAGCGGCTGCGCCGCAGCAGTGCCAGCAGGCCATAGGTGCCGGCCAGCACGGCGAGCGCGAGGTAGTAGAAGTGCAGCTTGTCGCCGCCGTCCAGCGGCCCGAGCACCGGGCGCACGTTGAGGTAGATGCCGTCGCTGCCGCCGCCGAGCTTGGTGTCGTGGAACACGAAGTACGCCATCTGCGCGAACGCCAGCGTGACCATGATGAAGTACACGCCCTTCGTGCGCAGGCTCAAGGCGCCGACGAACAGCGCATAGGCCGCCGCCGCCGCCATCGCCGCCAGCGCCAGCAGCGGCAGGTTGCCGGGGTCGTTCTCCGGCGACGCGAGCACGGTCACGTAGGCCCCGAGCCCGAAGAAGGCCGCGTGCCCCAGGCTCACGAGGCCGGTCATGCCGACCAGCAGCTCGAGGCTCAGCGCGAACACCGCGAAGATGACGATCTTGACGACGAGGTCGGTGGTGTAGGGCGTCAGCACCAGCGGCAGCAGGGCCAGCAGCACGAGCGCGGTCCAGGGGACGAGGCGGGTCATGGCGTCACGCGGTCGGGACCGAGGGTGGGCACGGAACCGGCTCCGCCGGTCCGTCGCCCAAGACTCCAACGGGGGGCGGCGACCGCGAGGGAGCGTGGGGGCCCCATGTCAGTAACCCCGCTTCATGAGGCCCTCGGGCCGCCAGACCAGGATCACCGCCATCAGCAGGTACACGCCGATGCCCGACAGCTCGGCGAAGAAGACCTTGCCGAAGGTGTCGACGAAGCCGACCAGCAGCGACGCGACGAGCGCGCCGGTGATCGAGCCGATGCCGCCGATGACGACGACGACGAAGCAGATGATCAGCACGTGGCCGCCCATGCCCGGGTACACGCTGCTCATCGGCGCGGCGATCATGCCGGCCAGCGCGGCGAGCGCCACGCCGCCGGCGAAGACGATGCGGTACAGGCGCGTGATGTCGATGCCCAGACCGCGCACCATGTCGCGGTTGCTCGCGCCGGCGCGGATCATCATGCCCAGCCGGGTGCGGTTGACGACGAAGTAGAGCGCGACGCCGATGACGATGCAGGTGGCGCTGGCGAACAGGCGGTACACCGGGTAGGTCATCAGCTCGCCCAGCGGCACCGTGCCCGCCAGCCAGTCGGGGGCCTTCACGCCGTGCACGTCGTTGCCGACCAGCATCGAGCGCAGTTCCTCGAAGACGAGGATCAGCGCATAGGTCATCAGCACCTGCTGCAGGTGCTCGCGCTCGTAGAGGAAGCTGAAGAAGACCCACTCCAGCAGATAGCCGAAGGCCGCCGACAGCAGCACGCCGACGAGCAGCATGACGACGAAGTTCTGCCCGAACAGCGGCGCGATCGCGAACGCGAGGTAGGCGCCGGCCATGTAGAAGCTGCCGTGCGCCAGGTTGATGACGCCCATGATCCCGAAGATCAGCGTCAACCCGCTCGCCACCAGGAACAGCAGCAGGCCGTACTGGACGGCGTTCAGGCACTGGACGAGGAAGGTGGCAAGGTCCACGGGGCGGTGTGGCGTTGGCGGCGGCCGGATTATGGGCGCTGGCCCTGCAGCCACGCCGCCGCCTGCGCGCGCGACTGCAGGCCGAGCTTGTCGAGGATGTTGGCTACGTGCCGCTTCACGGTGTGCGGGCTGAGGTCGAGCGCGCGCGCAATGAGCTTGTTGCTGTCGCCGGCGGCGATGCGCTCCAGCACCTCGCGCTCGCGTGCGCTCAGGCCGTCGGCGGGCGCCGGCGCGGGCACGCCGCCGGCGTCGGCTTCGGCGCGAAGCGCCTGCGCCTGCGCGGCCCAGCGCTGCAGCGCCTGGCGCCGTGCCGGTGCCAGCGCGTCGCCCCAGTCGGCCGCCGCCAGCCGTGCCAGCAGCAGCGGGCCGGCGAGCAGCACGCCGCCGACGTCGCCGTCGTCGTCGATGCGCGCGAACAGCGGCGCCAGCACCTCGGCGGCGTCGCGGCGCTGGCGCGGCAGCAGCGCGTCGGCCAGGCGCAGGCGGGTGTCGGCGACCTGGCCGAAGACGTCGCTGTGCCATTCGTCGGCGAGCAGCGCGCGCCAGTGGCCGATTGCGCCGTCGCGGTCGCCGGCCTGCCACGCCAGGTGCGCCGGCGCGCTGCGGCGCATCGCCGGCGACAGCCAGCTGCGGCTGCCCTCGGGCACGGCGAGCAGCCGCGTCGCCATGGCCGCCAGCACCGGCGCGTCGCCCAGCAGCGCGGCGATGCGCATCGCGTGGTGCAGGTACAGCGGCGCGTAGGCCTCGGCGCGCAGCGGCACGCCGGAGCGATCGATCTCGTCGGCCAGTGCCACCAGGGCGTCGAGCGCGCCGTGGTCGCCGCGCAGCGCGCGCAGCGTGGCGTGCAGCGTGCGCGTCGGCGCGTCCAGCATGATCGGCCGCGCCAGCCAGCGCGCTTCGCTCAGCGCGGCGGCGGCGGCGGCTTCCGCGGCCGGCACGTCGCCGCGCCACAGCGCGAGCCAGCCTTGCAGCACCATCACCACGCCGCGTAGCGGCGCCGGCCGGTCGGGCACGCGCTGCAGCGCGCCGCTGATGAAGCGCTCCAGCGGCGCGCGCATGCCCGGCAGGCCGACGTGCGGGCCGAGTGGCGTGCACTCCAGCCAGTGCGCCAGCGTGCCGGCGGGTTCCAGCGCGTCCAGCGTGGCGCCGGCGAGCGCCGCCACGCCGCGCTGGTCGCCGCGCGAGACGGTGGCCCAGCCGAGTGCCGCCAGCGTGCGGGCGCGCGCCGCCGGTTCGAGCGCGGGCTCGGCCAGCAGGCGCTCGGCCAGCGGCCACAGCGGCGCCGTGCGGCAGGCGCCGGAGAGCGCCAGTGCGTGGTACGACAGCGCGCGCAGCTGCTCGGCGCCGCGCCCCTCGGCGGCCAGCGCGGCGGCGGCACCGGCGGTGGCCTCGACGGCGGTGTCCCAGTCCCAGGCGGCGCGCGCGACCAGCAGCTTCAGGCGCGCCGAATGCTCGCGGCGCGGCGCCGGGAAGGCGTCGAAGAGCCGCCGCACCGCGGCCGCGCCGCCGGCGGCGACCTGCTCCTCGGCGACCTCGACGAGCACGTCCTCGGCCGCGTCCCAGGCCTCGGCGCGCTGCAGCCAGGCGACGCGGCGCAGCGGGTCGGGCTCGGTGGCCGCGGCGCGGTGCAGGGCCTCGCGCCAGGCGGCGGGGCGCTCGCGCGCGAAGCGCGTCTCGAGCACGTCGCGGAACAGGTCGTGCAGGCGCAGCGTGGGGCCCTGATCGTCGAGCACGGTGACGAACAGGCCGGCACGCGCGATGGCGTCCAGCCGCGCCGCGGCCGCCGCGTCGCCGCTCACCGCCGCGGCGCGCGGCGGCGTCAGCTCGGGCAGCACCGAGGTCAGGAAGAGGAACTCGCGCTCGTCGGCCGGCAGGCGGTCGATCACCTCGGAGGTGAGGTAGTCGAAGACATGGCGGTCGATCGCGCCGGCGGCCGGCGAGGCCAGCGCCAGCCGCAGGCCGGCCGGCCAGCCTTCGGTGCGCGCCAGCAGGCGCTCGGCGGCGTCGTCGTCCAGCCCGCTGGCAGCGGCCAGCCGCCGCACCTCGGCGGGCTCGAAGCGCAGGTCGTCGGCGCGGAACTCGGCCAGGTCGCCGGCCACGCGCAGCCGCGCCAGCGCGAGCGGGGGCTCGGTGCGGCTGGCCACCACCAGGGTCCAGCGCGGCGACAGGCGCGCCACCAGTGCGTCGAGGAAGGCGAAGACCTGCGGGTGGCCGATGCGGTGCAGGTCGTCGACGACGACCGTGCCGTGCGCCACCGCGCAGGCGTCGACCGCGTTGATGACGTCGGCGGCCAGCGCGCGCAGCCGGGCTTCGTCGGTCGCCTCGGCGGCCAGGCGCAGCAGCGCCTCGGGGGCGACGCGCCACGGCGGGTCCAGCGGCTCGAGCACCGCGAGCAGGCACTCCAGCAGCTCCAGCGGCCCGTCCTCGGCGTCGCAGGCGATCCAGCCGAAGGCGTGGTCGGCCGGCAGGCGCGCGGCGGCACGCGCCAGCGCCGTGGTCTTGCCGAAGCCGGCCGGCGCCGCGACGACGACCAGCCGCGCCTCGGCGAACGCCGCGGCCAGCCGGGCTTCGAGCGCGGGGCGCTCGATCTGGGTGCCGCCGCGCGGCCGCGGCGTCTGGATCTTGGTGCGGGCGAAGGTCATCGGCGGTTCGTGCGCCGATGCTGCGGCGTGCCTACATGCGGCAGCCGCGGCCCGGGTCGGCGAGCGCCTTCACGGCGACGCCGCGGTACTCGTTGTTGGTGCCCTTGGCCTCGCGCAGGAAGATGTCCTGCACGGGGTTGTGCTGCGGCGACAGCGTGAACTTGCCGCGCGGGCTGTCGATGCTGGCCTTCTTCATCGCGGCGAGCATCGGCTCGCGCTTGGCGAAGTCGCCCTTCACGGCCGCCAGGCCGGCGCCGAGCAGCTGCGCGGCGTCGTAGCCCTGCACCGCGTAGACGTCGGCATTCGCCTTGTAGGCGAGCGCGAAGCTCTTGCGGAAGGCGTTGTTGCGCGGCGTGTCCAGGTTGTCGGCGTAGTGCAGCGTCGACAGGATGCCCTGCGCGCTGGCGCCCTGCGCTTCCAGCGTGCCGTCGGTCAGGAAGCCCGAGGCGACGAGCGGAATGCCCTTCTTCAGACCGGCGGCGTCGTAGTCCTTGACGAACTTGACGGCGCCGCCGCCGGCGAAGAACGCGAACACGACGTCGGGCTTCTGCGCCGCGATCTCGGTCAGCAGGGCCTGGAACTCGACGTTCGGGAACGGCAGGCTCAGTTCCTTCATGACCTTGCCGCCGCCCTTCTCGAAGCCTTCGTTGAAGCCCTTCACGGTCTCCTGGCCGGCGGCGTAGTTCCAGGTGATCGTCATCGCGCGCTTGTAGCCCTTCTGCGCCGCGACGACGCCGGCGGCGTAGCCCGGCTGCCAGTTGCTGAAGCTGGAGCGGAAGATGTTCGGCGCGCACTGCGCGCCGGTGATGGCGTCGGCGCCGGCGTTCGGCACGATCAGCATCGTGTTGCTCTCCTTCGCGGCGCGCGCCATCGCGAGCGCGACGCCGGAGTGCACGGTGCCGACGATGACGTCGACCTGGTCGCGCTTGATCAGCTTGTTGACGTTGTCGGTGGCCTTGCTGGGGTCGCTCTCGTCGTCGACCTTGAAGTACTGCAGCTCGCGGCCGGCGAGCTTGCCGCCCTGCTCCTGCACGTGCAGCTTGAAGCCCTTCTCGATCATTTCGCCGAGGGCGGCGAAGGTGCCGGTGGCGGGCAGCATGAAGCCCACCTTCAGCGGGGCCTGCTGGGCCATCAGCGGCGTGGTGGCGAAGGCGGCGGCGAGCGCGGCGGCGACGAGGGTGAAACGGCGGTTCATGGTGAAGGGTCTCCAGGTTCGGCGCGAAGCATGCCCGCGCGCGCGAGGGCCGCCCCTTAGGGATTCCGCGAGGATGGTCACCCGGACGACGATGCACAGTCGGCCGCCACCGCCGCCCGAGGAGAGAACCCGATGAGCCTGATGCACCCGTACGACGTGACCGACCGCCAGGGCGTGCGCCACGCCACCACGCTGGCCGACTGCCTGAACATCCAGCGCACGCCGTCGGCGCGCCAGCGCATCCTGGACCGCAGCTTCCACCGCGTCGGCGACGGCGCCGCCGGCCTGCAGATCGAGAAGGCCTTCTTCTACCTCGACCTCGCGCGCGGCCAGGCCTTCCTGGTGCAGCCGCCGCGCGAGCGCTTCCGCCACGTCGACGCCTCGGCGGCGCTGGCGCGCATGCTCGCCGTGCTGCCGCCGGCGATGCGCGAGCAGGCGCGCCAGGTGCGGCTGGTCTTCGGTCTCGAGGAACTGCGCGAGAAGCTCGTCGCCGCCGAGGCCGGCCTCGACGACCGCGCCGTCGAGCTGATGAAGGCCGCCCTGCTGCACGACCACCCGGTGCTGCTGACCCGCGCCCGCCTGCGGCTGGTGCTGGACGAAGTGGACGCGCAGGGCGCGCAGTTCCTGGTGCAGTACGACCACTCGCCCAAGGCCTTCAAGGTCACGTACGCCACGCCGGAGCTGTTCTGCGAAGACGAGAAGGCCCTGCGCCGCTGGTCCGGCCAGCTCGAGCGCAACGACCTCTACAAGCTCGACGACGGCGCTGGCCAGTGGGTCAACTACCGCCGCTGGCTGCCCAGCCAGGACGCGGTGGCGCAACTGCACGAGATGGTGGGCGCGCTGGCCAAGGGCACCGAGCCGAAGCCGGCGAGCAAGCCGTTCCAGTCGCTGCTCAAGCGCCTGCCCAAGGGCAGCGCGCTGTCGGGCCAGGGCAAGCAGGACCTGCGCAAGCTGTTCCTGTGGGCCAAGAAGAAGAACCTGCAGAAGCTGCAGGACCAGCTGTTCGAGCTGCGCTTCGGCGTCGAGCTCGAGGACAGCTGGTACCGCAACGGCGACAAGGACGACATCGACACGCTGTGGCGGCTGCTGAAGAACCTGCCCGACAGCCACGTGGAGGGCAACGCGCGGCTGGCCGAGATCAGCCTCGGCGCCGGCGGCGGCGGCACCTATTCGCCGAGCGCCAACGAGATCGAGATCGGCTCGCAGGAGCTGGCGTTCAAGGAGCGCTTCGAGGACACGCTGCGCCACGAGGTGGGCCACGCCGTGCACGAGGCGAACCCCGAGCTCGTCAACGCCTGGCTCTGGGAACGCTTCGGCTGGGCCACGTTCGAGAGCACGCAGCAGGGCATCGACGACTGGGCCGCGCTGATGGGGCCGGGCGCCGGCTGGTCCGGCCTGAGCGCGGCCCAGAAGACGCAGATGCGCGCGCTGATCCGCCAGGCCTGCGGCAAGGCCGAGGAGTGGGGCCCCACCGTGACGCCGTCAGCGCCGGCCGGCAGCCCTTGGAAGGCGCCGAACTTCGGGCCGCGGCTGGCCTTCGAGCGCAGCGGCAAGAGCTGGTACGAACAGAACGCCACCTGGTACCGCGCCAACGGCCGCGCCTTCGCGTTCAACTTCTGGTACGGCACACTGATGTGCGTGAGCGAGGCGACGCTGGACTTCGTCAACCACAAGATGCCCGACCGCTACGGCGCCATGAGCCCGGCCGAATTCTTCGCCGAGCTGTACGCGCTGTACTTCGACCCCGACGACCCGAAGCGCAAGAACGTGCCGGCCGACGTCGCGAAGTGGATCGACAAGCACCTGGGCGCGCCCGAGTCGACGAAGGCGCCGCGGCCGAAGTCGACCGTGGGGCAGGGGGCGCGTCCGGGGAAAGGCGCGAAGTCGCGCGCGAAGCGCGCCTAGAGCGCCGCTACATCAGCGGCAACCCGACGTAGTTCTCCGCCATCGCCGTCTGCGCCGCCGTCGACTGGCACAGGTACTCCAGCTCGGCACGCTGCATGCGGCGGCCGAAGCTGCCGTTCTCCGGGAAGTCGTGCATCAGCGACGTGAACCACCACGAGAAGCGCTCGGCCTTCCACACGCGCGACAGCGCGCGCTCGCTGTAGCGCGCGAGGCCTTCGCCGCTCTTCGCGTTGAAGTGCTCGTCGAGCGCGCGTGCCAGCAGCGCGACGTCGCCGGCGGCCAGGTTCAGGCCCTTGGCGCCGGTCGGCGGCACGATGTGCGCGGCGTCGCCGGCCAGGAACAGGCGGCCGAAGCGCATCGGCTCGGCGACGAAGCTGCGCAGCGGCGCGATGCTCTTCTCGAACGACGGCCCGGTGACCAGGCGCTCCGCGTCCTCGGCCGGCAGGCGGCGCTTGAACTCGGCCCAGAAGCGGTCGTCGGACCAGTCCTCGACGCGGTCGTCCAGCGGGCACTGCACGTAGTAGCGCACGCGCGTGGCGCTGCGCATGCTGGCGAGCATGAAGCCCAGTTCCGAGTTGCCGTAGATCAGCTCGTGGTGCACGGGCGGCACGTCGGCCAGGATGCCGAGCCAGCCGAAGGGGTAGACCTTCTCGTGCGTCTGGATCGCGCCGGCGGGCACGCTGGCGCGGCAGACGCCGTGGTAACCGTCGCAGCCGGCGATGAAGTCGCACGCCAGCCGGTGCGTCTGGCCGCCGTGGCGGAACGTGACCGCCGGGCTCGTGCCGTCGAAGCCTTCGATGGCGACTTCTTCCGCGCCGTAGAAGGTGCGGCGGCCGAGCTGTTCGCGTTGCGCCATCAGGTCGCGCGTGACCTCGGTCTGGCCGTACACGACCACGCGCTTGCCGGTCAGGCCGTGCAGGTCGATGCGGTGGCGGCGGCCGCCGAAGCAGAGGTCGAAGCCGTCGTGCGGCAGCCCTTCGGCGTGCAGCCGCGCGCCGCAGCCGGCTTCGTCCAGCAGGTCGACGGCCACCTGCTCCAGCACGCCGGCCCGCACGCGGCCGAGCACGTAGTCGGCGCTCTGGCGTTCGATGATGACGTGGTCGATGCCGGCCTTGTGCAGGAGTGCGCCGAGCAGCAGGCCCGACGGGCCGGCGCCGACGATGGCGACCTGGGTTCGCATGGGGGGTGTCTCCTGGCGATCGAAAGCGTCGCGAGGGTCCGAGCGTAGGCCGCGGCGGCGGCGGCCTCAAGGCATCAAACCGACCGGGGCTTGCACTTTTCGTACATGGCTTTCGTGCCCGGCGCGCCGCAGGCCCGGCGCCGCGCCTGTTCTACAGTCGCGCCGAGCCGCCCTGCCGGCGGCACCCCCGGATGCCATGAACCGACTGCAGCAAGAGTGCCACCGCCTGTTCGCCGCCGACACCGCGCACGACCCCGCCGCGCCGGTGCGCGCGGTGGTGCTCGAGATCGGCCGCCCGGCCGACTGGGCGCGCACGGCCGCGCTCTGGCGCGCCGTGCAGGCCGAGCTGGGCTGGGCGGCGCCGGCCATTGCCGTCAACGGCGTCGACGCCTTCCAGCTCTGGTTCTCGTTCGACGCCCCGTTGGCCGTGGCCGACGCCGCCGCGATGGCGCAGGCGCTGCGCGCGCGCTTCCTCGCCGACCTGGCGCCGGCGCGCGTGCGGCAGTGGCCGGTGGCCGGCGCAGCCGCACGGCTGCCGCCCGCGGTGCCGGCCGAGCAGCCCGACGGCCGTTGGTCGGCCTTCGTCGCCGCCGACCTCGCGCCGCTGTTCGCCGAATCGCCGTGGCTCGAGATTCAGCCCGGCGACGAGGCCCAGGCCGGCCTGCTGGCGGCGGTGCTGCCGACGAAGACGGCGGCGCGCGACGCGCTGCTGCCGCTCCCGGCCGCCACGGCCGCGGTGGCCGCGGCGCCGGCGGCGGCCGTGGTCCCGGCCCCGCAGCTGCCGGCCGCCGATCCGCGCCAGTTCCTGCGCGCCGTGATGGCCGACGCCGCGCTGCCGCTGGCGCAACGCCTGGACGCCGCGAAGGCGCTGCTCGCCGCGCCGGCGGCCGACGCCGGGCCGGCCGAGGTCGTCGGCCCGGTGCAGCGCCAGCTCGACGCCTACAACGCGCACGACCTCGAGCGCTTCGTCGCCGAGTACCACGACGACGTGCAGGTGTTCCGCCCGCCGGCCCCGGCGCCGGTGCTGGCCGGCAAGGCCGCGTTCGCCGAGCACTACGCGAAGAACCGCTTCACGATCCCGACGCTGCATGCGGCGCTGCTGAACCGCATCGTCGCCGGCGCCGTGGTGGTGGACCACGAGCTCATCACCGGCCTCGGCGAAACGCCGCTCGCCGCCGCCGCGGTGTACGCGGTCGACGGCGGGCGGATCCGGACGGTGTGGTTCTTCTAGGGCCTGTTCACGCCCGAGACGCCTTGCGGCGTCCCGGGCGTCGTCTCAGTCGATCCAGTACCAGGCGCGCGCCTGGTCGGTGAAGCGCACGAACAGGCCGCTGCTGGTGACGGTCGGGTCGAGCCGCGAGCTGGCGCCGAAGGCGACGTAGGTGCCGTTCTGCGAGATCGTCGGCACACCGGCGCCGCCCGTCGAGCGCTGGTCGGACACGCTGGTCGTCTGGCCGGTCGTGCGGTTCGTCAGGTAGACGTTGCCGATGCCGGTGGTGGTGGTGCCGTTGCCCAGGTTGGTGGCGGCCGAGGTGTAGGCGATCCAGGTGCCGTCGAAGCTGATCGCCGGCTTCTCGCCCTGGCCGGTCGGCGCGTCGGCGTCGGCCTGTGCGCCGCCGGAGGCGGTGCTCACGCGCTGCACCGCGCCGGTGTCGACGTTGACGACGAAGACGTCCTGCAGCCCGTTGGTGTCGCCCGGCACCACGTTGGTCGCGGTGGTCGCGTAGGCGACGAAGCGGCCGTCGCCGGAGATTGCCGGCGCCACCACGCGGCTCGCGCTCTCGTTGCCCTGGTTGCGCTCGCCGCCGGTGCTGGTGAGGCTGACGCGCTGGCGCGTGCCGGCCGCGTGGTCGTAGACGAAGATGTCCCAGAGGTTGTTCGTGTCGCCGGCGGTGATGTTCGACGCGAACGAGTAGAACGCGACGCGGTTGCCGTCGGCCGAGACCGAAGTGCGGTCGCCGCCCACGCCCTGGCCGTTCGCGCCCAGCGACAGCAGCGTGTTGGTGCCGCTGGCGAGTTCGCGCCGGTAGGCGTTGACCGTGCTGTTGCTGCTGACGCCGGCGGTCAGGTTGCTGGCACTGCTGCTGAAGGTGACCACCGTGCCGTCGCCGTTGACGCTGGCACCGTAGCTCTCGGAGTTGGCCTCGACGCCGCCCGCGCCCAAGCTGACGCGGTCGACGCCCACCGGCAGCGTGCCATTGGCGGCCGACCAGACGAAGATGTCGCGCCCGCCGTTCGTGTCGCCCGCCACCAGGTTGGTCGCCGACGACTCGAACGCCACCGTCAGCCCGTCGGCCGAGATCGCCGGCGCGAAGCTGTCGCCGTTGCCGGCGTTGCCGGCGGCGTCGGTGCTGATCAGGCGGGTCTCGCCGGTCAAGCGGTCGTGCCACCAGATCTGGCGCCGGCCCGCCGCGTTGCCGCCCAGGTTGGCCGACGACATGAAGGCGACGAAGCGTCCCTCGCCGTAGGGGCCGCCGCTCAGGCCACCGAGCACGGGGTTGGTCGACTCGAAGAAGGTGCCGAAGACCGTGCCCTCGCTGTTCTTCGAGACCAGCCCGGTGTCGACCTCGCAGCCCACCTTCACCGTGTCGGCGGCCACCGGCAGCGTGCCGGTGGCGCCCGTGTAGACGCGGCAGACCTGGCCGGCTGGCACGCTCTGCAGCGACAGCGTGTAGGCGGTGCCGTCGGTGCGCGCGGTCGGGAACTCGAAGCTGACGGCGTTGTACTTGTCGATGCTGTTGGACAGCGGCGGCACGGTCGCGGTGACGGTGTCGCCGAACGCGGTGCGCAACACCACGCTGGCGCCGATCGGGCCGCGCAGCTGGCCCCTCAGCGTGCTGGTGCCGGCCGGCGTGCCGCAGTCGGCCGTGACCTCGACGTTGGCGGCGATGTTGCCGGTGCGGTTGGCCGACAGCGTGCAGGTGCGCGGGCCCGAGCTCTGGCTCACGGTGTAGGCGCTGCCGTTGGCCAGCGCGGTGCCGAACTTGACCGAGACGCCGCCCTGCGTGACGGCGATCGACTGACTGCCGAGCGCGAACGCGAAGCTCTCGCCGGCACCGACGGCGTTGACGGTGACGCCGACCGTGTAGGTGCCGGCCGGCGGCGGCGTGGGGGTGGGTGTCGGGGTCGGCGTCGGGGTCGGCGAAGCGCCGGCGGGGTCGTCGCCGCCGCCGCCGCAGGCCGCCAGGGCGAGCGTGAGGGCGAGCGCGGCGACCTGGGCGGCGCGGTGGACTCGGGAGGTCGGATGCGGGTGCATGGCGCAGGCTTTCCGGGGTTGGGATGGCGTCACCGTAACGAGCCGGGCGTTATCACACCGTTAGCGACCGGGGCGGCGGGCGTTGCGGCCGGGCCAGAATCGGCCATGGCCCGCCCGCCTCCCCGCCCCGCTGCCGCCGGCCTGCCGGCCTACGCGCTCTACGGCGAGGCCGACCAGGCCCCGGCCGCCGACCCGCTGCACTGCGAGTCGATCGCCGAGCGCAGCCGCCTGCACGACTGGGAGATCCGGCCGCACCGCCATGCGCTGCTGGCGCAGGTGCTGTGGGTGCGGCGCGGCCGCTTCGAGGCCACGCTGGACGGCCGCGTGCTCGCGCTGGCCGGGCCGGCGCTCGTCACGGTGCCGTCGATGGCGGCGCACGGCTTCCGCTTCGCGCCCGAGGTCGACGGCCTCGTCTTCACGGTGCAGGAGCGCCACCTGCACGCGCTGCTGACGCGCGCGCCGGGGCTGGCGCAGGCGCTGCTGCAGCTGCGCGGCTGGCCGCTGGCGCGCGCCGACGGCCGCGTGCTCGCCGCCGCCGCCATGGCGCTGCGCGACGAAATGCGCCAGCCGCTGCGCTGGCGCGCTGCGGCGCTGGACGCCGCGCTGCTGGCGCTGTTCGTCGCCGTCGCCCGCGCGCTGCCGCCGGAGGCACCGCCGGCGGCAGCGCCGCCCGAGCGCGCGCTCGCCCACGTGCGGCGCTTCCGTGCGCTGGTCGAGGCGCATTACCGCGAACAGCCGGCGCTGGCCGTGCTGGCGGCGCGGCTGGGCATCACGCCGACGCAGCTCAACCGCGTCTGCCGCGAGGTGCTGGGCCGGCCGGCGCTGGCCATGCTGCACACGCGGCTGCTGCTGGAGGCGCAGCGCGAGCTGGCCTACACCTCGATGAGCATCAAGCAGATCGCGCTCGGGCTCGGCTTCGCCGACGCGGCCTACTTCACGCGCTTCTTCCGCCGCGCGGCGGGCCAGACGCCGACGGCCTACCGGCTCGCCGGCCGCGCCGCGCCGGCGCCGCGC
>CAUJHQ010000084.1 GCA_963204815.1 Pseudomonadota bacterium | reverse complement strand
TGGGGTGCCCTGCTCCGCTCAAGTCCCCCGCGTCCGGCGGCGCCGGCCGCTCCACCACATAAATCGCAGCGCAGGGCCCCCCACCCGCCCCAACCGGCACCCCGGGCGGTGTTCGATGAAGGCCCCCCCCCACCGGTGGTGGCCAAGGACGTCGGGTGCCGGGCGGAGCGAAGTAAGAGGAGGACGCCTGGGCGCAGCCCAGGCCGGGGGACATGAGCGCAGCCCGGCACCCGGCGGCCTTGGCCTTCGCGCAAGCGCAAGCACGCGAACGTCCGCAACGTGCCGGATGCAGTCACACAGGGACGCCGCGGAAGCGAGGCCACGTCAGTCTGCCCCAGCCGCCTCGGCCTGCGCCTTGAGCTCGGCCTTGCGCTGGCGCAGCGTCTCGCGCACGGCGTCGACGCCGACGTTCCATTCGAGCAGCGGCTGGGCCTGGTTGTCTTCGCAGGCTTCCAGACACTGGCCGCACTGCACGCACGAGAACATCATGCGCTTGATGTTGCGCGGGTGCAGGCGCATCGGGCACACGGCGTCGCAGGCGCTGCCGCGCGGCACGTCGCAGGTCTTGCAGTCGCGCGCGCGTTCGCGCGCGAAGGCCACCACCATCGCCTTCGGATTGGCCATCCAGGCCAGGCTCTGGAACAGGCCGGCGGCGCAGCCGAAGCGGCAGAACAGGTGGCGCGCGAACGCGAACTCGAGCGTGAACACCGTGCTCGCGATGGCGATGAAGCGGAACTGGTTCGGCGTCAGCGTGTCGTGCACGAGGTTGGACCAGATCACCGCCGGCGGCAGCAGGTAGGTCAGCAGCGTGACGGCCCACAGGAAGCCCATCGTCACGCACGACAGCGCGAACAGCGGCCACCAGCGCGCCTGCGGCTTGCGGCCGGCGCGCGGCGTGGCGCTGCGCTCCCACACGCTGAAGCGGCCGCAGGCGCGGTGCAGCAGGTCGTTGAGCAGCTCGACGGCCGAGAAGTGCGGGCACAGCCATCCGCAGTACAGCCGACCGTAGCGCCAGGCCACGCCGATGAACACGGCGACGGCGACGATGGCCGGCAGGAAGCCGCGCAGCATGATCGACATCGCGGCCTCGGCCGCCGTCGCCTGGCCGTGCAGGAAGGCGTCGATGCCGAGCGACCAGCGCTGGCCCAGGAACCACAGCTGCGCCTCGGTGAGGTCGAAGCGCAGCAGGTCGAGCGCCGGCGCCAGCAGGAAGAGCGCGAAGAACGACGCCTGGAAGGCGCGGCGCTTCGTCTGCCGCGCCGCCGCCGGGCCGGGCTTGCGTTCAGGCACGGGCGCGGGCACGGCCCTGCCCTTCGCCGAAGACGGCGCGCACCACCTCGGCCAGCGCGTCGGCGGTGTCCTCGTCGTCGGTCAGCGCGTCGACGATGGCCGCGCGGCAGGCCTGCGGCGCCGGCATGCCGGCCGCGACGAGGCGCGCCGCCATCACCAGCAGCCGCGTGCTCGCAGTCTCTTCGAGGTCGTGCTCGGTCAGGCGGCGCAGCGCGTCGGCCAGTTGCACCAGGCGTGCCGCGGTGATGTCGTCGACACCGCCTTCGGTGGCGACGATGCGGCGTTCGATCGCCGCCTCGGGGTAGTCGAGCGCGAGCGCGACGAAACGCTGCCGCGTGCTCGGCTTCAGGTTCTTCAGCGCATTCTGGTAGCCCGGGTTGTAGCTGACCACCAGCATGAACTCCGGCGGCGCCGCGACCAGTTCGCCGGTGCGCTCGATCGGCAGCACGCGGCGGTCGTCGGCCAGCGGGTGCAGCACGACGGTGGTGTCCTTGCGCGCCTCGACCACTTCGTCGAGGTAGAGGATGGCGCCTTCGCGCACCGCACGCGCCAGCGGGCCGTCGTGCCAGCGCGTCGCGCCGTCGACCAGCAGGTGGCGGCCGACGAGGTCGGCCGCCGCCAGGTCGTCGTGGCAGCTCACGGTGACGAGCGGCCGGCCGAGCCGGCGCGCCATGTGCTCGACGAAGCGCGTCTTGCCGCAGCCGGTGGGGCCCTTGATCAGCAGCGGCAGGCGCTGCCGCCAGGCCGACTCGAACAGCGCGCACTCGGCGCCCTGCTCGGCGTAGAACGGCAGGCCGTGATCCATCGCAGCCTCACGCCGCCTGCGGCACCGCCGCCGCCTTCTCGTCAGGCGCGGGGCCGACGAAGAAGCTGACGAGGTACGTGATCAGGCCGACCAGGAAGCCGACGCCGCCGGCCACCCGCACCCAGTAGAAGAAGCGCAGCTGGTCCTGCGTGGTCATGAAGCCCATCGCGCCTTCGGTCGGCAGGCGTTGCAGCCAGACCTGCAGGATGCCGGCGCCGGTGAGCGCGAGCACCATCACGGCCATGCTGAGCGTCATGATCCAGAAGCTCCACATCTCGACCGACTGCGCGCGCTTCGGGTTGCACTCGCGGCCGCGCAGCACCGGCATCGCGTAGCTGATCATCGCGATCACCACCAGCACGTAGGCGCCGTAGAAGGCCAGGTGGCCGTGCGCCGCCGTGACCTGCGTGCCGTGGGTGTAGAAGTTGATCGGGCTCAGCGTGTGCGCGAAGCCCCACAGGCCGGCGCCCAGGAAGGCCATCACCGAGGTGCCCACCGCCCACAGCACGGCGGCCTGGTTCGGGTGCTCGCGGCGGCGCCGCTGCACCATGTTGAACGCGAACACGGTCATCATGAAGAACGGAATCGGCTCGAGGGCGCTGAACACGCTGCCGATCCACAGCCAGTACTCGGGCAGGCCGATGAAGAAATAGTGGTGGCCGGTGCCGAGGATGCCGGTGATGAGCGCCATCGCGATGATCACGTACAGCCACTTGTCGATGACCTCGCGGTCGACGCCGGTGGTCTTGATCAGCACGAAGGCGAGGATGGCGCCGAGGATCAGCTCCCACACGCCTTCCACCCACAGGTGAACGACCCACCACCAGGCCATCTTGTCCTTGACCAGGTTGCTCGGGTTGTAGAAGCTGAAGAGGAACAGCACCGCCAGGCCCGTCAGGCCCATCAGCAGCACCAGCGTGATGCTGGTCTTGCGGCCCTTCAGCATCGTCATGCCGACGTTGAGCAGGAAGCCCAGCGCGACGACGACGATGCCGATCTTGGTGGGCAGCGGCTGCTCAAGGAACTCGCGCCCCATCGTCTCCAGCAGCTGGTTGCCGGTGAGCTCGGCCAGCTTGGCGTACGGCACCGCGAGGTAGCCGACGATCGTCAGCGCGCCGGCGACGAGGAAGATCCAGAACAGCACGATCGCGAGCTTGGGGCTCCAGAGCTCGGTCTCCGCTTCCTCGGGCACGAGGTAGTAGGCCGAACCCATGAAGCCGAACAGCAGCCAGACGATCAGCAGGTTGGTGTGCACCATGCGCGCCTGGTTGAACGGGATGTACGGGAAGGCGAAGTCGCCGATCACGTACTGCAGGCCGAGCGTGACGCCGAAGACGATCTGGGCGACGAACAGGCCCAGCGCGGCGATGAAGTAGAGCTTCGAAACCGCCTGCGACTTGTACTTGAGGGTGGTGGTTTGCATGATGTTCAGCCCTCGATGTTGGGCGGCCAGCGGTTGGTGTCGATCTCACCGGTCCACTTCAGGAACTCGACCATGTCGTCGAGCTGGGCCTCGGTGAAGTTGAACTGCGGCATCTGGCGGCGGCCGGGCACGTTGGTCGGCTGCGCCTTGATCCAGGCCTTGATGAAGTCGCCGCCACGCCGCTTGTAGACGTTGCCCAGCTCGGGCGCGAAGTACGCGCCCTCGCCCAGCAGCGTGTGGCAGCCGATGCAGTTGCGCGTCTCCCACAGCAGCTTGCCGCGCTCGACGGCCGGCGTCAGCGCCGCCTGGTTGCTGCGCTTGGGGATGTGGCCCGTGGTGTTGAACACCAGCGCGATGAAGAGCAGCGAGAAGAACGCCGCCCCGCCGTAGAAGATGTTGCGGGCTGCCTGCTTGGTGAACCCGCTCGAAACGCCTGCGCTCATGGCCGGCCTCCTGCCTTGGATGGGACAGGGAATAGCCTAGTGATATGGTCGGAATGAATCCTTGAACCGGTTCAAGAACAACGGAAGTCGCGGCACGCCGCCGCCGTACACCCGCCTGGGAGGCCCTCGCATGCACCGACTTCTGATCGCCCCGCTGCTGCTGCTGATGGCCGCGAGCGCGCCCGCGGCCAACCTCGACGCCGGCCGCGCGAAGGCGCTGGCGGTGTGCACCGCCTGCCACGGCGCCAACGGCGTCAGCGTGGGCGACGCCATTCCCAACCTCGCCGGCCAGAAGCCCGCCTACCTCGAGGCGCAGCTGAAGGCGCTGAAGGACGGCTCGCGCAAGAACGCGGTGATGGGCGCGATGGCCGCCCAGCTGTCGGCCGAGGACATCGCCGACGTCGCGGCGTACTTCGCTTCGCTGCCCGGGGCGCCGGCGGCCGCCGCGAAGTCCGACTTCCTGCCGGCGCTGGCGAAGAGCCGCGTCGTCTTCCCCGAGGGCTACGCCGCGAGCTTCACGAAGTACCACGCCATCAACTTCCCGGCCACGCGCCAGGTGCGCCACTACTGGGCCAACGCGGCGGCGCTGCAGGCCGCGAAGGAAGGCCGGCCGATGCCCGACGGCGCGGTGCTCTTCGCCGAGGTGTGGTCGGCCCGGCTGGACGCCGACAAGAAGCCCGTGGCCGGCGCCGACGGCCTCTTCGTGCCCGACCAGCTGCTCTTCTACACGGCGATGGCGCGCGAAGCCGGCTGGGGCCGCGACGTGCCCGAGATGCTGCGCAACGAGGACTGGAACTACGCCGTCTTCACCGCCGCGAAGCAGCAGCGCGCGGGCGTGAACCAGGCCGAGTGCCTGGCCTGCCACAAGCCGCTGGACAAGACGGGCTACCTCTTCCTGCTCGACCCGCTGGTGGCGGCGGCGAAGAAGCGCTGAAGATTCAGTGCAGCGCCGGCGCGTGCGGCCGCGCGCCGGCGTCCCAGCCGCCGCGCAGGCGGCCGAATTCGGTCTCGGTGCGCGGCACCGACACCAGGTAGCCCTGCACCTCGTGGCAGCCCAGGCGGGCCACGAGGTCGAGCTCATCGACGCGCTCCACGCCTTCGGCGACGACGCGCATGCCCAGCGACGTGGCCAGCTGCGTCATCGCCGCCACGATGGCCTGCGTGTCCTGGCGCGACGTCAGCTCGCGCACGAAGGCGCGGTCGATCTTCAGCGTGTCGAACGGGAAGCGCCGCAGGTAGGCGAGCGACGAGTAGCCGGTGCCGAAGTCGTCGAGCGCGATGCGCACGCCCAGCTGCTGCTGGCGGCGCAGCACCGCCATCGCGTCGTTCGCGTCGTCGATGAAGATCGACTCGGTGAGCTCGATCTCCAGCCGCGCCGCCGGCAGGCCGGAGAGGTCGAGCGCGTCGCGCACGCCGGCCACGAAATCGCCCTGTCGCAGTTGCAGCGCCGACACGTTGACCGACACCGTCAGCCCCGGCAGCGTGGTCGCGGCGACGCGGCAGGCCTCGCGCAGCACCCAGGCGCCGATCTCGGCGATGGTGCCGGTCTGCTCGGCCACGGTGATGAACTCGGCCGGCCCCACGCGCCCCAGCACCGGGTGCTGCCAGCGCAGCAGCGCCTCGGCGCCGGTCATGCGCCAGCCGTCCAGGTCCACGCGCGGCTGCCAGTGCAGCATGAACTCGCCGCGCGCCACCGCCTCGCGCAGGCCCTGCTCGATGGCGGCGCGGCGCCGGCTGCGCTCGCCCAGGTGCGGCGCGTACAGCGTGGCGCGGCCGCGGCCGCCTTCCTTCGATTCGTAGAGCGCGAGGTCGGCGTTGCCGAGCACGTCGTCGACGTCGCGCCCGTGCTCGGGCAGCAGCGCGATGCCGATCGACAGTCCGACCGGGATCTTGCGCTCGCCGACCGCGCAGGGCTGCGTGAACTCGGCCACCATGCGCTCGGCGACCGGCAGCACGGCCTCGGGCCCGGGCGCCGCACACAGCAGCACCGCGAACTCGTCGCCGCCCAGCCGCGCGACGACGTCGCCCGGGCGCACGCAGCGGCGCAGGCGCTCGGCGGCGGCGACGAGCAGCGCGTCGTCGGCCGAATGGCCGAGCGTGTCGTTGACGGTCTTGAAGTGGTCGAGGTCGATCGACAGCAGCGCGCCGCGCGTGCCCTCCGCCAGGTGGTGGCGCAGCGCCTCGTGCAGCGTGACGCGGTTGGCCAGGCCGGTGAGCGAGTCGAAGTGCGCCAGCTGGCGCAGCCGCTGTTCGGCCAGCACCTTGGCGCTGACGTCGATGACCACGCCGCGCCAGCCGCCGGCGTCGCTGGGCTTGCCGGAGAGCTGCCACCACAGCGTGCGGTCCTCGGCCAGGAACTGCAGCGCGAGGTCGCGGAACGGCAGCCCGGTGGCCAGCCGCGCCTGCACCAGCGCGCCGCCGCCGGGGCAGCGGCGCTCGATCATCTCGGCCAGCGTCAGGCCCTGCAGGCCTGCCGCCGGCGCGCCCATCAGTTCGCCCAGGCGCGCGCTCGCGTGGCACAGGCGGCCTTCGGCGTCGGTCTCCCAGAGCGCTTCGCTGGCCTGCTCCTCGAAATCGCGCAGCAGCACGGTGACGATCTGGCGCTGGCGCTCGGCATCGCGCTCGGAGCGCAGCAGCGCGTTCGTCTTGCGGCTGCCGGTGAGCGCGCCCAGCAGGCAGATGCCGCCGTAGGCGGCGCACAGCAGCACGAAGGGCACCGACGCCGGCCCGTAGGCGAACATCAGCCCGAGCATCGAGCCGCTGGCGAGCAGGCCGACGTAGGCCGTACTGGCGCGCGGCAGCGGGCTCAACGCGAAGGCGCCGGCCGACAGCATGCCGGCAACCAGCGTCGCCAGCATCGTCTGCACGCCGGGCGCGGCGACCGGGAACCACAGCACCGCGGGCACCGACCACAACGCGCCGAGCGCGGCCGCATGGCGCGTGCTGCGCGCGATGGCGCGGCGCGACGCCGTGCGCGGCTGGCGCCGGCGCGACAGCCACCAGGCGCGCCAGCCAAGGCCAACCACGGTGCACAGCACGCCCATCCACACCAGGTAGGCCTGCCATGCGAACGGCACCACCAGCGCACCGACGACGGTGCCGCTGACCAGGTTGGCCGCCATCAGCGCCGGCGTCAGGCGGACGACTTCACCGATCAGGTGAGCGCGGATCTCGGCCGACTCGGCGTCGTCGGCGTCGTGCACTGAAACGGCCTGCTGCCAGAGCCTGCGCAGGCCGGCGCCAGGCAAGCGCGGCGGGCGGCCTTCGGGCGGGGCCGCTTCGAGGTGTGGGCTTGTCACACCTCACTATCGGCCGGGCACAACTGAGAAGAACCCCGGTCGTCGCCCGGGGGGCGTGGCAAATGTCGCGTTCGCGCGCGGTCAGTCGTCGCCGCGGTCGGCGATCCAGCTCTCGAACAGCGTGTAGCTCACCGCCAGCAGCACCGGCCCGACGAAGATGCCGACCAGCCCGAAGGCCAGCAGGCCACCGATGACGCCGGCGAAGATCAGCAGCAGCGGCAGGTCGGCGCCCAGGCGGATCAGCACCGGACGCAGGAAATTGTCGAGCGTGCCGACGATCGCCGACCAGACGGCGAGGAAGATGCCCCAGCCGGTGTCGCCCTGCCAGAAGACCCAGATCGTCGCCGGCACCAGCACCGGCAGCGCGCCGACCTGCGCGATGCACAACACGAACATCAGCGCCGTCAGCAGGCCGGCGAAGGGCACCCCCGCGAAGCCCAGGCCCAGGCCGCCCAGCACCGCCTGCACCAGCGCCGTGACGCCCACGCCCAGCGCCACGCCACGGATCGCGCCGCCGGCCAGCACGACGGCGTCGTCGCCGCGCTCGCCGCCGAGCCGGTGCGCGAAGCGCCGCACCTGCTGCGCCGCCGTTTCGCCGTGCGCGTACATCACGCCGGCGATCGCCACCGTCATCAGGAACTGCACGAGCACGAAGCCGACGCTGCCGATCTCGCCGACGAACCAGCGCGTCAGGTTGCCGGCATACGGCTGCAGCTTGGGCAGCAGGCCCTGCACGCCGGCCGCGGCGGCCTGCTCCCAGAGCGCGACGATGCGCTCGCCCACCATCGGCAGCGCCGCCACCCAGGCCGGCGGCGCCGGCGGCACCTGCAGAGACGCCAGCGTCTTGGCCCAGCCGACGATGCGGTCGGCGTTGTCGACCAGCGTCACCAGGGCCAGCGTCAGCGGCACGACGAACAGCAGCAGCAGCAGCAGCGTCATCACCGCCACCGCGGCCCAGCGGCGGCCGCGCAGGCGGGCTTCGACGCGCAGCATCACGGGCCAGGTGGCGACGACGACCATCGTCGCCCAGATGGCGGGGCCGAGGAACGGCCGCAGGATCCAGAACGAGGCCGCGATCAGCGCCCCGATGACGAGCACCGAGAACGTGGTCTGCGCCAGGTCGCGTGGCTTCAACGCGGGCGCTCCGCGTAGGGCTCGACGCCGGTGGCGTCGATGCGGTAGCTGGCGGCGCCCATGTACGAATCGGTCTTCAGCGTCGCCAGCGTGCCGGTGATCCAGACCGCGTCCATCGACTTGGCCGACTTTGCCGGGCTCTTCGGCAGCACGTGGATGATCTGGTTGGCCGGCGGCGGCGGGCTGTGGATGCAGGCGCCGAAGTACGGCACGAGCAGGAACTCCTTGACGCCGTCCTTGGACTCCTCGAGCGGCACGACGAAGCCGGGGATGCGCACCGCCTGGCCGACGACGGCCGGGTTGGTGGGCGCGTTGTCCCACACCTCGCGCAGCTTCTTCATCATGTCGTTGGCGCGCGGGTCGCCGTCCTGCAGCAGGTTCAGGTCCATGCCCTTGAAGGCGGCCATCGGGTCCCAGTCCTTGGGCACCAGGTCGTCCCAGGTGATGGTCTTGAAGGCCGAGGGCTTGGCCGGCGCGGCCTTGGCGGCCGGCTGCGCCTTCGTGCCGCCGAGCGCCGGGCCGGGCACCGGCAGGCCGTCCTTCGCCTGCGCGGCGGCGAGGCCTGCGGCAACGGTCAGCGTCATCGCCAACAGGGTGCGGTGCATCGAAGCTTCCTTCTCAACTGCGGGGAGACAGGCCGTCGGCGAGCGACAGGCGGTAGGCGCGCCAGCCGGGCACCAGGCTCGCAAGCATACCGGCGGCGAGCACGGCCCCCAGCAGCGCCCACTGCGCGGCGGTGGGTGCGCCCAGGCGCAGCGTGATGCCGAACGCCGATTGCACCCACGGGCCGGCGAGCGCGACGCCGAGCGCCGCAGCGAGCGCGCCCACGCCGGCACCGACCAGCGTGACGAGCGCGCCCTCGGCCGCCAGCAGCAGCAGCACGTGGCGCGGCGCCGCGCCCACGGCGCGCAGCACCGCGAGTTCGCGCCGCCGTTCGTTCAGCCCCGCCAGCACCACCGACACCAGGCCCGCCAGGCTGACCAGCGCGACCAGCGCCGACATGCCCATCAGCGCGCGCTCGCCGACGCCCACCGCCTGCCAGAGTTCGTCGAGCGCCACGCCGGGCAGCACCGCCAGCAGCGGCTCGCCTTCGTAGCCCTGCACGAAGCGCTGCACCGTGAACACCGCGACGCGGCTCTTCAGGCCGACGAGGGCGGCCGTGACCTGCTTGGGCGCGAGGTCGAACTTGCGCGCCTGATCGGGCGCGATCTTCATGCCGGGCAGCGGCGCGCCGCCGGCCCAGTCGAGGTGGATCGCCTCGATCGCCTGCAGGCTCACGTGCACCGTGCGGTCCACCGGCGTGCCGGTGCGTGCGAGCAGGCCCACCACGGTGAAAGGCTTGTCGGCATGCTCCGCCGCCATCGGCCCCCCGGCGCCGTGGGTGAGCACGATGCGGTCGCCGATCCGGTAGCCCAGCGCCTGCGCGACCTCGGCGCCGAGCACCGCCTCGTACAGGCCGTCGAGCGTGCCGCTGAAGGCACGGCCCTCGCGCAGCACGAGCGGCTGGCGGTCGCCGTAGAGGAAACGCTCGAAGTACGCCGGCGTGCTGCCCAGCACCGGGTGGCCGCGGTGCGAGTCGCCGAGCGCGATCGGCACCACCCACGCCACCGCGCGGTGCTGCGCGATGGCGTCCACGCTCGCCATCTTGATGTTGTTGGTGGCGCCGCCGATGCGGAACACCGCGTACAGCATCAGCTGCACGGGGCCGGTGCGCGCGCCGACGATGAGGTCGGTGCCGCTGACGCTCTGCGAGAAGCTCTCGCGCACGTCGGTGCGCATGCGCTCCAGCGCCAGCAGCAGCATCGTCGCCAACGCGATCGACAGTGCGACGAGCACCAGCGTGCCGCGCCGGTTCCAGGCGCTGCGCCAGGCGATGCCGAAGAGGGCGTTCACGGTGCTGGCTCCGTGGTGCGTGTGCGTTGCCGGCATGCCGCGTTCAGTGCCTGCTGCCGGCCCGGAGCGGCTCTGCTTCCGTTGGCGGTCGCGGGCGCTTGGGGTGCCCCACTCCGCTCATGTCCCCCGGGCCGGGCTTCGCCCGACCCTCCTCCTCTACTTCGCTCCGTGGGGCACCCCAATCGCCCGCTCCGGCACCGATGGTGGCGTGCGATCTGATGGCACGCCTCGATGGTGCCGGGCCGAGGACGTCGGGTGCCGGGCGGAGCGAAGTAAAGGAGGAGGCACGGCCGCAGGCCGGGCCGGGGGACATGAGCTCCGCCCGGCACCCGGCGGCCTCGGCCTTCGCGCCTATACAAGCACGCGAACGACCGCAGTGGTCCGCCAAGAGTCCATCGAACCACGCGCATCGCTTCCGCCACCCTCTCAAGCACGGTTCAGCTCGGGCAACGACAGCCGGCGGTCGAATCGCGCGGCGAGGCGCTCGTCGTGGCTGACGAAGACCAGTGTCGTGCCGTGCTCGCGCACCGCGCCGAGCAGCAGGTCCATGAAGCCGTCGCGCAGCGGCGCGTCGAGCGCCGAGGTGGGCTCGTCGGCGATCACGAGCTCCGGCGTGCCGACGAGCGCGCGCGCCGCCGCCACGCGCTGCTGCTGGCCGACCGAGAGTTCGGCGGCCGGCTTCGCCCACAGCGCCGTCGGCAGGCCGACGCGGCCGAGCAGCGCCTCGGCGGCGCCGGCCGGTGCCCGCGCGGCGCGCGCCTTCGAGAAGCGGCACGGCAGGCGCACGTTGTCCAGCACGCTCAGGTAGGGCAGCAGGTTGAACTGCTGGAAGATGTAGCCCAGGTGGTCGGCACGCGCCGCGTCGCGCCGCGCCCCGGACAGCGTGGCCCAGTCCTGCCCCATGACGCGCACGCTGCCTTCGCGCGCGAGCATCACGCCGGCCAGCAGGCCCAGCAGCGTGCTCTTGCCGCAGCCGCTGGGGCCATGCAGGAAGACGGCCTCGCCGGCGGCGATGTCGAGTTCGTCGATCGCCAGCACGTCGGCGGCGGCACGCGGCCAGCGGTAGCGCAGCGCGCGGATCGCGATCACGGCGCGGACTCGCGAATGCTCAGCGCGCGAGCGACAGCCGCGTCGTCGGCCGCTTCAGCGTGGCCTTCATCTGGCCCTTGCGCGTGACCGCCTGCACGTCCACGCGCTGCAGCCGGGGCAACGCCGCGAAGAGGCCGATCTCGGCGAAGCCGGCCTTCTGCGCCTGCGTGCAGGCGAACTCGAAAGTAGCGTCGAGGTCGTCGTGGCCGTCGGTCGACGTCGCGGCGCCGCCGAGGCTGAGTGCGCCCGAGCGCAGCTCGACGCGTTCGAGCTTGCAGCCGGCGGCGGGGTCGACGCGGAACAGCGCGCCGGCGTCGCGCAGCCGGGCGATCGCGACATCGGCCGCCTTGCGCTCGGCGTCGGTGCGCGGCGCGCGCTCGAAGCCGAGCAGGCTGTCCAGCGGCAGTTCGAGCATGAAGACGACGCGGCTGGGCTCGACGGCGACGTCGAGCCGCGCGGCGCCGTGCTCGTGCGCCGGCGCCGCCGATGCCGACAGCGACGCGGCCAGCAGGGCGGCGGTAACGAGAGGTTTGCGCATGGCCGCCATTGTGCCCGCGGCACGTGACCCGATCGCTATGATGGTCCGCATGCCCACGGTGCTGGATGGCCGCCTCGTCGTCGCGATCTCGTCGCGCGCGCTGTTCGATTTCGAGGAGGAGAACCGGCTGTTCGAGGCCGGTGACGACCGCGCCTACATGCGGCTGCAGCTCGAGCGGCTGGACACGCCGGCACGCCCCGGCGTCGCGTTCTCGCTGGCGCGCAAGCTGCTCGCGTTCAATGCCGGCGCGCCGCGCGTCGAGGTCGTGATCCTGTCGCGCAACGACCCGGTCTCCGGCATGCGCGTGTTCCGCTCGGCGCAGCACTTCGGGCTGCCGATCGAGCGCGGCGTGTTCACGCGCGGCCAGCCACCCTGGCGCTACCTGGGGCCGCTGGCGGCCAACCTGTTCCTGTCCACGAACGAGGCCGACGTGCGCTCCGCGCTCGACGCCGGCGTGCCGGCGGCGCGCGTGCTGCCGCACAGCAAGCGCGCCAGCGACGGCCACCCGGACGAAGTGCGCATCGCCTTCGACGGCGACGCGGTGCTGTTCAGCGACGAGGCCGAGCGCGTGTTCCAGCGCGACGGGCTCGACGCCTTCCAGAGCCACGAGCGCGACCGCTCCGCCACGCCGCTGGCGCCCGGCCCCTTCAAGCCGCTGCTGGAGGCGCTGCACCGCCTGCAGCGCACGCCGGCCGCCGGCATGCGCGTGCGCACCGCGCTCGTCACCGCGCGCAGCGCGCCGGCACACGAGCGCGCGATCCGCACGCTGATGGCGTGGAACATCGAGGTCGACGAGGCGATGTTCCTCGGCGGCCTGCCCAAGGGCGAGTTCCTGCGCGAGTTCGAGCCCGACTTCTTCTTCGACGACCAGACGCGCCACGTCGAGTCGGCCGCCAGCCACGTGCCGGCGGGGCACGTGGCGGCCGGCGTCAGCAACGCCACCGGCCCGGCCGCCTGATCACGCGTCGGCGAGCTTGAAGCCGTGCACGGCTTCGACGAGCGACTGCGTCTGCCGGCGCAGGCTCTCGGCGGCGGCGGCGGTCTCTTCGACGGCGGCGGCGTTCTGCTGCGTGTTCTGGTCGAGTTGGCCCATCGCCTGGTTGATCTGCTCGAAGCCGCGGCTCTGCTCGCCGCTGGTGCTGCTGATCTCGCCGATGAGGGCGTTCACGCGTTCGGCCTCGCGCACGATGTCGGCGATCGCGCTGCCCGCCTCCTGCGCGAGCACGGTGCCGGCCTCGACCTGGTCGACGCTGGCGCCGATGAGCGACTTGATCTCGCGCGCGGCCTGCGCGCTGCGCTGGGCCAGCGCGCGCACCTCGCCGGCCACCACCGCGAAGCCGCGGCCCTGCTCGCCGGCGCGCGCCGCCTCGACGGCGGCGTTGAGCGCCAGGATGTTGGTCTGGAAGGCGATGCCGTCGATGACCCCGGTGATCTCGGCGATGCGCCGGGAGCCGCTGCTGATGTCTTCCATCGTGCGCGTGACGCGGCCGACGACCTCGCCGCCGCGGCTGGCGGCGGTGCGCGCGGAGGCCGCGAGTTCGGCGGCGCGGCGCGCGGCGCTGGCGCTGCTCTGCACCGCGGCGTTGATCTGCTCCATCGACGCCGCCGTCTGCTGCAGGCTCGCGGCCTGCTGCTCGGTGCGGCGGCAGAGATCCGTGTTGCCGCTGGCGATCTCGCCGGTGCCGGTGGCGATCGAGTCGCTGTTCGCGCGCACCGTGCCGACGACGCGCGCCAGGCTGTCGTTCATCGCGCGCAGCGCGCGCATCAGGTCGGCGATCTCGTCGTCGCCGCGCACCTCGATGCGCGAGCGCAGGTCGCCTTGCGCCACCGCGCCGGCCACCGCCACCGCGGCATGCAGCGGGCGCACCACGCCGTTGCCGATGAGGCGGCCGACGAGCAGCAGCACCGCCGCCGCCACCAGGCCGGCGCCGAGGATCAGCATGCGCGCGGTGTCGCTCGTCGCCACGCTGGCGTCGCGCTGCGCCTTCGCGTTCGCCTCGACCAGGTCGCCCAGGTGTTCCATCTCGACTTCGAGCTTCTCGAACGCGGCCTGGAACGCGGGCAGCTTCGCCTGCGCCGCCACGTTGTCCTGCCAGGCCAGCGCGACGACCTCGTCGGCGCTGCGGATGTAGGCGTCGAGCGCCGGGCGCAGCGCGCCGACGATGCGCAGCGCCTCCGCCTCGAGCGCGGCCTTGCCCAGCGCGTCCAGCGAGTCGCGGAATTCCTTCGCGTGCTCGGCCAGGTCCTTGCGCACCTCGGGCTGGGCGTCGGCCTCGCGGCGCAGGCCGGCCAGCAGCGCGCGCAGCACGTCGCCGCGCAGCGCGTCGTGCATCATGTCGGCGGCCATGTGCGCCTTCAGCGCGACCATGCTGTCGGTGATGCTGTCGCGCGTGGCCGACAGCCGGTTCACCGCGATGTGGCCGACGGCACCCAGCAGGCAGACGAAAGCCAGCCCTGCGAGGCTCATGCCCAGCAGGCGACGCTGGATGGTCAAACGAAACGCCATCGACGATCTCCCGGTTCGATTCTTCGAGGTGATCCGGTGACATCGTCCCATTCGAAGAAAACATTACCTTCGATCAAATCGACTGCTTCGCGACGACCGCGGTTCGTGACTTCCTGCCTGCGCGCGCTGGGTAGACTGCCTGCATGCGGATCGAAATCGCCCCCGGCGTGCGCGTCTTCGTCGACGTGCAGGGCCCGGCCTTCGTGCCCGACGGCCCGCGGCTGGTCGAGAAGCCCACGCTGCTGCTGCTGCACGGCGGCCCGGGCTACGACCATTCGGGCTTCAAGCCGGCGTTCAACCGCCTGGCCGACATCGCGCAGATCGTCTACTACGACCACCGTGGCCACGGCCGCAGCGACCGCCGCCCCGCCGCCGAATGGACGCTGGACACCTTCGCCGACGACGTGGTGCGCCTGTGCGATGCGCTCGGCATCGAGCGGCCCATCGTGCTGGGGCAGAGCTTCGGCGGCTTCGTCGCCCAGCGCTACATCGCGCGCCACCCGGGGCATGCGGCGAAGGTGGTGCTGTCGAGCACCTCGCCGCACATGGGGCTGGAGCGCAAGCTGGCGATGTTCGGCAGGCTCGGCGGCGCCGCGGCGCGCGCGGCCGCCGAGGCCTTCTGGACCGCACCCGACGCCGACACCTGGGCGGCCTACCAGCGCACCTGCATGCACCTGTACAACACGCAGCCGGCGGCCGACGCCGAAGCACGTGCGCGCACCGTCTTCAACGAGGCGATCCTGTTCGCCAGCGCCGGCGGCGAGCAGCGCACGATGAACCTGCTGCCCGGCCTGGCGGCGGCGCGCTGCCCGGTGCTGGTGATGGCCGGCGCACAGGACCCGGTGTGCCCGCTGGCCGACAGCGAGGACATCTTCGCCGCGCTGCCGCCGCAGCACCGCGAGCTGGCGGTGTTCGCCAGCGCCGGCCACGGCGCCTGGCGCGACGAACCCGAGGCGGCGTTCGCGCGGCTGCGTCAGTTCCTGCTCAAGGCTTGAAGTCGCCGCCCCAGGCGATCGCCCAGCGGGTGGCGTCGGCGTACTTGCGGAAGGCAGCGTTCACCTGCTCGAGCGTGAGCTTGGCGATCGCGTCGTCCACCTGCTGCGAGACGGCGAACGTGCGCCCCAGGTAGAGGTTGGCGGCAAGCTGGCCGGCGAGCGATGCGTCCTGCGCGCGGCCGAGGCGGCGCGCCGCGAGCAGGCCGACCTTGGCTTCGTCGAGCTCGGCCTGGCCGAAGCCCTGCGCGCGCGTGCGCTGCAGTTCGTCCATCAGCGCGGCCTCGACCTTGGCGCGGTTCTGTGGCGCGAAGATCGCCGACACCGCCCAGTTCGAGTTGAGGTCGATCGAGTTCCAGCCGATGGTGCTGCGCACGTCGTAGCTGAGGCCTTCCTTCTCGCGGATGCGCACCCACAGGCGCGCCGACTGCGACAGGCCGAACAGCCGGTTGGCCATCGTCAGCGCGACGTAGTCGGGGTGGGTGTCGTTCAGCGGCAGCGCGAGCGACGTCAGCAGGTTGGCGTTCTGCTTGTCCGGCGTGGCGACGACGAAGCGCTCGGGCTTCACCTCGAAGGCCGGGCGCGGCACGCGCGCGTAGCGCTGCGGCCCGTCGGCCGGCTGGCGCCAGGCGCCGAAGGCGGCGTCGAGCGCCTGCCGCACGGCCGCCGCGTCGAGGTCGCCGACGGCCGAGAACTCGCCCTTCGCAGCGCTGTAGAAGCGGCGGTGGAAGGCCCGCGCCTTGTCGGCGTTGACGGCGGTCACGTCCTCGACCATCTCGTCGAAGCTGGGCGCGTGGCGCAGGTCGCCGCGCGGGTAGGGGTTGCCGTGGCGCTGCAGCGCGTTGGCGATCAGGCTCTCGGGCTCCTTGCGCTGGCGTTCGATGCCGGCCAGCCACTGGCGGCGCATCTCCTCGAGCGCGTCGGCCGGAAAGGCCGGCTCGCGCAGCAGGCGGCCGACGAGCGTGATGACGGCCGGCAGCTGTTCGCGCCGCGTCGTGATGCCGACGCTGACGGTCTGGTCGTCGGCGCCGAACGAGACCTCGGCGCGCAGGCGGTCGAACTCGTCGGCGATCTGCTGCCGAGTCAGCCCGGCGCCGCCCTTGTCGAGCAGCGCGCCGACGAACGAGGCCACGGTCTCCTGCCCCTTCAGGCTCTGCTCGTCGCCGTAGTGCAGGCGCAGCCGCGCGTGCACGACGTTGCCGCGCGTGCCCTTGGGCAGCACGGCCGCCTGCAGGCCGCTGGCGAGCGCGAAGCGCTGGGTGCGTGCGTCCAGGTTGGCCGGCGTGGGGTCGAAGGCCTCGGCCTGCGCGACCGCGGCATCGCCCTTGTAGTCCTTCAGCAGCGTGGCCACGTCCACGCGCGCCGGTGCCGGCGCGCGCTCCGGCTTGTCGGTCGGCAGGTAGATGCCGATGGTGCGGTTGTCGCGCACCAGGCGCTCGGCGGCGACGCGGTTCACGTCGGCCAGCGTGACCTTGCGCACCTGGTCGCGCTGCAGGAAGAAGAGGCGCCAGTCGCCCTTGGCAATGGCGTCCGACAGGCGCACGCCCACCGATTCGGGGTCGGTGAAGCCGAGCTCCCAGCCCTTCAGCCACTGCAGGCGGGCGCGCTCCAGTTCTTCGGCGGTGACGGGCTGCTGCGCCAGGTCGGCCAGCGTGGCCAGCAGCTCGGCCTTGGCACGTTCGACGTCCTGCCCCGGCGCCAGCTGCGCGCCCAGGAAGAACGGCCCGGGCTCGGACAGCGCCCACGTGAAGCCGAAGGTCGACGCCGCGAGCTGCTTGTCGACCAGGCGCTTGTGAAGGCGGCCCGAAGGCGCGTCGCCGAGGATGCCCGACAGCAGGTCGGCGGCGGCGAAGTCCGGGCTCGCGCCGGGCGGCACGTGGTGGGCCACGTAGATCAGCGGCGCGCCGCCGACGCGCCGCACGGTGACCGTGCGTTCGCCGTCCTGCGCCGGGTCCAGCGTGTAGGTGTCGCGCAGCACGCGCTGCGGCCGCGGGATCGGACCGAAGGCCTCGGCGATCCACGCCAGCGCCTTCGCGCCGTCGAAGCGGCCGGCGACGATGAGCGTCGCGTTGTCGGGCTGGTAGTACTGGCGGTAGAAGGCCTGCAGGCGGCCGATGTCGACGTTCTCGACGTCGGCGCGCGCGCCGATCGTGCTCTTGCCGTAGTTGTGCCACCAGTACATCGAGGCCATCACCTGCTGCAGCAGCACGCGGCCGGGGTTGTTCTCGCCGCGCTCCATCTCGTTGCGCACCACCGTCATCTCGGTGTCGAGGTCCTTCTTGGCGATGAAGCTGTTGACCATCGCGTCGGCCTGCCAGCCGAGGTACCAGCGCAGCGTGTCGTCGTTGGCCGAGAAGCTGGCGAAGTAGTTCGTGCGGTCGAAGCTGGTGGTGCCGTTGGCGCGCAGGCCGCGCTTGCTGAATTCGGACCACACCGTGGGGTGCTTCGGCGTGCCCTTGAAGATCAGGTGCTCCAGCAGGTGCGCCATGCCGGTCTCGCCGTAGTTCTCGTGGCGCGAACCGACGTGGTAGGTGACGTTGACGGTGGTCGTCGGCTTGCTGTCGTCGGGCACCAGCAGCACCCGCAGGCCGTTGGCCAGCCGGTACTCGGTGATGCCCTCGACGCTGGCGGCGGCGGTGACGCCGGCGGGCAGCGCCGGCTGCGCGCCGGCGGTGCCGGCGAAGAGCGCGAGCGCGCAGGCGAGAACGCGGGCGAAGGCACGGAAAGCGGTCATGGCGGCAGGCGGCAACGCGAAGCGGGCGAGTGTAGGCCGCACCATGGACCCGCGCACTGCGCGCGGGTTCCCTGCCGGACTCAGGTGCCGCTGCGCCAGCCGCGCAGGCGTTCGAGGTCGAGCACGCGCACGCCGCCGTACTCGACGCGGATCGCGCCCGCCGCCTGCAGCGCCGCCAGCGCCTCGTTCACGCGCTGGCGCGACAGGCCGACCAGGTAGCCCAGCTCCTGCTGCGTGATGCGCAGCAGCTCGCCGACGCCCGGGTACAGCACCGGATGGAACAGCGACGCCAGGCTGCGCGCCACGCGGTCATCGGGGCTCGTCATGCGGTCGATCTCGCGCGCGGCGATGAACTGGCCCAGCCGCTCGTTCAGCTGCATCGTGATGTAGCGGTTGAACGGGATGCTGCGGTCGAGCAGCCAGTGGAAGGTGTCGACCGTGATGCCGGCGACCACGCTCTTGCGCAGCGCCTGGATGTTGTAGCGGTAGCTCTCGCGCTTGAGCACCGTGCCTTCGCCGAACCAGCCGCCGGGCGGCATGCCGGTGAACGTGATCGGCATGCCGAGCGCGGTGTCGTTGCTCATCTTCAGCAGGCCGTCGATGAGGCCGAACCAGTAGGTCACCGGCCGCCCGACGCGGCACACCAGCTCGCCCGGCTTGACGTTGACGACGCGCATGTCGGCGATGACACGCTCGCGCTCGGCCGCGTCGAGGCGGTCGAGCCAGGGGATGCTCTGCAGTTCGTCGCGACTGGCGGCACGCGAGCGCGAGGCGAGCGCGGTGGTGGAGGCGGGCGTCATCGTTCAGGGAAAGACCGATCAGGGTGGACCCTAGGTTTGTCGGGCAAACGACAACACGGCGTCAAACCTATGACCAGAATGTTAGTCAATCGAGCGCAAGGAGACAAACGGTGCAGACGACGTTCCCCCGTCTGATGCTCGAACACGCGAAGGCACGACCGCAGGCGGCGGCGTTGCGCGAGAAGGTGTACGGCATCTGGCAGACGCTCACCTGGGCGGATCTGGCCACGCTGGTGCGCGCGCTGGCCGGCGGCCTGGCCGAGGCCGGCGTGAAGCGTGGCGACCACCTCGTCATCGTCGGCGACAACCGGCCGCGCCTGTACGCCGCGATGCTGGCCACGCAGGCGCTCGGCGCCGTGCCGGTGCCGCTGTACCAGGACGCCGTCGCCGCCGAGTACGTGTTCCCGATCAACAACGCCGAGATCGCCTGGGCCATCGTCGAGGACCAGGAACAGGTCGACAAGATGGTCGAGCTGCGCGATCAGTGCCCGCAGATCGCGCGCATCTGGTACGACGACCCGCGCGGCCTGCGCAGCTACGACGAGCCGGGCCTGGCGTCGATCGACGCGCTGATCGAGGCCGGCCGCGCCTGGGACGCCGCCCACCCCGGCGCGTTCGACGCCGCGCTCGCGCAGACGCAGCCGCAGGACGTGGCGGCGATGTTCTTCACCAGCGGCACCACCGGCAACCCGAAGGGCGTGGTGCACACCCACTTCACGCTGCTCGACCGCGCCAACGCCGGCAAGAACTTCGACAAGCTGACCGAGCGCGAGGAGGTGCTGGCCTACCTGCCGCCGGCCTGGGTCGGCCAGAACATCTTCAGCTACGCGCAGTGGCTGGCCTGCGGCTACGTGGTGAACTGCCCGGAGAGCGCGGCCACGGTGATGATCGACCTGAAGGAGATCGGGCCCACCTACTACTTCGCGCCGCCGCGCATCTTCGAAGGCCTGCTCACCAGCGTGACCATCCGCATGGAAGACGCCGGCGCCATCAAGCGCTGGATGTTCCACCGCGCGATGGACGTGGCGCGCCGCGTCGGCCCGAAGGTGCTGGACGGCGTGGCCGTGGGCGCGCTCGACCGCCTGAAGTACGCGCTGGGCAACCTGTTCGTCTACGGCCCGCTGCGCAACACGCTGGGCTTCTCGCGCGTGCGCGTGGCCTACACCGCGGGCGAGGCGATCGGCCCCGACCTGTTCACGTTCTACCGCTCGATCGGCATCAACCTGAAGCAGCTCTACGGCAGCACCGAGACCGCAGTGTTCGTCTGCCTGCAGCCCGACCACGAGGTCAAGGCCGACACGGTGGGCGTGCCGATCGAAGGCGTCGAGATCAAGCTCGCCGACAGCGGCGAGATCCTGGTGAAGAGCCCGGGCCTGCTGAAGGAGTACTACAAGAACCCGGCGGCGACGGCCGAGGTGCTGACGGCCGACGGCTGGTACCACACCGGCGACGCCGGCTTCCTGGACGCCAGCGGGCACCTGAAGATCATCGACCGCGCGAAGGACGTCGGGCGGCTCGCCGACGGCAGCATGTTCGCGCCCAAGTACATCGAGAACAAGCTGAAGTTCTTCCCGCACATCAAGGAAGCGGTGGCCTTCGGCGACCGGCGCGAGAAGGTCTGCGCCTTCGTCAACATCGACTTCGAGGCGGTGGGCAACTGGGCCGAGCGGCGCAACCTGCCCTACGCCGGCTACACCGACCTCGCCGGCAAGCCCGAGGTGCTGGAACTGGTGCGCGACTGCGTCGAGAAGGTCAATGCCGACCTTGCGCAGGACGAACGCCTGGCCGGCAGCCAGGTCAGCCGCTTCATCGTGCTGCACAAGGAACTCGACGCCGACGACGGCGAGATGACGCGCACGCGCAAGGTCAAGCGCAACTTCATCAACGACAAGTACCAGGTGCTGGTCGACGCGCTGTACGGCGGCAGGAGCGAGCAGTTCATCGAGACCGCGGTGAAGTTCGAGGACGGCCGCACCGGCAGCGTGAGCGCCACGCTGAAGGTGGTGGACGTGAAGACCTTCCCGGCCGTGAAGCGAGCAGCGTGATGGCAGAGCGAAAGATCGGCGACGTCATCCTCGACGTCAAGAACATCAGCCTGCGCTTCGGCGGCGTGAAGGCGCTCACGGACATCAGCTTCAACGTGCGCGAGCACGAGGTGCGCGCCATCATCGGCCCGAACGGCGCCGGCAAGAGCAGCATGCTGAACTGCATCAACGGCGTGTACTCGCCGCAGGAAGGCCAGATCAGCTTCCGCGGCCAGACCTTCGCCCACATGAACAGCCGCCAGGTGGCGGAGATGGGCATCGCCCGCACCTTCCAGAACCTGGCGCTGTTCAAGGGCATGAGCGTGCTCGACAACATCATGACCGGGCGCAACCTGCACATGAAGAGCAACCTCTTCCAGCAGGCCATCCGCTGGGGTGCCGCCGAGCGCGAGGAGATGGCGCACCGCGAGTTCGTCGAACGCATCATCGACTTCCTCGAGATCCAGGCCTACCGCAAGACGCCGGTCGGCCGCCTGCCCTACGGCCTGCAGAAGCGCGTCGACCTCGGCCGCGCGCTCGCGATGGAACCCACCGTGCTGCTGCTCGACGAGCCGATGGCCGGCATGAACGTCGAAGAGAAGCAGGACATGAGCCGCTTCATCCTCGACGTCAACGACGAGTACGGCACCACCATCGTGCTGATCGAGCACGACATGGGCGTCGTGATGGACATCTCCGACCGCGTGGTCGTGCTCGACTACGGCAAGAAGATCGGCGACGGCACACCCGACGAGGTGCGCAGCAATCCCGAGGTCATCAGTGCCTACCTCGGCACCAGCCACTGAAAGCGCGCCATGGCCTTCTTCCTGGAAACACTGATGGGCGGCCTGATGGCCGGCATGCTGTATTCGCTGATCGCGCTCGGCTTCGTGCTGATCTTCAAGGCGAGCGGCGTCTTCAACTTCGCGCAGGGCGCGATGGTGCTGTTCGCGGCGCTCGCGATGGCGCGCTTCTCCGAGTGGATCCCGGCGCTGCTGGGCTTCGACAACAAGGTGCTCGCGAACATCCTCGCGTTCGCCGGCGCGATGGTGGTGATGGTCATCGTGGCCTGGCTGATCGAGCGCCTGGTGCTCGGCAAGCTCGTCAACCAGGAAGGCATCACGCTGCTGATGGCCACGCTGGGCATCACCTACTTCCTCGACGGCTTCGGCCAGACGCTGTTCGGCAGCGCGATCTACAAGATCGACATCGGCATGCCGAAGGACCCGATCTTCCTGCTCGAGAGCGTGTTCCAGGGCGGCGTGCTGGTGAACAAGGAAGACCTCTACGCGGCCGGCATCGCCGCTGCGCTGGTGATCGCGCTGTCGGCCTTCTTCCAGTACACCGCCACCGGCCGCGCGCTGCGCGCCGTGGCCGACGACCACCAGGCGGCGCAGAGCATCGGCATCCCGCTCAACCGCATCTGGGTCATCGTCTGGAGCGTGGCGGGCTTCGTCGCGCTGGTGGCCGGCATCATCTGGGGCAGCAAGCTGGGCGTGCAGTTCTCGCTCTCGCTGGTGGCGCTGAAGGCGCTGCCGGTCGTCATCCTCGGCGGCCTCACCAGCGTGCCCGGCGCCATCATCGGCGGGCTGATCATCGGCGTCGGCGAGAAGGTGTCCGAGGTCTACCTCGGCAGCATGATCGGCGGCGGCATCGAGATCTGGTTCGCCTACGTGCTTGTGCTCTTCGTTCTCCTCGTGCGGCCGCAGGGGCTGTTCGGCGAGAAGATCATCGATCGGGTCTGAACCATGCTGTACAGAGAGAACGGTCAGTTCAAGACCAGCTACAGCGCCGACCAGCAGGTCTTCCCGATCGCGCAGGACCGCCTCGCGATCTGGTTGCTCGTCGCCTTCGCCGCCATCGGCGTGCCGATGCTGGCCGACGAGTACATGCTGCGCGCCATCCTGATCCCGTTCCTGATCCTGGCGCTCGCCGCGCTGGGGCTGAACATCCTGGTGGGCTACTGCGGGCAGATCTCGCTGGGCACCGGCGCCTTCATGGCGGTGGGGGCCTACGCGGCCTACAACCTGCAGGTGCGCATCGAGGGCATGCCGCTCATCGTGGCGCTGCTCGGCGGCGGCCTGTGCGCCACCGTAGTCGGCGTGCTGTTCGGCATCCCCAGCCTGCGCATCAAGGGCCTGTACCTCGCGGTGGCCACGCTGGCGGCGCAGTTCTTCGTCGACTGGTCGGCGCTGCGCCTGAAGTGGGTCACGAACGACTCGAGCTCGGGCTCGGTCAGCGTGGCCGGCCTGCAGGTGCTGGGCCTGACGATCGAGACGCCGGTGCAGAAGTACCTGTTCTGCCTCGCCTTCCTCACCGTCTTCGCGGTGCTGGCGAAGAACCTCGTGCGCAGCCACATCGGCCGCGAGTGGATGGCGATCCGCGACATGGACGTCGCCGCCGCCGTCATCGGCATCCGGCCGGTGTACGCCAAGCTCACGGCCTTCGCGGTGAGCTCGTTCATCGTCGGCGTCGCCGGCGCGCTTTGGGCGTTCGTCTACCTGGGCTCGTGGGAGCCGGCGGCGTTCAACATCGACCGCTCGTTCCAGCTGCTCTTCATGGTGATCATCGGCGGCCTGGGGTCGATCATGGGCAGCTTCTTCGGTGCCGCGTTCATCGTCATCCTGCCGATCGCGCTCGACCTGTTCCTGCCGATGCTGGGGCAGCTGTTCGGCTTCAACGTCGACACGGCGACGATCTCGCACGCGGTGGCGATGATCTTCGGCGCGCTGATCGTCTTCTTCCTCATCGTCGAGCCGCACGGCATCGCCCGCCTGTGGTCCACGGCCAAAGAGAAGCTGCGGCTTTGGCCTTTCCCTCACTAGCAGTGTCCTTCCCCCGGAGACAAGCATGAAACTCGCCTCGCTCACCCTGGCTGCCGCCGCCTTGCTGGCGGCCGGCGGCTCTGCCTTCGCCCAGGCGAAGGAACAGTTCTTCCCGCTGCTGGCCTACCGCACCGGCCCCTACGCGCCCAATGGCACGCCGTGGGCGAACGGCAAGCAGGACTACCTGAAGCTCATCAACGCGCGCGACGGCGGCATCAACGGCGTGAAGATCACGTTCGAGGAATGCGAGACCGGCTACGCCACCGACAAGGGCGTCGAGTGCTACGAGCGCCTGAAGGGCAAGACCAACACGCTGTTCGACCCGCAGTCCACCGGCATCACCTTCGCGCTGACCGACAAGGCGCCGGGCGACAAGATCCCGCTCATCACCGTCGGCTACGGCCTCGCGGCCAGCCAGGACGGCGGCGTGTTCAAGTGGAACTTCCCGATCCTGGGCAGCTACTGGACCGGTGCCGACGTCATCATCCAGCACATCGGCAAGAAGGAAGGCGGGCTCGACAAGCTCAAGGGCAAGAAGATCGCCCTCGTCTACCACGACAGCCCGTTCGGCAAGGAGCCGATCCCGCTGCTGACCGAGCGCAGCAAGACGCACGGCTTCGACCTGCAGCTGGTGCCGGTGACGGCGCCGGGCGTCGAGCAGAAGGCCGCCTGGCTGCAGGTGCGCCAGAGCCGCCCGGACTACGTGCTGCTGTGGGGCTGGGGCGTGATGAACAGCACCGCACTGAAGGAAGCGCAGGCCACCGGCTACCCGCGCGACAAGATGTACGGCGTGTGGTGGGCCGGCGCCGAGCCGGACGTGAAGGACGTCGGCGACGGTGCCAAGGGCTACAACGCGCTCGCGCTGCAGCACGGCGCCGACCGCAACGCCAAGGTCGTGCAGGACATCCTGAAGCACGTCCATGACAAGGGCCAGGGCTCCGGCCCGAAGGACGAAGTGGGCTCGGTGCTGTACATGCGCGGCCTGATCATCCAGATGCTCGGCGTGGAAGCGGTGCGCCGCGCGCAGGAGCGCTTCGGCAAGGGCAAGGTCATGACCGCCGAGCAGGTGCGCTGGGGCCTGGAGAACCTGTCGCTCGACCAGAAGAAGCTCGACGCGCTGGGCTTCGCCGGCGTGATGCGGCCGGTGAGCACCTCGTGCCAGGACCACATGGGCTCGACCTGGGCGCGCATCCACACCTGGGACGGCGCCAAGTGGGGCTTCTCGTCCGACTGGTACCAGGCCGACGAGGCGATCCTGAAGCCGATGATCCGCGCCGCCGCCGACAAGTACGCGGCCGAGAAGAAGCTGCAGCGGCGCGCGCCGGCGGACTGCCAGAGCTGAGCCTGGCGGCCCGGCGCTGGCAGTCTTCGACTGCAGCACAGGGCCGCTCCCGCCCCCTGCCCCCTCCCTCCACGAGGGAGGGGGTTCCAGTGAGTCTGGGTCATGAGCAACATCCTCCTCAACGTCAACGGCATCGAGGTCATCTACAACCACGTGATCCTGGTGCTGAAGGGCGTCTCGCTGCAGGTGCCCGAAGGCGGCGTGGTCGCGCTGCTCGGTGGCAACGGCGCCGGCAAGACGACGACGCTGCGCGCGGTGAGCAACCTGCTCGCCGGCGAGCGTGGCGAGGTCACGAAGGGCAGCATCGAACTGCGCGGCGAGCGCATCGAGAAGCTGTCGACCGCGGAGATGGTGAACCGCGGCGTCGTGCAGGTGATGGAAGGGCGCCACTGCTTCGCCCACCTGTCGATCGAGGACAACCTGATGACCGGCGCCTACACGCGCCGCGACGGCAAGGCCGCGGTCGCGGCCACGCTGGAGAAGGTCTACAACTACTTCCCGCGCCTGAAGACGCGGCGCGCCAGCCAGGCCGCCTACACCTCGGGCGGCGAGCAGCAGATGTGCGCCATCGGCCGGGCGCTGATGGCCAACCCGCGCATGGTGCTGCTCGACGAGCCCAGCATGGGCCTGGCGCCGCAGATCGTCGAAGAGGTCTTCGAGATCGTCAGGGACCTCAACAGCAAGGAAGGCGTGACCTTCCTGCTCGCCGAGCAGAACACCAACATGGCGCTGCGTTACGCCGACTACGGCTACATCCTCGAGAACGGCCGCATCGTGATGGACGGCGAGGCGAAGGCGCTGCGCGAGAACGAGGACGTCAAGGAGTTCTACCTCGGCATGGGCGGCGGCGACCGCAAGAGCTTCCGAGACGTCAAGTCCTACAAGCGCCGCAAGCGGTGGCTGTCGTGAGCGACGGCGAAGGCTTCGGCTTCGCGCCGCCGCCGTTCAAGCCCGACGACGCACTGGCGACGCTGAAGCGCGGCCTGCGCGAACTGGGGCTCACCGAACGCGAGGGCCGCTTCGAACGCCGCGGCACCGCGATCGCGAAGGCCGCGATCGACGGCGCCACGATCGCCGCCGCGGTGGTGAAGAAGCCTTCTCGCAACAGCCCCGAATGGCAACCGAAGACCCTGAAGTCCGGCGCCGACGTGCGCGACTTCGTGGCCGACCTGAAGAGAAAGCTGGGCTCCTGGAGCGACCGCGATGACTGACTTCTACGACGCCCTGGAAACGCGCGACCCCGCCGCCCGCGAAGCCGCGCTGATGGCCGCGCTGCCGCGGCAGGTGGCCGCGGCGCAGCGCACGCGCGCCCTCGGCGAAGCGCTGGCCGGCGTGGACGCCGCCGGCGTGACCTCGCGCGCCGCGCTCGCGAAGCTGCCCGTTACGCGCAAGAGCGAGCTGCTGGAACGCCAGAAGGCCGAGCGTGCCGCCGGCGGCGACCCCTTCGGCGGCTTCAGCGCCATCGGCTGGCGCACCCTGGGCCTGCAGGGCGCGCAGCGCGTCTTCCAGTCGCCCGGCCCCATCTACGAACCCGAAGGCGCGGCGCGCGACTACTGGCGCTTCGGCCGCGCACTCTTCGCGGCGGGCTTCCGCGCCGGCGACCTGGTGCACAACAGCTTCAGCTACCACCTGACGCCGGCCGGCTCGATGATGGAGACCGGCGCCCATGCCATCGGCTGCACGGTGTTCGCCGGCGGCGTCGGCAACACCGAACTGCAGCTGCAGGCGATGACCGAGCTGCGCCCGGACGCCTACGCCGGCACGCCCAGCTTCCTGCGCATCGCGCTCGAGAAGGCCGACGAGCTGGGCCTGAAGCTGCCGTCGCTGCAGCGCGCCTCGGTCGGCGGCGAGGCCTTCCCGCCCGCGCTGCGCGACTGGCTCGCCGCGCGCGGCGTGCAGGCCTACCAGAGCTTCGGCACCGCCGACCTCGGCCTCATCGCCTACGAGACCGCCGCGCGCGAAGGCCTGGTGCTCGACGAGGGCGTGATCGTCGAGATCGTGCGCCCCGGCACCGGCGACCCGGTGGCCGAAGGCGAGGTCGGCGAGATCGTCGTCACCGTGCTGAACCCCGACTACCCGCTGGTGCGCTTCGGCACCGGCGACCTCTCGGCCGTGCTCGCGGGCCGCTGCCCCACCGGCCGCACCAACGCGCGCATCAAGGGCTGGATGGGCCGCGCCGACCAGACCGCGAAAGTGCGCGGCATGTTCGTGCACCCGAGCCAGGTCGCCGAAGTCGCGAAGCGCCACCCCGAGGTGCTGAAGGCGCGCCTCGTCGTCGAAGGCGAGATGGCGAACGACCGCATGACGCTGCGCGTGGAATGCGGCAGCCGCCCGACCGGCCTGGCCGAGGCGATCGCGCAGAGCGTGCGCGACGTCACCAAGCTGCGTGGCGAGGTCGTGCTGTGCGACCCCGCCAGCCTGCCGAACGACGGCAAGGTGATCGAGGACGCGCGCAAGCTCGGCTGACGGGCCCGGCCACCGCCGGCGTCACGCCCGCGCCGGGCGTGCCTTCGAAATTGCATGCACACTCCCGGGCGCATGCCGACCGCCGCCCTGCCCACCCAGCGCCAGCTGCGCCTGGGTTCCGGGCTCGTGATGTTCCTGTACGTCGCGACCCACTTCATCGACCACGCCCTCGGCCTCGTCTCGCTCGATCTGGCCGAGCGCGCGCTCGCCGCGTCGGTGTGGGTCTGGCACAGCGCGCCGGGCACGGTGCTGCTGTACGGCGCGGTGGCGGTGCACGTGGTGCTGGCGCTGCACGCGGTGTACCAGCGGCGCACGCTGCGCATGCCGCCGATGCAGGTGCTGCGGCTGGTGCTGGGCTTCTGCATGCCGATCCTGCTGATCGGCCACGTCATCGCCACCCGCATGGCGACCGAACTGCACGGCTGGCCACCCACCTACCACCGCATCGTGTGGGCGCTCTGGCTGGCCGACAGCGAAGGGCGCCAGCTCGCGCTGCAGGCCCCGGGCTGGGTGCACGGCTGCCTGGGGCTGCAGCTGGCCTTCGGCCACCGCGCGGGCTGGCAGCGGCTGCGGCCGGTGCTGTTCGGTGCCGCGCTGCTGCTGCCGGTGCTGTCGGGGCTGGGCTTCCTGTCGATGGGGCGCGCGATGGCCGCGCTGGCCAACGACCCGGCGTGGCTGGCGCAGCTGCCGCCGCCCGACATCGCCAGGCAGCTCGCGCTCGGCCAGCTGCGCGACAACGTGCTGTGGATCTGGTTCTCGATCATCGGCGCCGTGTTTGCGGCGCGCGAGCTGCGCGCGTGGGTGGAGCGCCGGCGCGGCCTGCTCGTGACCGTGGGCTACCCGGGCCGCAGCGTGGACGCGCCGCGCGGCTGGAGCGTGCTCGAGACGAGCCGCGGCTTCGGCATCCCGCATGTCGCGGTGTGCGGCGGCCAGGCGCGCTGCTCGACCTGCCGCGTGCGCGTGCTCGAAGGGCTGGAATCGCTGCCGCCGCCGGGGGACGCCGAACGCCGCACGCTGGCCCGCATCGGCGCCGCGCCCGACGTGCGCCTGGCCTGTCAGCTGCGGCCGGCCGCCGGCGTGCTGGTCGAGCCGCTGTGCGCGCCCGGCACCGACGCGGCGACGGTGGTCGACGCCGATGCCGGCATCGTCGACCACGACGCCGCGCTGCTGATGCTGAAGGTGGTGCGCTGGGGCGACGGCGTGAACGGCGCCTGTGCCACGCCGGCGCCGCACGACCTGGTCTACGCGCTGAACCAGGTCTACGCGGCCTTCGGCGACGCGGTGCAGGTCGCCGGCGGCCGGCTGGGCGCGTTCGACAACGAAGGCGGCTGCGCGGCCTTCGACGGCGCCGAGCGCGCGCTGACGCTGCGCCGTGCCTGGCAGGCCGCCGCCGCGATGGAAGCGGCGCTCCCGGCGCTGGCCGAGCGGCTGCGCCGCGACCTCGGGCTGGACGCGCAGATCGCGCTCGCGCTGCACGCCGGCACCGTGGCCGTGGGGCCGCTGGGCTGGCGCACCGCGCGCTCGCGCGTGCCGGTGGGCGCGGCGGTGAACGCAGCTTTCGGGCTGCGCGACCTGGCGGCGGCGCAGGGCGCGCGGCTGGCGGTGTCGCGCGCCGCCGCGGCGGGCGGCGCGTGGCCTGCCGACGCGCTCCGCTGGCAGCGGCTCGGCCCCGCGCCGGACGCGCTGGAAGCGGCGCTGCTGCCGGCCGTTCAGCCGGCAGCGTGACTCAGGAATCGCCCTTCACGTTGCCGTCCTTGACGACCTTGCGCCACTGCGCGATCTCGCTGTTGACGAACTGCGCGAAGCGCTCGGGGCTGCCGCCGCCGTCCTCGGCGCCGTACTGTTCGAGCTTCTCCTGCACGTCGGGCATCGCCATCACCTTGTTGGCGTCCTCGTTCATCTTCTTCGCGATCGCCGCCGGCAGCTTGCCCGGCGCCGTGAGGCCGTACCAGGTGGTGGCCTCGAATCCGGGGTAGCCCAGCTCCACCATCGTCGGCACGTCAGGGTAGCTCTTGGCGCGCTTGGCGCGCGTCTGCGCGATGGCCATCAGGCGGCCGCCCTTCACGTGCGGCGTGGCGGCGGTCATGGTCTCGAAGGCGTAGTTGATCTGGCCGCCGATGAGGTCGGTGATGACGGGCGCGCTGCCCTTGTAGGGCACGTGCAGCGCATTCACCTGCGCGCGCAGCTTGAACAGTTCCAGCGCCAGGTGCTGCGCCGAGCCGTTGCCGGCCGAGCCGAACGCGATCTGCCCCGGCTTGCCCTTGCACAGCGTGACGATGTCGGGCACCGTCTTCGCCGGCTGCTGCGCGTTGCAGACCAGCAGGTTCGGCGTCACGCCGACCAGCATGATCGGCGTGAAGTCCTTCTCCGGGTCGTACTTCATCTTCGGCTGCAGGCTGGGCGCGAGCGCATGGCTGTTGATGTGCGCCATCAACATCGTCGTGCCATCGGCCGGCTGCGTGGCCACGTACTCGGCGGCCAACACGCCGGCGACGCCGGCCTTGGTCTCGACGATGACCTGCTGGTTCCACATCGTCGTCAGCTTGGCGGCGAGCAGGCGCGCCAGCGCGTCGGTGCCGCCGCCCGGCGGGAAGCCGACGACGATGCGGATCGGCCCCGTCGGCCAGGCCTGCGCGAACACGCGCGGCAGGCCCAGCGAAGTGGCCGCGCCCGCGGCGGCTTGCAGGAGGGTGCGTCTCTTCATGGTGTCTCCGTTCAGGCCGCGGCTTGCAGCGGTTGTTGTTGCGGGTGCGAGGCAAAGAACTCCATCGCGGCGGCGACGCCGCTGCCGGCCATCGGCACACCGAAGAGCCTGAAGCCCATCTCGACGCCGGAGAGCGCCGCCATCAGCGTCAGGTCGTTGCAGTCGCCGAGGTGGCCGATGCGGAACATGCGGCCCTTCACCTTGCCCAGGCCAGTGCCGAGCGAGAGGTCGAAGCGCGCATGGATCAGCGCGCGCAGCGCATCGGCATCCACGCCGGCCGGCGTGACGACGCCGGTGAGCACCGGCGAGTACACCGCCGCGTCGGCGCACTGGATCGGCAGGCCCCAGGCGCACACAGCTGCGCGAACGCCTTCGGCCCAGCGCTGGTGGCGCGCGAACACGGCCGGCAGCCCCTGCTCGAGGATCATGTCCAGCGCTTCCGAAAGGCCGTAGAGCAGGTTGGTGTTCGGCGTGTAGGGCCAGTAGCCGCCCTTGTTCATCTCGACGATCTCGTCCCAGGCCCAGAAGCTGCGCGGCAGCTTCGCGTGCTTCGACGCTTCCAGCGCCTTCGGGCTCAGCGCGTTGAAGCTGATGCCCGGCGGCAGCATCAGGCCCTTCTGCGAGCCGCTGACGGTGACGTCGACGCCCCACTCGTCGTGACGGTAGTCGGCGCTCGCCAGGCCGGAGATGGTGTCGACGAGCAGCAGCGCCGGGTGCCGGGCGGCGTCGATCGCACGGCGCACCGCGGCGATGTCGCTGGTGACGCCGGTGGAGGTCTCGTTGTGCACCACGCAGACGGCCTTGATCGCGTGCTGCGTGTCGGCGCGCAGGCGCTGTTCGATCAGCGCCGCGTCGACGCCGCGCCGCCACGCGTTCGGCAGGCCGGTCTCGGCGTCGGTACCGGGCACCGCCAGGAACTCGGGCTTCAGGCCGAGGCGCAGCGCCATCTTCTGCCACAGCGTGGCGAAGTGGCCGGTCTCGAACATCAGCAGCGCGTCGCCCGGGCTCATGGTGTTGGCGAGCGCAGCCTCCCAGGCGCCGGTGCCGCTGGCCGGATAGATGGCCACCGGGTGCTTCGTCTGGAACACCTGCTGCAGCCCGGCGATGACCTTCTTGCCGAGGCCTGCGAACTCCGGGCCGCGGTGGTCGATGGTGGGCAGGCTCATCGCCCGCAGGATGCGGTCCGGCACCGGGCTGGGCCCCGGGATCTGCAGGAAGTGGCGGCCGCTGGGGTGCAGGTCGAGCGGAATCATGGGAGCGTCTCCTGGGGTCGGTGTCGAATCCATTTTTGCATGCAAAATGCAAACGTCAAGCGATTCAAGGGTATCCTCCCAGGAAACAACCCCTTCTCTTTGCATGCAACAGGAGTCTGCTCGCGTGGCCGACATCATCTCCATTCCCCGCCCGGCGCTCCACCAGGAGGTCGCGACGCGGCTGCGCCAGCGCATCGTCGAAGGGCTGATCGCGCCCGGCAGCAAGCTCAACGAGCGTGAACTGGCCGAGCAGCTGAACGTGTCGCGCACGCCGCTGCGCGAGGCCATCCGCGCGCTCGCCGCCGAGGGCCTGGTCGAGCTGCTGCCCAACCGCGGCGCGGTCGCCACCCAGCTGTCGGCACAGGACGTGGCCGACACCTTCGAGGTCATCGCCGGGCTCGAAGGCCAGTCGGGCGAACTGGCCGCGCAGCGCATCACCGACACCGAACTCGCCGAGATCCGCGCGCTGCACTACGAGATGCTGGCCGCCTTCACGCGGCGCGACCTGTCCACCTACTACCGGCTGAACGCGCAGATCCACACCCGCATCAACGCCGCCGCGCGCAACCCGGTGCTGACGCGCACCTGGGCCACGGTCAACGCCCGTCTTCAAGCGTTGCGCTTCCGCTCCAACTTCGACGAGGCGAAGTGGCAGCGCGCCGTCGACGAGCACGAGCGCATGGTGGCGCTGCTCGCCGCGCGCGACGGCGACGGCCTGCGCCGGCTGCTCGTGCAGCACCTGGAGCACAAGCGCGACGCGGTGCTCGAGCTGATGAAATCCGGCAGCACCGCGGTGGGGGCCCGCGCATGAGCGCGCCGGGCCGCTCCCAAGCGCTCATCCCGGAGTGCGCAGCACGGAGGGTCATCCAGTGATGCCGCCGCTGCAACGCCGCCTCGTCGTCGAGACGCGTGGCGAGGTGATGTTCGACACCGCCGCGCGCGGCCGCTACGCCACCGACGCGTCGATCTACCAGCAGATGCCGCTCGGAGTCTTCGTGCCGCGCACGCCGGACGACGTCGCCGCCGCGATCGACATCGCGCGCGACCTGAAGGTGCCGGTGCTGCCGCGCGGCGGCGGCACCTCGCAGTGCGGCCAGACCACCGGCGAGGCGCTCGTCGTCGACCAGAGCAAGCACCTGCGCCGCGTGCTGGCGGTCGACGCCGATGCGATGACCGCCGAGGTCGAGCCGGGC
>CAUJHQ010000083.1 GCA_963204815.1 Pseudomonadota bacterium | reverse complement strand
CGCCTTCGCCACCGACCCCGCGCGCGGCATCTTCATCCTCGCCTTCCTCGGCTTCGTCGTCGGCGGCTCGCTGGCGCTGTACGGCTGGCGCGCGCACCGCGTGGGCTTCGGCGGCCGCTTCGACCGCGTCTCGCGCGAGACGCTGCTGCTGGGCAACAACGTGCTGCTCGTCGCCGCCACCGGCGCCGTCATGCTGGGCACGCTGTACCCGCTGGCACTCGACGCGCTGGGCCTGGGCAAGATCAGCGTCGGCGCGCCCTACTTCGAGGCCGTGTTCGTGCCGCTGATGGCGCCGGTGGTGCTGCTGATGGGCGTGGGCCCGCTGGCGCGCTGGAAGAACACCTCGGCGGCCGAACTGGCCGGCCGGCTGAAGTGGCCGGCGCTCGCCAGCGCCCTCGCCGCCGCGCTGCTGCCGTGGTGGGCCGGGCGCTGGAGCACCGGCGTCGCCTTCGGCCTGCTGCTGGCGGCCTGGGTCTTCGCCACCACCGCGGTCACCGTGCTGCAGCGCGCGCGCAGCGGCGGCCAGCTGGCGCGGGCGTCGCGCAGCTGGTGGGCGATGGTGGTCGCGCACGCCGGCGTCGGCGTCTTCATCGTCGGCGTGACGATGGTACGCGGCCACGAGGTCGAACGCGACGTCACGCTGTCGCCCGGCCAGTCGGTCGAGGTCGCCGGCCGCCGCTTCACGCTGCTGGGCCTGCAGGAGGTGCAGGGGCCGAACTACATCGCCGTGCGCGGCAGCGTCGAAGTGCGCGAAGGCGACGCCGCACCGCGCATGCTGACGCCCGAGAAGCGCGTCTACCGCGTGCAGCAGATGCCGATGACCGAGGCCGCCATCGACAGCGGCCTCACGCGCGACGTCTACGTCTCGCTCGGCGAGGCGCTGGATGCCAACACCTGGACGCTGCGCATCTACCTGAAGCCCTTCGTCGACTGGATCTGGGGCGGTGCGGTGCTGATGGCGCTGGGCGGCGCGCTCGCCGTCGCCGACCGCCGCTACCGCGTGGCGCTGCCGGCGGGCGCCGGCACGCCGATGACGCGCACGCTCGAGGCCGCCACGTGAAGCGCAGCGCCTGGCTGCCGCTGGTGCTGTTCGCCGTGCTGGCGGTGCTGCTCGGCGTGGGGCTCCGGCTGAACCCGCGCGAGGTGCCGTCGCCCTTCATCGGCAAGCCGGCGCCGGCGTTCACGCTGCCGCAGCTGGCGGACCCGGCGCGCACGCTGTCGGCCGCCGAGCTGAAGGGCCAGGTCTGGGTGCTCAACGTGTGGGCCTCGTGGTGCGCGCCCTGCCGCGACGAGCACCCGCTGCTGGTGGACGTGGCGCGCGGCGCCGGCGTGCCGCTGGTGGGCCTGAACTACAAGGACGACCGCCGCAATGCGCAGGAGTGGCTGCGCAAGCTGGGCGACCCGTACCGCGCCACCGTCGTCGACGCCGACGGCCGCGTCGGCATCGACTGGGGCGTCTACGGCGTGCCCGAGACCTTCGTCGTCGACCGCGAGGGCATCGTGCGCCTGAAGCACGTGGGTCCGCTGACGCGCGAGATCTGGCAACGCGAATTCGAGCCGCTGCTGCGGCGGCTCGCCGGCTGAAGGAGACCCGCCGATGAACACGAGAACCGCCCTCTGGCTGCCGCTGGTGGCGTTGGCGCTGCTGGGCGCCACCGACGACACCGCCTTCGAGGCGCGCGTGCAGCGCGTCGCCGCCGAACTGCGCTGCCTGGTCTGCCAGAACCAGAGCCTGGCCGATTCGCACGCGCCGCTGGCGCTGGACCTGAAGCACCAGGTGCGCGAGCAGCTGCGCGCCGGCCGCGGCGAGGACGAGGTCGTCGCCTACATGACCGAGCGCTACGGCGACTTCGTGCGCTACCGCCCGCCGCTGAAGGCGTCGACCTTCCTGCTGTGGGGCGGCCCGGCGCTGATGGCGCTGGCCGGCCTGCTGCTGCTGCTGCGCGGCCTGGCCGGCCGCGAGCGCAGCACTGCGCCGGAGCTGAGCGGCCCCGACAGCGCACGCGCGCGCAGCCTGCTCGACGGCGGCTGAGCCGCCCGGCGCTAGCATCGGCGTCCCCTCGAACCGGACGACCGATGCGATGAGCGCGATGCACCTGATCCCCCTGGCCCGCCTGCAGGCGGCGATGCGCCTCGTGGTGCGCGGCTTCGGCAGCCGCGAGGCCGAAGTCGACGCGGTGGCGGGCAACCTGATCGAGGCCAACCTGACCGGCCACGATTCGCACGGCATCGGCATGCTGCCGCGCTACGCCGAGGCCTTCATCGAAGGCGGCCTGGCGCCGAACACGCATGTGCGCGTGGCGCACGACGGCGGCAGCCTGCTGCGGCTGGACGGCGGTGCCGGCTTCGGCCAGGTCATCGGCGCCGAGGCGATGGCGCTGGGCATCGAGCGTGCGCGCGCGCACGGCAGCGCGATCGTCGCGCTCGGCAACTCGCACCACCTGGGCCGCATCGGCGCCTGGGCCGAGCAGGCGGCGGCCGCCGGCCTGGTGTCGATGCACTTCGTCAACGTGATCTCGCGCGCCATCGTCGCGCCGCATGGCGGGGCCGATGCGCGCTTCGGCACCAACCCTTTCTGCGTCGGCATCCCGCTCAGCGGGCGCGAGCCGGTGATCCTGGACTTCGCGACGAGCATGATCGCGCAGGGCAAGACGCGCGTCGCCCACAACAAGGGCGAGCCGGTGCCCGAAGGCTGCCTGCTCGACGACCACGGCCGCCCGAGCACCGACCCGCGCTGGACCGTGGTGCCGCCGCTCGGCGCCCTGCTCACCTTCGGCGGCCACAAGGGCTACGGGCTGGCGCTGGTGTGTGAACTGCTGGGCGGCGCGCTTGCCGCCGGCATGACGCAGCAGGAAGACACGAGCGGCCGCCGCCGCGTGTTGAACGGCATGCTGAGCGTGCTGATCGACCCCGCCGCGCTGACCGACCGCACGGCCTTCGAGGCCGAGGCGCAGAGCTTCATCGGCTGGGCCAAGGCCTCGCCGCCGCGCGAAGGCTTCCCGCCGGTGATGACCGCCGGCGAGCCCGAACGTGCCAGCCGCGCGAAGCGCAGCGCCGAGGGCGTGCCGGTCGATGCCACGACCTGGAGCGAGATCCTCGATGCCGCGCGCAAGCTGGGCGTGGACCCGGCGGCGGTGCAGCGCGAGGCCGGGCTGGGCTAAGGCGCCAGCGGGCGCGTCATCCACAGCTGGTGCAGTGGCAACGGCGCGAAGCCGGCGGCGCGCAGCGCGGCGCCGCCGAGGTCGTCGCGCTGCAGCGGCGGCACCTTCAGCGTGTGGCCCGGGTGCTGCGCGACGAACGCGGCGAGCAGCCGCTGCGCGTCGTGCTGCGCGGGGTCGAGGTCGACCAGGCTCACCACGTTGACGAGCGCCGGTCCGGCCGCGGCGAAGCACAGCTGCGCAGCACCCTCGCGCCAGGCCGTCCACGGCGTGGCGGCCGCGGCCAGCACCGACGCGCACACCTGCAGCGGCAGGTCGGGCCGGACCGCCTCGGCGTCGCGCAGCCAGGCCAGTGCATCGTCGCGCGCCACGGCGGCGGGCGGCGCAGCCGGTGAGGCGTCCGCCGGCACGTCCTTCATCCAGCCGCGCAGCGCGTGGCGTTCGACGAAACCGCGGCCGCGGTACAGCCGCGCGGCGCGCTCGTTCTGCGCGAACACCTCCAGCTCCAGCTGCGCCACGCTGGCCGCGGCGGCGCGCCCGATCAGGTCGTCGAGCAGCCGTGGCGCGGCGCCGCTGCCGCGCGCGGCGGGCACCGCGCCCATGGTCGCCAGGCGCCAGCGCGCGCCGTCGCGGCGTGCCACCAGCGCGAAGGCGAGCAGGCGGCCGGCGCGCCAGGCGCTGCGGCTGGCGCGCAGGTCCACGCCCTGGCGCGCCAGGAAGGCCGGCCAATGCGCCAGCGGCAGCTCGAACGGACCGGCGAGGTAGTCGGCGAAGGCCTCGCGGAAGGCGGCGTGCAGCGCCTCCGGGGCGACGCGGTCGGCTTCGAGCAGGGCGATGTCGGACATCGGGCCCAGTGTGCGCGAAACTCGCCGGCGCGCTGTCGATTGCCGGCCGGCCTGGTCGTCGTGCAGGACCCGCCCCTCAACCCCGACGGAGACCGGCCATGCCATTTCGCCCCTACATCGACTTCGACGGCCGCGCCGAAGAAGCCATCGCCTCGTACCAGCGCGCGCTCGGCGCGACGCTGCATTTCATGATGCGCCACGGCGAAAGCCCGGAGCTGCCGCCGCCCGGCATGCTGCCGCCGGGCATGGAGCAGAAGGTGATGCACGCCGACATGAGCGTCGGCGATGCCCACTTCATGCTGAGCGACGGCCGCTGCGGCGGCCAGCCCACGTTCGCCGGCGTGATGCTGAACCTGGCGTTCCCGGACGGCGCCGCCGCGAAGCGCGCCTTCGACGGCCTGGTGGCCGAAGGCGGCACGGTGACGATGGCGCTCGGCGCGACCTTCTTCTCGCCCTGCTTCGGCATGGTGACCGACCGCTTCGGCGTGCCCTGGATGCTGATGGTCGACGGCCCGATGCCGGGCTGAGCACGTGCTGACGCACCGCCGCCGCTGGCTCGCGCTCGCCGTCCTCTGCCTGGGCGAGCTGATGATCGTGCTCGACGGCACGGTCGTGAACGTCGCGCTGCCGTCGATCCGCGCCGACCTCGGCTTCAGCGAGGCCAACCTGGTCTGGGTCGTCAACGCCTACATGCTGACCTACGGCGGCTTCCTGCTGCTCGGCGGCCGGCTCGGCGACCTGTACGGCGCACGCCGGCTCTTCGTCGGCGGCATCGCGCTGTTCACGCTGGCCTCGCTGGCCTGCGGCCTGGCGCACACGCGCGAGCTGCTGATCGTGGCGCGCGCGGTGCAGGGGCTGGGCGGCGCCTTCGTCTCGGCGGTGGCGCTGGCCTTGATGATGAGCCTCTTCACCGAGGACGCCGAACGCGCGAAGGCGATGGGCGTCTACGGCTTCGTCTGCGCCAGCGGCGGCAGCATCGGCGTGCTCGCCGGCGGCCTGCTGACCGACGGCCTGGGCTGGCATTCGATCTTCCTCGTCAACCTGCCGATCGGGCTCGCGGTGGCGGCCTTCGCGCTGAAGTGGCTGCCGCCCGACCGCGCACCGGCCACGCGCACGCCGCTCGACCTGGGCGGCGCGTTCACGATCACCGGCTCGCTGATGCTGGCGGTGTACGCCATCGTCGACGGCCAGCGCGCCGGCTGGGCGTCGGTGCAGACGCTGGCGCTGGCGGCCGGCGCGCTGGCACTGTTCGCGGCCTTCGTCGCCATCGAGCGCCGCGCGCCGGCGCCGCTGGTGCCGTTCGCGCTGTTCCGGCGCCGCAACGTGGCGGCGGCCAACGTGGTCGCGGTGCTGTGGTCGGTGTCGATGTTCGCGTGGTTCTTCGTCATCGCGCTCTACCTGCAGCTGGTGCTGGGCTGGAGCGCGCTGCACGTCGGCCTGGCCTTCCTGCCGGCCAACCTGGTGATGGCGGCTTGTTCGCTCGGCCTGTCGGCGATGCTGGTGATGCGGCTGGGCCAGCGCACGACGCTGACGCTGGGGCTGGCGCTCAGCACCGCCGGTCTCGGGCTCTTCGTGCTGGCGCCGGCGCAGGGCGAGTTCATCGCCCATGTGCTGCCCGGCATGCTGCTGCTCGGGCTGGGCTGCGGCATCGCCTTCAATCCGCTGCTGCTGGCGGCAATGGACGGCGTGCCCGAGGCCGAGGCCGGCCTCGCGTCGGGCGTCGTCAACACCGCCTTCATGATGGGCGGCGCGGTCGGCCTGGCGGCCCTCGTCAGCCTGGCCGCGATGCGCACCGAGGGTGCGCTCGCCGCCGGTGCCGCCGAGACCGCGGCACTGCACGCCGGCTACCGGCTGGCGCTGGCCATCGGCGCCGGCTGCTCGCTGCTGGCCGCGCTGGCCGGCGCCTGGTTCATGCCGCGCCGGCGCACGCCCGCCGCGGTGCCCGTGGCCACCGGCCACCCTTGACCTGGAGCTACGCGATGGCGCAGTACGTGGATGGATTCGTGATTCCCGTGCCGCTGGACAAGGTCGACGCCTACCGCCGCCTGGCGCGCAAGGCGGCGCGCGTGTGGCTGAAGCACGGCGCGCTGGCGGCCACCGAGTGCGTGGCCGACGACGTGAAGCCCGGCAAGCTGACCTCGTTCCCGCAGGCGGTGAAGCTGAAGGACGGCGAGACGGTCGTCTTCTCGTGGATCGTCTTCAAGTCGCGCGCGCACCGCGACCGCGTCAACAAGGCGGTGCTGGCCGACCCCTTCTTCGACACGCTGGGCGACCCGAAGAACCTGCCCTTCGACGGCCAGCGCATGTTCTGGGGCGGCTTCAAGACGATCGTCGAGGCCTGATCAGGGCGCGACCGGCACCTCGCCCAGCACCGCGCCTTCGTAGGCGTGCAGCGACGGCAGGCCGCCGGTGTGCAGGAACAGCACGCGCTCGCCGCCCTTGAACTCGCCGGCGCGCGCCAGGCCGATGAGGCCGGCCATGATCTTGCCGGTGTAGACGGGGTCGAGCAGCAGGCCTTCGGTGCGCGCGGCCAGTTGCACCGCTTCGACCATGCGCGCGTTCGGCACCGAATACTTCGGCTGCCAGTAGCCGCCCACCGAGCGCACCGCCTCACGCGGCACCGTGAAGCCGGCGCCGATGAGGTCGACGACGGCCTGCGCCTCCTTCCACACCAGCGGCTCCTGGTCGGCCGGGTCGCGGCTGACGCCGATGCCGACGATCGGGATGTCGATGCGGTCGCCCAGGAAGCCGGCGAGCAGGCCGCCGTGCGTGCCCGAGCTGCCCGAGCCCACGACCACGCGGTCAAAGCGCAGGCCCATCTCGAAGCACTGCTGCTGCAGTTCGAGCGCGCAGGCCACGTAGCCGAGGCCGCCGAGCGCATTGCTGCCGCCGCCGGGGATGACGTAGCCCTTGCGGCCCGCCGCGGCGAGCTCGGCAACGACCTTCGCCATCGCGTCGGCCATGTTCGTGCCGGCCGGCACCACGGTGACCGCCTCCACGCCGAGCAGGCGGAACATGAAGTTGTTGCCGCTGGCGTGCAGGTCGTAGCTGTCGGGCACGCGCTCCTCGATGACGAAACGGCAGCGCAGGCCCTCCTTCACCGCCGCGGCCAGCGTGATGCGGCAGTGGTTGGATTGCGGCGCGCCGCAGGTCACCAGCGTGTCGGCGCCCTGCGCCAGCGCGTCGGCGACGAGGAACTCGAGCTTGCGCGTCTTGTTGCCGCCGGGGAACAGGCCCAGCATGTCGTCGCGCTTGACCCAGACCTCGGGAGCACGCCCCCCGGGGCAACTGGCGGCGAGCGCGGCGCTGAAGCGCGGCAGCGGCTCCAGCGGCGTGGCAAAGGGCGTGTAGCGGCGGCGGGGAAAGCGTGACAGGTCCATCGCGCCAGCATAGCCGCTCGCGCCGGGTCACTCGCGGCCGCTGACGTCGGCGGTCACGAGGCGCTCGCGCGCCGCGTTCACGGCCAGCGCGTTCCAGCGCCGCTGCTGGTCGGCACTGGCGGCCCAGTCGCTGCCGAACAGCGCGCGGCCGTGCTCGAACATCAGCAGCGCGATGCGCGCCGACGGCGCGTGGCCGGCGTCGGCCGCGCGTGCGAAGCGGCCGTAGGCGGCGGCGAAACGGCCGGCGCGGAAGGCCAGCGTGGCCTCGGCGTGCAGGCCCTCCTGGGCGGCGGCCGGTGCCGGCACCGCGGCGCCGATCAGCGCGACGGCCAGCGTGCCGAGGAAGAGGACGATGGAGAAACGGCGGGACATGGGAGCGCTCCGTGGCAGGCGGGGCGCGACCTGCGCCCCTCACCCCCTGTCCTACGGCGCAGCGGTGCCCAGGCGGACACGCACGGCCCCCCCAGAATCGCAGCCCGTCAGCGCCCGCCCGCGACGTCGATCACGGCGCCGTGCACGTACGACGCGGCCGGCGACGCCAGCCACAGCGCGGCCTGCGCCACTTCGTCGGCGCTGCCGCTGCGGCCCATCGGCACCGCGGTCGCGGCCAGGCCCTTCATGCGCTCGACGCCGCCGTGCACGTCGTGGATGTCGGTCTCGATGAGGCCGGGGCGCAGCGCGTTGACGCGGATGCCCTCCAGCCCGACCTCCTTCGCCAGCGCGAGCGTGAAGGTGTCGATCGCGCCCTTCGACGCCGCGTAGGCCGCGCCGCCCGCCAGCCCGCCCAGCCGCGCGGCCACCGACGACAGGTTGACGATGGCGCCGCCACGGCCACCCACCTTCGTCGACATGCGGCGCACCGCCTGGCCGGCGCAGTGGAACATGCTGAACACGTTGGCCTGGAAGACAGTGGCGAGTTGCGCGTGGTCGAGCGCGTCGACGCGGAAGCTCGCCAGGATGCCGGCGTTGTTGACCAGCACGTCGAGCGTGCCGAGCTGCGCATCGGCCTGCTCGAAGAGCCGCGCCACCTGCGCGGGGTCGGCCACGTCGGCCTGCAGCGCGACGGCCTCGCCGCCGGTGGCGCGGATGGCGCCGACGACCGCGTGCGCCGCCGCCTCGCTGCGGTGGTAGTTGACGCCGACGCGGTAGCCGGCCGCGCCGGCGGCGCGGGCGATGGCGGCGCCGATGCCGCGGCTGGCGCCGGTGACGAGCATGACCTTCATCGCATTCACTCCGGCGTGACGTTGGCTTCCTTGACCAGGCGCTGCCACTTCGCGATCTCCGAAGCCATGAAGGCCTTCAGTTTGTCGGGCGACAGCGGCATCGGCGCCATGCCGATGGCGGCGAAGCGCTCCTTCGCGTCGGGCTTCTCGAGCAGCGCCACGATGGCGGCATTGAGCTTGTCGGCCACCGGCTTCGGGATGCCGGCCGGCCCGACGACGGCGAACCAGGCCGTGATGTCGAAACCCGGCACCGTCTCGGAGATCGCCGGCCAGTCGGGCGCCAGCGGGTTGCGCTTGTCCGACGTCACGGCGATGGCGCGCAGCTGCCCGCCCTTGCTCTGCGCCAGCGCATTGCCGAGGTCGACGAACGTGAAGTCCAGCGTGCCGCCGACGACGTCGTTCACCGCCAGCGGGATGCCCTTGTACGGCACCGACATCGTCTCCAGCCCGGCCAGCTTGTTCAGCATCGCGATGCTGACCTGCGAGCTCGACGAGCCGAAGCCCGCGTTCAGCTTGCCGGGCTTGCTCTTCGCGTAGGCGATGAACTCCGGCAGCGTCTTCGCCGGGAAGGTCGGCTTGACCATCAGCACCAGCATGTTCTGCGCGATGCCGGCCACCGGCGTGAAGTCCTTCAGCGGGTCGTAGGGCACGCTCTTCAGCAGCGCCACGTTGGAGGCCACCGCCGAGTTCGACGAGAACAGCAGCGTGTAGCCGTCGGGCGCCGCGCGCACGACCTCGCTGCCGGCGATGTTGCCGCCGGCGCCCGGCTTGTTGTCGACGACGAAGCTCTGGCCCAGCGCGGCCTGCAGCTGCTGGCCGACGACGCGCGCCGCCATGTCGGTGGCCGAGCCGGCCGGGAACGGCACGATCATCCGCACCGGCTTCTCGGGCCAGGCCTGGGCGGTGGCGTTCAGCGCGGCCGCGGCCAGCAGGCCGGCGGCGAGGGTCTTCATGAGCGTCATTTCGTCTCCTCGGTCTTCGAAGGGGGCTGCGATGGGGGCTGCACCGGCAGCGTCAGCAGGTGGAAGGACAGCGACTTGCCGTGCATGTCCAGGTTCAGCGTGTCGTTGACGCCGCCGTCGAGCACGTCGTCGAGCACGAAGTTCATCGCCGCCAGCTTGGGCAGCAGGTGGCGCGTCACGTTCGTCGGCCGGCGGTGCGCGAAATGTGCCGCCACGCGCTCGGGCGTGACCTGCGCGACGAGCCAGTCCCAGTCGGCGGCGTCGTAGGCGATGAGGCTGATGTTGACGCGGTTGCCCTTGTCGCCGGTGCGCGCGTGGGCGTGGTCGTAGAGGGTCGCGGTGGTGGTCATGCGGCGACCTCCGGCTCGAGGATCTCGACACCCACCGGCACGCCGCTGCGCGGCACCAGGCACGAGCGCATCGACAGCCGCTGCCGCTTGGCCGTGCGCACGCCGCCGCCGCCGGCCGGGCCGCCGGTCCACAGCGCGGTCACCTCGCGCAGCAGGCGGTCGATGACGCGCACGTCGTCGTGGCGGCCGGCCACGCGCAGGCGCAGGTCCTGCAGCGCGCCGTGCGGCGCCGCTTCGAGCAGGCGGTTGGCGTCGTCGCCGAGGATGCTGCACAGGCCCAGCAGGTCGAAGCGCAGCGCCATATCGGCGCCGCAGCGCTTGTGCATCACGTCCATCGCCAGCCGCGCTCGCGCCTCGGCACCCGGGCCGGCGTAGCTGATCTCGGCCTCGCCGAGCCAGCCGCCTTCGAAGAACACGCAGGCCTTCAGCGTCGGCGTGCGCGCGTGGCCGCGCACGCCGCTCATGCGCACGCGGTCCGGGCCGAGCTGCACCAGCTCGGCCTGCGTGATGTCGGCCACCACGTCGGGCGTGATGTAGGCCGCCGGGTCGTGCAGCTCGTAGAGCAGCTGTTCCTTCACCGTGCGCAGGTCGACGAGGCCACCGGTGTGCGCCGCCTTCGTGACGACGCAGCTGCCGTCGGCGGCAATCTCGGCGATCGGGAAGCCGACGTCGTCCAGCCCCGGCACGTCTTTCCGGCCCGGGTCGGCGAAGTAGCCGCCGCTGACCTGCGCGCCGCATTCGAGCAGGTGGCCGGCCATGGTGGCGCCGGCGAGGCGGTCCCAGTCGTCGCGTGCCCAGCCGTAGTGCGCGATCGCCGGGCCCAGCGTCAACGCGGGGTCGGCGACGCGGCCGGTGACGACGATCTGCGCGCCCTGCCGGATCGCGTCGGCGATCTCGAAGGCGCCGAGGTAGGCGTTGGCGCAGACGAAGCGCGCTTCGTCGAAGCCGCCGCCCAGCGCTTCGCGCAGCAGCGCGCGCTGCGGCGCGCCGGAGAGGTCGTCGCCGCTGACCACCGCCACGCGCGGCGGCGCAAGGCCCAGTTCGCGCGCCAGTTCGACGATGCGGCGCGCGGCGCCCTGCGGATTGGCGGCGCCGAAATTGCCGACGATGGTGATGCCGTGGCGCAGGCTCTCGGCCAGCACGGGGCGCAGTTCCAGGTCGAGCAGCGGCTCGTAGCCCTTCGCCGGGTCGGCGCGCCGCATCAGCTGCGCGGTGGCGAGCGTGCGTTCGGCCAGCATCTCGAAGATCAGCGCCGCCGGGCCGCCGCGCGCCACCAGCGTGCGCACCACCGGCAACGCGGCGTCGACCCGGTCGCCCGAGAAGCCCGCGCCACACCCCACCGCCAGGTCCTGCATCCCTCGTTCCTCCGTTCAGGGGCGCAGTGTGGCGGCTGCTTCTGTGTCGGTAAACTGGATTTATCGGAACGACTGTGAAGCGAATCGAATGAATCTGTCGGGCCGGCTGATCGACGCCTTCCTCGCGCTGGAAGAGACGCGCCGCTTCGCGGTGGCGGCGCGGCGCTGCAACGTCAGCGCGTCGGCGTTCAGCCAGATGATCGGCCGGCTGGAGGAACAGGTCGGCGCGCGCCTGTTCGACCGCGACACGCGCAACGTGGCGCTCACGCCCGAGGGCCAGGCCTTCTCGGCCGGCGCGCACCGCATCGCCGACGAGATCCGCGCCACGCTGTCGGACCTGAAGGACCGCGCCGCGCTGGACACCGGGCGCGTCGCGGTGGCGGCGCCGCCGTCGCTGGGCGCCGACTGGCTGCCGCGCCTGCTGGCCGGCTTCCAGCGCACGCACCCGGGCGTGGCGCTGCGCCTGCTGGACGTGGTGTCCGACCGCTGCCTCGCGCTGGTGGCCGCCGGCGAGGTCGACTTCGGCCTCAACGCTCAGCGCGGCAACGACCTCGAATTCGACTCGTCGCTGCTCTTCAACGAACGCTTCTTCGTCGTCTGCCCGCGCACCGACCCGCTGGCCGCGCGCGCGGCGCTGAAGTTCGCCGACCTGAAGGGCCGGCCCTTCGTGCAGACGGTGCGCACCGGCAGCGTGTGGCAGCAGACGCAGGCCTGGCTGGCGAAGGCGCAGGTGCACGACACCGGCCTGGAGGTCACGCAGTTCGGCACGCTGGCCGGGCTGATCGAAGGCGGCTTCGGCATCAGCATCGTGCCCGAGCTGGCGCTGCTGCTGTGCCGCCGCCCCGGCCTGGCCGCGGTGCCGCTGGACGAACGGCAGGCGGTGCGGCCGATCTACCGGATCCGCCGCCGCGGGCGCACGCTGTCGGCCGCCGCGCAGGCCCTGTGGGACGAGATCGCGGCGCAGGCGCCGGCGGGCATTCCGGGCCGGCCCGCGCGCCGCGGCCGGCGCGCGGCGACACCCGCCCGTTCGGGCTGATCCCACGCCGGCGCGCGGCGTTGCCGCGCAGGCAGCCCGGACGCTGCCTCGTCGTGAAATATCCTCAAAATGATAGTTTTAGTCGATTTCATGGCTTCCATCATTTGCTGTTTATGATCAAAATGGCGAGCATGTTCTCGACCTCATCCCCATCGGCCGACGCCGTCGAACGGCCGAAGATGCAACCGGCGGTTCGGGTCACGGCCGACCACGCGGCGTGCACGCCGGCACCGCTCGCTTGGGCTTCCAGGGGCGCCGCCGAGCACCCGCCCACGGCCCGCGACACCAGCGTTAACGACATTTAAGTGCCCGATCTCTATCGTCTGTCCATGTCGGTCTCACAGTCCCAACCCGCCCGGCGCGCCGCGTCTCCCGGCCCTTGCCACGGCGGGCCCATCGTGCGCCTGCCGCTCGCCGGCCGTGTGCTCGCACCGCTGGCCACGCCGGCGGAAGGCGAAGCGCCGGCGGCCGTGCGCCTGACCTTCGCCGAGCCCGGCCTGGCCGGCGCGCTGGCGGCGGTCGCGGGGCTGCGCATCCTGGGCATCGCGCCGCGCCGTGTGCGCCGCCTGCGGGTGGTGGCCGGGGGCGACGCGCAAGTGCTCGACATCGACACTGTCGCCAACGGCCGCGGCGGCGAGCTCACCGCCGGCGAGATGCTGGCGGCGATGAGCGCGATGGACGGCCACGCCGACCTCACCGTGCCGCTGCCGCTGCCGAACGCGGCGCTGCGCGGGCTCGCCGTGCACCTGCACCTGAGCGACGCACAGCCCTGGAGCGACGCCTGCATCACGGTGCAGGCCTGCCTGGTCTGACCGATCAGCCGGCGAGGTCGAGCCGGTTCACGCCCGCCAGCTGCGCACGCCGCAGCGCCGCCTTGGCGCGCTCGAGCAGGCGCTGATAGTCCGGGTGGCCATCGAACAGCGCGCCGCCCACGCACACCGTGACCGGCGCGCTCGGGAAGGGACCGGCGCGCGGCGGCAGGCGCTCGATGCGGCGGCGCAGCGCGTCGGCCACGGCCGCGAGGCCTGCCTCGTCGACGTCGACGAGCAGCACGAGGAACTGGTCGTCGGCGAGCCGGAAGACGAAGTCGCCGGCGCGCACGTGGTCGGCCAGCACGTCGCCCACCGCCGCCAGCACGGCATCGCCGGCGGCAGCGCCGAGCGACTCGCGCAGCGCATCGAAGGCGTCGATGTCGAAGAGCAGCAGCGCGAAGCGGCTGGCGTGCGCCTGCGCGTAGCCGATCTCGCGCTTGGCCACCGAAGGGAAGTAGCGCCGGCTCAGCAGGCGCGGCGTGACGCCGTCGCGGCCGTCCTCGTGGTCGATGAAGCGGTCGAACACGGCCGCCAGCAGCGCCTTCACCTCGCCGATGCGCTGGTTGATCTCGGCGACGACGGCGCGCGCCGCGTCGGGCTCGGCACGCGCGCGCGCCAGCCGCGGCAGCAGTTCGCCGTCGACGGTGGCGATGTTGGCGCGGATCTGGCCGATCTCCGGCGCGCCGTCGAACAGGATCGCCGCCTTGTGCTCGAGCCAGAGGCTGAACTCCGAGCCTGCGCTGCCCACCGATTCGTTGCCGCTCGGGGCCTCCCAGTAGTTGCGCACCAGGATCTGGTGCGCCCACTCGAGCAGCCGCGAACGCTGGCGCTCGCGCTCGGCGGCCAGGTCCTGGCTCAGGAAGAACAGGCGGTAGGCCTCGTCGGCACGCGTCTGGCGGTCGGCGTTCTGCGCGTAGCTCTCGCCCATCAAGCCGAGCGCGAGGTCGATGAGCTCGTAGACGTAGGCGATGGCCTCGGCCAGCCGTTGCGGCGGCCCGCCAGCGGCGGCCAGCCGCAGCGTCAGCGCGCGCTTGACCTCGCGCGCGCCGCGCGCCAGCAGCTCGATCGAGACGCCGATGCGCGCGTGCACCTCGCCGGTCTTGCGTTGCACGGCGAAGACCTGCTCGGGCGTCGACGCCGGGTCGAAGAGCTGGCGCAGCCAGCGCACCATCGACCCGTGCAGGCGGCGGTTGACGACCTCGTGGTCAAGCATCGCGCCGGCGCGTGGGTCGGCCAGCATGGCGGCGTAGAAGCGGTCGGACACCTGCTCGGCGCCGGCGTCGACGATGGTGGTGACCCAGCGGCGCGTGGCCGGGCCGGCACGGCCCAGGCACTCGTGCCAGTCGCCGTGCACCTCGGAATCTTGAATGGGGCTCAACATGGTCTGCCGCTTCGTCGGCGGTTCTCGGGCGGGTTCGGCGCCGGCCTCGCCGGCGCCACCTCTGGGTCGCCCCCCAGGCTGCCGCGATTGCACCTGCCGCGGCCTCAAAAGTCATTAAACATGCGCGCCGCCTGTCACTTCAGGCACGCGCTGTGGCATTCTGGCCGCGCGCCGGCCGCACGGGCCACGCATACCCTCAGGAGTTTCCCCAGCGTGCCCTTGCGCTATGGCTTCGATGGCGGCGAACTGCACGCCGATCGCCGCCTGCTCATCGTCGACGGCCGGCCGGTTCGCATCGGCGGGCGCGCGTTCGACGTCCTGCTGGGGTTGGTGGAACGCGCGCACCGCGTCGCCTCGAAGGACGAGCTCTACGAATGCGCGTGGCCCGGCATGGCCGTCGAGCCCAGCAACCTGCAGGTGCAGGTGTGGGCGCTTCGCAAGCTGCTGGGCGCCACCGCCATCGCCACCGTGGCGCGGCGCGGCTACCGTTTCATGCTCGACGTGCGGCACCTCGAGGACGACGCCACACCGACCGCGGATCCGCAGGTGGACGCCCTCGTGCGCCAGCTGCAGGCCGGCCGCCTGCTGACGCTGGTGGGCGCCTGCGCCGACGAGCGCCGCCGCACCGCACACGCGGTGGCGCTGCGACTGCGCCCGCGCGGCGGCGCCTGCTACCTGGAACCGCCGGCGGTGGAGCGCGGCCACGGGGTGCTGGCCCGCCGCTTCGACACGCCGCCGCCGGAAGGCGAGCTGCTGGTCTGCTTCGACGCCCAGGCGGCGCGGCGCGGCGTCGCGGCGCTGGCGGCGCAGGTGCTGGCGCGCCATCCGGCATCGGCGGTGCTGGTGACGGCGGCGGCGGCGCTCGGGCTGCCGGGCGAGAATGTCGTCACGCTGGCCGCCGGGGCCGCGCCGGAACGTGCCGGCGCGCGCTGAGCGCGGCCGCTGCCCTTCACCGGAGCCCCTTGGCCGATGGCCCTGTCCACCTGGTTGCTCTATCTCGTCGCCGCGCTCGGCCTGTCGGTCACGCCGGGGCCGAACAGCCTGCTCGTGCTGACCCACGGCGCCTTGCACGGCCACCGCCGCACACTGTTCACGGCCGCCGGCGGTGCGCTCGGCTTCACGACGCTGATCGCGATGTCGATGCTGGGCATTGGCGCGCTGCTGCAGGCGTCGGCCGGCGCGCTCGCGGTGCTCAAGGTGCTGGGCGGTCTCTACCTCGTGTGGCTGGGCGTGCAGATCTGGCGCGCACCGCCGATCCGGCTGCAGGCCGAAGGCGTGGGCGCACCGGTGCGCGGCCGCGCGCTGTTCCGCCAGGGCCTGCTGACGGCGCTGTCCAACCCGAAGGCGCTGCTCTTCTACGGCGCCTTCCTGCCGCAGTTCATCGACCCCGCGCGCGACCTGCTCTCGCAGTTCGTCGTCATGGCCGGCACCTTCGTCGCCGTCGAGTTCGTGTTCGAGTGGGGGCTGGCGCTGCTGGCGCACCGCATCCGGCCGGCACTGGAACGCGCGGGCCGGCGCTTCAACCGCGCCTGCGGGGGCCTCTTCGTCGCGATGGGGCTGGCGCTGCCGTTCGGGCTGCGCGGGCAGTGAACGCCACGCCGGCCCTGCGCGGCGGCGTGCTGGCGCTGGGCGCGGCGGCCTTGTTCGGTCTCAGCACGCCGCTCGTGCAGCACTTCGGCCGCGGCCTCGGCGCGTTCGGCACCGCCTGCCTGCTCTACGCCGGCGCCGCGGCGGTGGCACTGGCGCTGCGCCAGCCGCCGGCGCGTGAAGCCCGGCTGCGCCGCGCCGACCTGCCGCGCCTGCTGGCGATGGCCGCCACCGGCGCGGTGATCGGCCCGGTGGCGCTGGCCTGGGGGCTGCAGCGCACCAGCGGCACGAGCGCGTCGTTGATGCTCACGCTGGAAGCCCTCTTCACGGCCGTGCTGGCATGGCGCTGGTACGGCGAGACGATGGACCGGCGCGTCGCCGGCGCGATGGCGCTGCTGGCCGCCGGCGGCGCCGTGCTCGTGGTCGCGCAGGGCCAGGCCGGCCAGGTGCAGCTGCTCGGCCTGCTGGCGGTGCTGCTGGCGACCGCGGCCTGGGGCGTGGACAACACGCTGTCGCGCGGCGTCGCCGAACGCGACCCCGGGCAGGTGGTGTGGGCGAAGGCGTCGCTGGGGGCCGTCGCCACGCTGGGCCTGGCGCTCGTGGCGCGCGAGCCGTTGCCCGCTGCCGGTGCCGCGCTGGCGCTGGTCGCCGTCGGCGCCACCGGCTACGGCCTGAGCCTGCGCCTGTACCTGCTGGCGCAACGCGCCTTCGGGGCCGCACGCACGGGGTCGGTGTTCGCGTTCGCGCCCTTCATCGGCGCGCTCGGCGCCTTTGCCTTCGGCGACCGCAGCGGCGGCGCGGCGCTGCTGGCCGGCGGCGCGCTGATGGTGCTGGGCGTGCTGCTGCACCTGGCGGAGACGCACGAGCACGAGCACGCGCACGCACCGCTGGAACACGAGCACGCACACCGGCACGACGACGGCCACCACCTGCACGTGCACGACCCGATGCCGGCCGGGCCGCACAGCCACCCGCACCGGCACGAAGCGCTTCGGCACGCGCACCCGCACGTGCCGGACGCGCACCACCGGCACTCACACGGTCACGACGAGGCCGTGCCCTAGGTTGCCGCCGCCGCGCTGCCGCCCAGTGCGGCGCAGGCGCGCCGCAGGCGCTGCTCGGCGGCGTCGGCCACCGCCTTCACCTCGGGGCGGGACACCAGCCCCACCATCACCTGCGGGTCGAGGAAGCCGACGACGACGCGGCCCGGCGCCTCTTCGCGCACGATGACGTTGCAGGGCAGCAGCAGGCCGATGTCGGGCACCGCCGTGACGGCCTGGTGCGCGAGCGGCGGGTTGCAGGCGCCGAGGATGCGGTAGCCGGGCATGTCGGCGCCCAGCTTCTCCTTCATGGCCTTCTGCACGTCGATGTCGCTCAGGATGCCGAAGCCTTCGACCTTCAGCGCCGCGACGGTCTTCGCGAGCGCCTCGTCGAACGTGGTGCCGTCGAGCGTGGTGGTGAATCCGTACATGGCAAGGCTCCTGAAACAGTCGATCGACAGGCCTTCATCATATACCCATTACCGTATAAAACAACTCACGCCTGCCAGACGCCGTAGCCCTCTTCGCGCAGGCCGATGGCGAGCTCGACTTCCATCTCGCGCGCCGCCTCGTAGGGCATCGGGTTGTAGACCTCGTAGAGCTCGGGCAGCAGGCGCAGGCCGTACTGCTGCACGTAGCGGTTGGCCTTGATGCCGGCCTTGTGGCGGTCCATGCGCAGGTCGGGGTCCAGCCCGGTCATGCCGACGTAGACGCAGGGCTTGTCGAGCCGCCGGTCGGGGTTGGCGTGGCGGAAGCGCGCCTCCTCCCACACCCGCTCGGAGAGCAGGACGACGTAGACGTGGTGGTGGTGGCGCGGCGCACGCGGCATGGCGGTCGCTGTTGTACCCGCCTTCGCCCACAATGCCGCCGATGCACACGCCCGAAGACCGCGCCGAGGTCGAACGCCGCCTCGTCGACCTGGAGATGAAGCTGGCCTTCGCCGAAGACCTGGTCGACCGGCTGAACGACATCGTCACGCGCCAGCAGGGGCAGATCGACCGCCTGCTGAACGACGTGCGGCAGCTGCGCCAGGTGGCCGCCGCCGGCGAGCCCGCCGCGGGCTTCCGCAGCCTGCGCGACGAGCTCCCACCCCACTACTGAAGCTTCGTCAGCCCGCGCCGCCCAGGTAGGCGTCGCGCACGCGCGGGTCGTCGCGCAGTGCGGCGGCAGGGCCGTCGAGCACGATGCGGCCGCCTTCCATCACGTAGCCGTGGTCGGCCACCTTCAGCGCCTGGCGCACGTTTTGCTCGACGAGCAGGATCGCGGTGCCGGCTTCGCGGATGCTGGCGACGAGCTCGAAGATCTGGCGCACGATCTTCGGCGCCAGGCCGAGCGAGGGCTCGTCCAGCAGCAGCAGCAGCGGCCGGCTCATCAGGGCGCGGCCGATGCACAGCATCTGCTGCTCCCCGCCCGACAGCGAGCCCGCCGCCTGCGCGAGCCGCTGGCGCAGCAGCGGGAAGCGCTGCAGCACCTCTTCGAAGGTGCGCTCGAAATCGGCGCGCGCCAGCATGCCGCCGCCGAGCACCAGATTTTCGCGCACGCTCATGCTGGCGAACACCTGCCGCCCTTCCGGCGCCTGCGCCAGGCCGGCCGCGACGATGCGGTGCGACGGCAGCGCCGTGATGTCCTGGCCGCGGAACACCACGCGCCCCGAGGCCGCGCGGTAGATGCCCGACACGGCGCGCATCAGCGTCGTCTTGCCGACGCCGTTGGCGCCCAGCACGGTGACGATGCCGCGCTCGGGCACGCTGACGCTGACCTCGTTCAGGATCTGCTGCACGCCCATGCGGACGACGAGCTTGTCGACTTCCAGGGCGGCGGTCATTCGTCGTCCCCCGTGCCCAGGTAGGCGTCGAGCACGTGCGGGTCGTTGCGCACGACCGCGGGTTCGGCGTCGGCGATCTTCTTGCCGAACGCGAGCACGATGACGCGGCTGCACACGCGCATCACCAGGCCCATGTCGTGCTCGACGAGCAGGATCGTCAAGCCCTCGGCACGCAGCTGCTCGATGAAGCGGCTGAGTTCCAGCGTCTCGCTGTCGTTCAGGCCGGCGGCGGGCTCGTCCAGGATCAGCAGCTTGGGTCGGCCGGCGAGCGCGCGCGCGATCTCCAGCATCTTGCGCTTGCCGTACGACAGGTTCGCCGCCAGTTCGTCGGCCTGCGCTTCCAGCCCCACCTTGGCGAGCATCTCGCGCGACACCTCGCCCACGTGGCGCAGGTGCTCGTGGCCGCGCGGGCGCAGCGCGTCGCGCAGGCCGGCTTCGCGGATGGCGCCGACCGAGACGTTGTCGAACACCGTCATGTTCGGGAAGATGCGCAGGTTCTGGAACGTGCGGCCGATGCCGCGCCGCGCCACTTCGAAGGGGCGCAGGCCGGCGAGCGGCTGCCCTTCGAATTCGACGCTGCCCGAAGACGGCGCCGTGACGCCGCTGATGAGGTTGAAGAGCGTCGTCTTGCCGGCGCCGTTCGGGCCGATCAGGCCGACCAGTTCGCCACGCCGGATCTCGGCCGACACCTCGTTCACCGCCACCAGGCCGCCGAAGCGGCGCGTCAGCCCGCGCAGCGCGAGCAGCGGTGCTTCGGTGCCCATCACCAGGCCCCGGCCGACGGGCGGCGGCGCTGCAGGTGGCGCAGCTGGCGGCGCACGAGGTCGATGGCCGACACCTCGCCCACCAGCCCGCGCGGCAGGAACAGGATCGACAGGAACAGCACCAGGCCGACGGCGATCATGCGGTAGCTGCCCAGGTCGCGCAGCAGCTCGGGCAGCACGCTCAGGATGACGGCGCCGATGATGCTGCCGTACAGGCTGCCGAGGCCGCCGACGACGATCATCGACAGCACCAGGATCGACTCGCCGAAGCGGAAGCTGTCCGGGCTGATGTAGCCCGTGGTGTGCGCGAACAGCGCGCCGGCGGCGCCCGCCATCGCGCAGGCGACGCCGAAGCTCTGCAGCTTCAGGCGGCCGGTATCGATGCCCATCGCGTCGGCGCAGGCGTCGTCCTCGCGCAGCGCACGCAGCGAATTGCCGTAGTACGAATGCACGAGCTTGTGCACCAGCCACAGCACCGCCAGCATCAGCAGCGCGGCGGCAATCAGGTGCAGGCCCATGCCCTTGAAGCCGAAGAACTCGATGCCGGGGATGGAGCGGATGCCCATCGGCCCGCGCGTCACACCCACCCAGTTGAGCAACGTCACGTAGATCATCTCGCCGATGCCCAGCGTGGCCACCGCGAAGTAGATGCTGGTGAGCCGCATGGTCGGGATCGCGACCACCGCGCCCACCAGCGCCGCCGCCGCGGCCGCCGCCGGCACGGTGGCCCAGAACGGCCAGCCGAACTTGGTGGACAGCAGCGCCGCCGCGTAGGCGCCGACGCCGAAGAAGGCCGCATGCCCCAGGCTCAGCAACCCGGCCGATCCGGTGATGAGGTTCAGGCTGGCGGCCAGGATCACGAAGATCATGGTCGTGATCGCGATCTGCATGAAGTAGCTGGAGCCGTAGGCGATGAGCCCGGCCACCACGCCGGCCAGCGCCAGCACCAGCCACAGGTTCAGGCGCGAGGTCACATCTTTTCCTTCTGCGACCCGAACAGCCCGTTCGGGAAGAACCACAGCGTGAGGAGCAGGAAGGAGTACGACACCAGCGCCTTCCAGCCGTCGCTGAAGAACTGCGTCGCCACCGACTCCGACACGCCCAGCAGCAGCGCGCAGGCCACCGCGCCGGGGATGCTGGACAGGCCGCCCATCACCATCGCGACGAAGGCCTTCACGCCGGGCTCGAAGCCCATGTGCGGGAAGATCGCGCCCTGGTACAGGCCGACCATGATGCCGGCGATGGCGCCCAGCATCGAGCCGACGACGAAGGTGGCGACGATGGCGCGCGTGGTGTCGATGCCGACGAACTGCGCGCCCAGCACGTTGCTCGACACCGCGCGGATGCCCAGCCCGATGCGGGTGCGGTACAGCACGAACTGCAGCGCCGCCAGCGACAGCGTGCCGAGCGCGAAGATGATCAGGTTGCCGTCGGTGATGGTCACCGGGCCGATCTGGATCGCGCTCTGCAGCAGGTACTGCTGGGCGATGGTCTGCATCTCGCCGGAGAACTTCAGTTCCAGCGCCTCGCGCACGATGATGCTGACCGCCAGCGACGACAGCAGCGTCGCCTCGCGCATCGCCTTGCTCTTCAGCGAGGCTTCGTCACGGAAGCGCCGGAACGGCCGGAACGCGAGGCGCTCCAGCGCCCAGCCCACCAGCCCGCCGCCGGCCAGCACCACCAGCAGCACCACCCACAGCGGCGGCGCCACCCACGCGATGGCCAGCAGGCCGATGAACGCGCCCACCGTGTAGACCTCGCCATGGGCGAAGTTGACGACGTTCAACACGCCGAAGATCAGCGTGAAGCCGATCGCCATCAGCGCGTAGACGAGGCCGATCGACAGCCCGTTGACGAGCTGCTGCAGCCAGACGCCGGCGTCCACGGTGCGTGCGTTCCCGAAGCGCGCTTACTGCGCGGCGACGAACTTGCCGCCCTTGATCTGCAGCTTGGCGAGCGTCTTGTTCGGCTCGCGGGTGGCCTTGTCGAAGGTGGTCGCGCCGGTCACGCCCGGGTAGTTGGCGGTGGCGGCCAGCGCGTCGCGGATCTGCGCGCGGGTGGCGTTCGGGCCCACGCGCTTCAGCGCGTCGAGCAGGATGCCGGTGGCGTCGTAGGCCTGCGCCGCGAACTGGTTCGGCTCGCCGTTGAAGCGCTTCTTGTACTCGTCGACGAAGGCCTTCACGTTCGCCGCCGGGCTGTCGGCCACGAAGGTGGTCGACAGCATCACGCCTTCGGCCGCCGGGCCGGCCAGCTCGATCAGCTTGGGCGCGTAGAACGGCGAGGCCGAGTACAGCTTGGCCGCCACGTTGAGCTGCTTGGCCTGCTGCAGGATCAGCGCGCCTTCCTCGTAGAACATCGCGAAGTAGATCGCCTCCGGCTTGGCCTGCGACACCTTGGTCAGGATGGCCTTGAAGTCGCGCGCGCCGGGGTTGAAGAGCTCGGTGGCCGTGACCTTGCCGCCCAGCGCCTCGAAGGCCTTCGCGAACTCGCCGGTGGCCGACAGGCCCCAGTCGTTCTGCAGGCCGATCACGGCCACCGTCTTGACGCCGCTGTCGCGCAGCCACTTGGCGTTGAACGGGCCTTCCTGCGCCTGCGTGGTGATGTTGCGGAACTGCCAGTTCGAGACCTTCAGGAAGTCGGGGTGCGAGGCGGTCTGGCTCAGCTGCGGCATGCCTTCCTTGCCGTAGACCTCGCCGGCGGCCATCGACGGGCCGCTCGCGAAGTCGCCGAGCACGGCGACGATGCGCTTGTCGTCGACGAACTTGCGCGCGATGTTCACCGCTTCCTTCGGGTCGGACTTGCTGTCCTCGTAGACGATCTGCACCTTGCGGCCGCCGACGCCGCCGGCGGCGTTGAACTTCTCCAGCTGCAGCGTGGCGCTGTTGCGGAACACCTCGCCGTACTGCGACTGCGTGCCCGTGAGCGGCAGCTGGTAGCCGACGAAGATGTCCTGCGCGAACGCGCCGGCCGAGGTGGCCGCGAGCGCCGCGGCGGCAAGCAGGAAACGAACGGTGGTCATGGTGAATCCTCCTGGGGGCGGAACGTGAACGGGCGCCGGCACGCGCCGGCAGGTCGGTGATGGCGGCGGGCGCTCAGCCCGGGCCGGGGCGGATGTGCAGGCGGCAACAGCCTTCGCGGCCGGGCTGCCAGGTGTCGCTCTGGATGCGGAAACCGGCCTTCTCGAAGGTGCCGTAGTCGACGACGCCGCCGATGTCGCACAGGTTGGCGAGCGCGGCGCCGTCGTAGCCGGCTTCCTGCCAGGCTTCCTTCAGCGGGCAGCGGTGGAACTGGATCTCCAGTTCGTCGGCGTCGCAGCGCACGACCTCGGGCTTGAAGAGGTGCTGGCCCTGCGGGATGAAGTTCAGGAAGGTGTCCTTCAGCCCGCCCAGGTCGGCCGGCGCGTGCTGCGCGAAGCAGTGGGCGATGGACTCGCCGCGCTTGTAGATCGCGCGTTTGCAGATCTCGCGCGCCTTGTCGGCGCCGAACTCGGCGGCGATCTCCTCGTACATCGCGGCGTAGACCATGGCGCGGCTCTTCAGGGCGCCGCGCAACTGCTCGACGAGCTTCTGTTCGTTTTCGGTCATGGCGTGGGGCGGTGATGCGTGTTCGTGAGCTTGCGCAATATATCCTCCCACGATCGCCTTTCCGACGACCCCTCGGACGGAAAGCGCATATGCATCTGCCGACCCCGATGACCGACCCGAACCTCGACCCGTCCCGCCTGCCGCCTTCGCTGTGGGCCGCCACCGCCCCCGCCGCACCGCCCACGCCGCCGCTGCCGGCGGGCGAACACACGGCCGACCTCGTCATCGTCGGCGCCGGCGTCAGCGGGTTGTCGGCCGCGCTGCATGCGGCCACCCGCGGCGCGAAGGTGGTGGTGCTGGAAGCACACGAGGTCGGCTGGGGCGCGTCGGGCCGCAACAACGGCCAGGTGATCCCGACGCTGACGCGCGCCGACCCCGACATCCTCGCCGCCGCCTTCGGCCCCGAGCGCGGCGAGGCGCTGGTGGCGCTGCTGCGCGACTCGGCGGCGACGCTGTTCGACCTGGTGCGCCGCCATGCCATCGACTGCGGCGCGGTGCAGAACGGCTGGGTGCAACCGGCACACCGCGACAGCCGGCTGGCGATCTCGCGCTCGCGCTTCGCGCAGTGGCAGCGGCGCGGCGCGCCGGTCGAACTGCTCGACGCCGAGCAGGTGGCCGCCGTCACCGGCTCGCGCTTCTGGCGCGGCGGCTGGCTCAACCCCACCGGCGGCCACGTGAACCCACTCGCGTTCACGCGAGGGCTGGCGCGCGCGGCGCTCGGCGCCGGCGCCGCCGTGCACGCGCACAGCCCGGCCACCGGCGTCGTGGCCGACGGCAGCGGCTGGCGCGTGAACACCGCCACCGGCCACGTGCGCGCGAAGAAGCTGCTCGTCGCCACGCACAGCTACAGCGGCTTCCTCGGCCCGCAGGCCTGGCCGGGCCTGGAGCAGACGCTGGTGCCGGTGCGCAGCTACCAGATGGCGACGCAGCCGCTGCCGGCGGCACTGCGCGCCCAGGTGCTGCCTCGCGACCACGCGATGTCGGACACCCAGGCCGACCTGCACTTCGCGCGCTGGAGCGAGGACGGCCGCCTCGTCAGCGGCGGCGCGCTCGCGCTGCACGCCGGCTACGACGGCCGCCTGCGCGAGCGCATCGCCACGCGGCTGGTGAAGCTGTGGCCGGCGCTGCGCGACGTGCCCGGCGGCCTGCGCTTCGACCACCTCTGGCACGGCGTCTTCGCCGTCACGCCCGACCGCCTGCCGCGCTTCTGGCGCCTGGGCGACGGCGCGCTCGCGTGGGTGGGCTGCAACGGCCGCGGGCTGGCGTTCGGCACCGCGCTCGGCCCCGCGCTGGCAGACGCCGCGCTCGACGGCGACGCAGCGCGCGTGCCGCTGCCCTGGGAGGCGCCGCGCGCGGTGGAGATGCGCGCCTTCGCGCCCGTCGGCGTCGCCTGGACCACGCTCTACTACCGCTGGCTCGACCAGCGCGACTGACAGGACCCCCACCCCATGACCCTGAAGCTCGACCACATCGTCATCCTCGTGCCCGAACTGGAAGCCACGATCGCCAGCTACAGCGCGCTCGGCTTCAACGTGCAGCGCGGCGGCACCCACACCGACGGCGCCACGCACAACGCGCTCGTCGGCTTCCAGGACGGCAGCTACCTCGAGCTGATCGCCTTCCTGCGCGAGGCGCCGGCGCACCGCTGGTGGCACTACCAGGCGCGCGGCTGGCAGGGGCTGGTCGACTTCGCGCTGTTGCCGCACGACACCGGCGCCGTCATCGCCGCGGCGCGCGCGCGCGGCGTCGACTACCAAGGTCCGTTCGACGGCGGCCGGCTGCGGCCCGACGGCGTGCGACTGGACTGGCAGACCGGCATCGCGCCGAGCGTCGAGATGCCCTTCCTGTGCGGCGACGTCACGCCGCGCGCGCTGCGCGTGCGCGAAGGCGACGTGCGCGTGCACCCGAACGGCGTCACCGGCGTCGCCGAACTCAACGTCGTGGTCGACGACCTCGCCGCCGCGCGTGCGCGCTACGAGGCGCTGCTGGGCCGGCGCGCCGAGGCCCTGCCCGCCGTGGCGGGGCTGGAACGCGTAGGCCTGGCGCTCGGCGGCACGACGCTCGTGCTGGCACGGCCGACCGGTGCTGCCGGCGCGCCCGCGTGGGCCGGCGCGCTGGCCGCCCGCGGCGCGCAGGCGGCGCAGTTCGTGCTGCGCTCGCCCACCGCGACGGCGCGCACGGCGCTGCCGCTGGCCGGCACGCAGGGCGCGCCGATCGAGATCGTGCCGGGCTGATCCGCCGCGCGATCAGGCCTTGTAGTAGACGACCTGGTGCGTCGTCGCCAGCAGCTCGCCCGCGCGGTTCCACAACTGCCCGGTCTGGTCGAAGTAGCCGCCGCGGAAGGCCTGCGCCTTCGCCTGCGCGAACAGGAAGCCGCTGCAGGTGGCGGCGAGCTGCGCCGCGTCGGCGTGGAAGTAGACCGTCATCGACACCGTGCCTACCGGCACCGGCGTCGCGCGGCGGCGCCAGATGCGAGGGAAGAAGACGTCGCACAGCGCTGCCAGCGCGGCGTGGTCCAGCACACGCGGCGGGTCGTCGCGCACCCACAGGCGCGTGGTGCTGTCGTGGTGCTCGGCGCCGTCCCAGGCGGCCGGGATCGCGCCTTCCACCAGCCGCATCTCGTAGCGCTGCAGCCAGGCCACCGGCGCCGCCGCGCGGGCACGCGGCAGGTCTTCGGGCGCCGGGACCTCGGGCATGCGGTGCTCGTCGTCGGCCCAGGTGTCGCGGCGCAGTGCGGTGAACACGGTGGCGGTAGCCACCACCTCGCCGGCCTGCTGGAGGTCCACCGTCCAGTGCTGCGTGGAGCGGTTCGTGCGCACGGCACGCGCCTGCGCGGTGAACGCGCCGTCGGCCAGCGCGGCGCAGAAGTTCACCGTCAGCGCCACCGGCTCGCCGAGCCGCGCGGGTGACTGCAGCACGGCGTTCAGCGCCTGCGCGGCGGTGATGCCGCCGTAGGGCCCGACCATGTTGGCGTAGGCCGGGTGGGTGTGGCCGAGCAGCGTGCCGTCGGCCTGCGGGGCCAGCGCGATGGCAGCGTCCAGGGGGTGGTCCATGAACGCCATCATGCCCGGCGCCGGCTCAGGGCGCGTCGTGCCCGCCATGCGCGGCGGGTCCCGACCAGAGCAGCGTCGGGTCGAGCATGCCGAAGATCATCGCGACGTGCGCCACCACCAGGAAGGTGGCCACGCATCCGGCGTGCCACCACAGCCGCTTCTCGTGCGGCCAGGCGCCGCCGATGATGCGCAGGTCGATCAGCGCCATCGCGCCCAGCGGCAGCACGCCGGACAGGTAGAAGCCCACCGCGATGACGTCGGCCGGCCCGCGCCAGCCACCGCCCAGCGTGAGCGGGATCGCCGCCGTCTTCATCAGGTAGACGAAGACGCCGGTGAAGTAGACGCCACCGGCGATGCTGGCGGCGCGGTTCAGCGCCACCAGCGCGCCTTCGCGGGCGCGGTGGAAGAGCACGAAGAGTTCGGTGACGGCCACGGTCTCGGCCAGCACCACCGGCAGCACCATGAAGAGCAGCAGGTTCCAGGGCTGGTTCTCGGCCAGCAGTTGCATGTAATGGGTCATGTTCATGATCGGTTCCGATCGCAGACGGGGTCGCGGCTGCAGCGCACGCGCATCGGCGCGTGCTGCAGGAGGAAGAGCCAGGAAGGGGTGCGCCGTCAGCCGATGGGCGGCGGCGTCTCGGGTGGCTGCACGCGGTCGCGCACGGCCGGCGGCCAGTGGGCGGGCGCGTCGACACCGCATGGCGCGAAGCACGGCCGCCGCTCGAGCGCCGGCAAGGCGGCACACGCGGCGCACGCCGTGGCCGGCGGCCGGCCGGGGTCGCTGGCGTCGCCAGTGCCAACCGCGTCACCTGCGTCGGCAGCCACGCTGCCGCAATGCGCCTCGTGATCGGCCGCGTGGACCACGAGCAACGGCTGCAGCAGCGCCATGCCGATCAGCAGGGCGAGCAGCCAGCGCCAGACGCGGAGATGCGAACGCATGGCGGCAGTGTGCGCGCCGCCGGCCGCCCCGCGCCCTGAACTGCATCAAGCCTGCGCGCGGTCGCGGCGCCGCACGCCGCCGGCTTGATCGGCGTCAAGGCCGACAATGCACGCCGTCGAGGAGCCTCCGCATGTCCGACCTGCCCGCCCTGCCCGCCACCCCCACCGGCCGCTACCGCCACTACAAGGGTGGCGAATACGAGGTGATCGGCGTCGCGCGCCACAGCGAGACGCACGAGCCGATGGTGGTCTACCGGCCGCTCTACAACGACACCGGCTGGTGGGTGCGGCCGCACGCCATGTTCTTCGAGCGCGTGCTCGTCGACGGCGTCGAGCGGCCGCGCTTCGAGCGGCTGCCGGGCTGAGCGCTCAGTTGCCCGGCCGGCAGGCGTAGCTGGCCGCCAGCCGCGCGTCGCCGCCCGTGTAATGCGGATATGCCGGGTAGCGGCACATCGGCCGCGAGGCCTGCACCGCGAACGGCGGCAGCGCGTCGCGCACGGTCTGCACGATGGCGTCGGGCGGCGCCTGGCCTTCGCTGACCCAGCGGTCCAGCGGGTCGAGCAGGTCGGCCATCGTCGGGATCGGCCGCCGGTCGGTCACCGTGCGCGCGTTGCCGGTGTGGGTGGACGACGGCGACACGTACAGCCGCATCGACCGTTCCACCGTCGCCGCGCCCAGCTTCGCGACCACGGCCTGGTGGTACTCGATGCCCATCAGCGGGCTCTGCGCGCGGTCGGCCGCGTTCTCGCGCACGATGAGCTTGCCGCCGCGCGCGAAGAAGGCCGACAGGTCGGGGTTCGTCGAATCCATCAGCGCCGAGGTCTGCTGCACGCGTTCGCGGAAGGCCTCGGGGCGGTAGCCGCGCACGTCGAACTGCGCGTCGCGCACCACGGCGTGGCGGATCCAGTTGCTGCCGTACAGCCAGTGCGTGCCGGCCGTGGCCGCCGCCGGCGGCACGGTGGGCGCGGCGCTGCCGGTCACCCAGCGCTGCAGGCTCGGCGCCTGCGGGCCGTCCAGGCTGTCTTCGTGGCCGTAGAGCCAGGGCGGATAGTGCGTGAGGCCGTTCGCCAACGGGAACGGGAACTCGGTGCGCGCGTGCAGGCCGGCCATCACCGCCAGTTCGCGCTCGGACAGGCATTGCGGCCCGGCGTCGCGGCCGTCGGGGCAGCGCAGGATGCGCAGGTTCACGCGCGGCTGGCAGCCCAGGTAGTGGTTCACCACGCCGTCGGCCAGGCCGTCGAGCGCGTCGCAGGCATCGTTGGTGGCCTTCGCGATCAGCGCCACCTTCGGCGCGTCGAGCCAGTCGTCGAACTGCGGCACCGAGCTGCGCACGAAGGCGTGGAAGAGCCCGGTCCAGTTGATGACCGGCACCACGCTGACGATGCCGTCGTAGTCGGCCGGGAAGCGCTGCGCCATCGTCAGCCCTTCGCGCCCGCCTTCGGAGCCGCCGAAGTAATACAGGCGCTGGGGCGCGCGGCCGTAGAAGTCGCGCGCCAGCGTCACCGCCACGTCGCGCACCTTCTTGTACGACGCGAAGGCGAAGTTCTCCAGCATCTCGTCGTCCTGCGCGAAGGCGCCGGGGTCGCTGGGCGGCGAGGCCGCGGCCTGGTGGCCGGAGTCGGTGCCGAAGGTGGCGTAGCCGCGCGCCAGCGGCAGCGGGTCGCCCGGGGCGGCGTCGCGCAGCGGCGCCAGGCCGTTGATCAGCACGCCGTTGAAGCCGCCGCCGCCGTACTGCAGCGCCTTGCCGTTCCACTGCGTCGGCAGGTTGAGCTGGAACCGGATCGGCTGCGCCGAGGCGCTGCGCGCCGCGATCTCGCCGGTGACGCGGCAGTGCTCCGGCAGCGCCGGCGTGTAGGCCGCGCCGTTCACCGCGCCCGGCACCGCCTTCACGAGCACCGCCGTCTTGACCGCCGCGGCGCCGCTGGGCAGGCCGATGGCCGAGGCTGGCACCGTGCGGCTGGCGAGGCCGGCGCAGGCGGTGCCGAGCTGTTCGGGCGTGGGCGTGCCGGCGCAGCCGGCCACGAGCAGCGTGCCGGTGGCGGCGAACGCGAGGCGTGCAAGAGGTTTCATCGTTGGGGTTCCCCGGCCAGCAGGCGCCGCGCCTCGGCGACGATCGCCTCGGCCGTGATGCCGAAGTGACGATACAGCTCGTCGGCCCCGCCCGAAGCGCCGAAGCCGCGCATGCCGACGAAGCCGCCGCGCTCGCCCAGCCAGCGGTCCCAGCCGAAGCGCAGCGCCGCTTCGCAGCCGACGCGCACGCCGCCCGGCGCGCCCAGCACACGGGCGCGGTACGCGGCATCCTGCGCTTCGAAGAGCTCCCAACTCGGCATGGAGACCACGGCCGTCGGCGTGCCCGCAGCCTGCAGCTGCGTGCGCGCGGCGAGCGCCAGTGCCACTTCGGAGCCAGTGGCCATCAGCGTGACCTGGCGCGGCCCGCCTTCGGCGTCGGCCAGCACGTAGGCGCCCTGGCGCGCGAGGTTCGGGCCGTCGGCGTTCGGCCGCACGTGCGGCAGCGCCTGGCGCGCGAAGACCAGCGTGCAAGGACCGCTGCGGTGTTCGAGCGCCAGCTCCCAGCACTCGGCGGCCTCCACCGCATCGGCCGGGCGCAGCACCCACATGTTGGGCATGGCGCGCAGCGACGCCAGGATCTCCACCGGCTGGTGCGTCGGACCGTTGCGGCCGATGCCGATGCTGTCGTGGCTGAAGACGAACGTCACCGGCAGGCCCATCAGCGCGGCCATGCGCATCGCCGGGCGCTCGTAGTCGGCGAAGGCGAGGTAGGTCACCGCCAGCGGCACGACGCCGCCGTGCGCGGCCATGCCGTTGGCCATCGCGCCCATCACGTGCTCGCGCACGCCGCAGTGCACGTAGGCGCCCGCTCGATGTTCCGCGGTGAAGGCGGCGAGCCGGCGCTTGTGGTTGGTCGGCGCCTCGAGGTCGGCGCAGGCGACCATGCGCTCGGGCATGACCTCGACCAGCGCGTCGTTCAGCTCGGCCGAGATGAAGATGCCGCTGGCCGCCGGCTCGCGGGCCCGCGCCTCGCGCTTGTAGCCGGCGATCACGTCGCGCCAGTCTTCGGGCAGTTCGCCGGCCAGCACGCGTTCGAACTCGGCGCGCTCTGCCGCCGGCAGCGCGGCCGTGCGCGCGGCCCACGCGGCGCGTTCGCCGGCATGGCGGCGGCCGGCGGCGCGCCAGGCACCCAGCACGTCGGCTGGCACGTCGAACGGGGCGTGCGGCCAGCCCAGGCGTTCGCGTGCCGCTTCGGCGTCGGCCGGGAACAGCTTCGCGCTGTGGCCGCCGCGCTGGCCTTCCAGCCGCGCCAGGCCGCGCGCGATGACGGTGCGGCAGGCCAGCAGCGAAGGCCGCGGGTCGGCCTTGGCGGCGTCGATCGCGGCCGACACGGCTTCCAGGTCGTGGCCATCCACCTCGACCACGTGCCAGCCGGCGACGCGGCAGCGCTCGGCCACGTCCTCGCTGATCGACAGGTCGGTGCTGCCGTCGTCGGTGATGCGGTTGTCGTCCCACAGCAGCGTCAGCTTGCCCAGCCGCAGGTGGCCGGCGAGCGAGATCATTTCCTGGCCGATGCCTTCCTGCAGGCAACCGTCGCCGACGAAGGCCCAGGTGCGGTGGTCGACGACCTCGCTGCCGTAGCGTGCGTTGAGATACGCCTCGGCCACCGCCATGCCGAAGGCGTTGGCGATGCCCTGGCCGAGCGGGCCGGTCGTGACCTCGATGCCGGCCTCGGGCGCGCGTTCCGGGTGGCCCTCGCATCGAGAGCCGAAGTCGCGGAAGGTGCTGATCTGCTCGCGGCCGACGCGCTCGTGGCCGGTCAGGTACAGCAGCGCGTACAGCAGCATCGAGCCGTGGCCGTTGGACAGCACCACGCGGTCGCGGTCCGGCCAGGTGGGGTCGGCGGCGTCGAACTTCAGGTGCCGCGTGTAGAGCGCCGTCGCGATCTCGGCCATGCCCAGCGGCACGCCCTGGTGGCCTTCGCCGGCGCGGACGATGGCGTCGATGGCCAGGAAGCGGATGGCGTTGGCCAGGTCTTGCGCCATGCTCAGCCCAGCCAGGCCTTGATGCGCTGCCCCAGCACTTCGCGGCTGATGCCGTAGCGGTCGTGCAGCGTCGGCAGCGCGCCGGCGTCGAGGAAGGCGTCGGGCAGGCCGGCGAGCTGGAAGCCCGCGGGCTGCACGCGGTGGCGCAGCAGCGTGCTGGCCACCGCCTCGCCGAGGCCACCCACCACCGAGTGGTTCTCGGCGACGACGACGAGCCGGTGCTTGTAGCGCACCGCATCGACGATGGCGGCTTCGTCCAGCGGCTTGATCGTCGGGCAATGCAGCACGGCGACACCGACGTTGTCCTTCGCGAGGTCGGCCGCCACTTCGAGCGCGCGCATCGTCAGGATGCCGCTCGAGATGACCAGCACGTCGGCGCCGTCGCGCAGCAGCTTGGCCTTGCCGAGCTCGAAGCGGTAGCCCTCGACCTGGTCCAGCACCAGCGGCACGCTGCCGCGCAGCAGGCGCATGTAGACCGGGCCCTTGTGGGCGGCGATCTGCGGCACCGCCTGCTCGATGTCGAGCGCGTCGCAGGGATCGACGATGGTCAGCCCCGGCACGCCGCGCATCATCGCCAGGTCTTCGGTGGCCTGGTGGCTGGGGCCGTAGCCGGTGGTCAGGCCGGGCAGCGCGCAGCAGATCTTGACGTTGAGGTTCTCCTCGGCGATCACCTGGTGGATGAAGTCGTACGCGCGCCGCGTGCCGAACACCGCGTAGGTGGTGGCGAAGGGCACCAGCCCTTCCTTGGCCATGCCGCCGGCCGCGCCCATCAGCAGCTGCTCGGCCATGCCCATCTGGTAGAAGCGCTCGGGGTAGGCCTGCGCGAAGAGGTGCAGGTCGGTGTACTTCGCGAGGTCGGCGGTCAGGCCCACCACCTCGGGGTGGTCGGCGGCGTAGGCCACCAGCGCCTTGCCGAAGGGCGCGGCGCGCACCGCTTGGCCCTCCGAGGCGATGGACGCGATCATGGCCGAGGTGGTGAGCCTCGGCTTCTTGTCGGCGACGGGGCTGCTCATGCCGTGGCTCCTTGCGCGGACGCGCGGTCCAGGATCTCCAGCGCCTGCCGCCATTCCGGCGGGTCGACGCGGATGAAGTGGTTCTTCTCGCGCTGCTCCAGGAAGGGCACGCCCTTGCCCATCAGCGTGTCGAAGAGGATGACGCGCGGCTTCGCATCCTTCAGCGCGCGCGCGGTGTCGAAGGCCGCCAGCACGGCCGCAAGATCGTTGCCGTCCACGCGCTGCACGTGCCAGCCGAAGGCGGACCACTTGTCGGCCAGCGGCTCGAAGCCGAGCACCTTGCTGGAAGGGCCGTCGGCCTGCTGGTTGTTGATGTCGACCAGGCAGATCAGGTTGTCCAGCCGGTGGTGCGCGGCGGCCATCGCGGCTTCCCAGGTGGAGCCTTCGTCGAGCTCGCCGTCGCTCATGCTGTTGTAGACGAAGGCCGGGTTCTTCTTCTGCTTCAGGCCGAGTGCCATGCCGACGCCGATGACCAGCCCCTGGCCGAGCGAACCGCCGGAGATCTCCATGCCCGGCGTGTAGCTGGCCATGCCGCTCATCGGCAGGCGGCTGTCGTCGCTGCCGTAGGTTTCGAGTTCGCTCTCGGGGATGACGCCGGCTTCGATGAGCGCCGCGTAGTGCGCGATGGCGTAGTGGCCGTGCGACAGCAGGAAGCGGTCGCGCCCTTCCCAGTGCGGGTCTTCCGGCTTCAGCGCCAGCGCATGGCCGTAGGCGACGGCCAGCACATCGGCCCAGCCGAGCGCCTGGCCCACGTAGCCCTGGCCTTGCACCTCGCCCATGCGTACCGCATAACGGCGGATGCGATGGGCACATTGCCGAAGCCGGACGAGCAGGTCGGTCGAGGCGGTCATGGAAAGCTCTCCAGAGGGTGAGGGGTCAGCGCAGGATGCTGGCCGGCACGTAGGACACGATCGCCAGCACGATCAGGGCCACCAGGTAGAACGGGCCCATCGCGCGCACCGTCTGCCCCACCTTCACCTTCGCCAGCGAACTGGTGATGAACAGCGTGGTGCCCACCGGCGGCGTGTACAGGCCGATGGCGAGGTTGACGACCATCATGATGCCCAGCTGCACCGGGTCCATGCCGATGCTCTGCGCCAGCGGCAGGAACACCGGCGTCAGCAGCAGCACCGCGGCCGGCAGGTCGATGAACATGCCGATGAACAGCATCATCACGTTCATCAGCGCGATCACCACCCACTTGGTGCTGACGTTCTGCTGCACCCACAGGGCGATGTTCTGCGGCATCTGGTCGAACGTGAGCAGCCAGCCGATGGCCGCCGACGCCATGATCACCAGCAGCACCACGCCGGTGGCCAGCCCGGCTTCGAGGATGGCGTGGTGCAGCCGCTTCCACGACAGGTCGTGGTACAGCAGCGCCGAGACCGCGCCCGAGAACAGCGTCGACAGCACCGCCACTTCGGTGGGCGTGGCGATGCCGAAGCGCAGGAAGACGACGATCATCACCGGCAGCGCGATGGCCGGCAGCGACAGCACCAGGTTGCGCCGGAACGCGGCCTTGTCGGCCGGTGCGGTCTCGCGCGGCAGGTTGTCGCGCCGGCCGACGTACCAGCAGGCCGTCATGAAGCCGCCGCACAGCAGCAGCCCGGGCAGCACCCCGGCATAGAACAGCGCCGCGATCGACGCGTTGGACGACAGCGCGTACAGAATCATCGGGATCGACGGCGGGATGATGATGTCGATGGTGGCCGCCGACGCCAGCGACGCGGCCGAGAACGGCATCGGGTAGCCGAGCCGGCGGTGCCAGGGCATCAGCAGCGAGCCGATGGCCGACGCATCGGCGACCGCCGAGCCGGAGACGCCGCCGAACAGCGTGGACGACAGCACGCTCACCTGCGCCGGCCCGCCGTGCCAGCGGCCCACCAGCGCCGTCAGCACGCCGACGATGGCCTGGCCCAGCTTGCCACCCATCATCAGGCTGCCCGTGAGCATGAAGAACGGGATCGCGATCAGCGGGAAGCTCTGCACCTGCGCCACCATCTGCTGCACCAGCAGGTCCAGCGGCACGCGGTCACTGGTGGCGGCCGCGGCGAGCGCGGCCATCAGGATGGCGCTGGCGATCGGCACCGCCAGGCAGGCCGCACCCAGGAAGACGAAGAAGATCAGTGCGCTCATGCGACGCTCATCCTTGGGCGGCTTGCGCGCCCGGCGCCAGGGCTTGCGGCGCCACGCGCTGCCGGTGCCAGGCGCGCCACGCGGCCAGCAGGGCCAGGGCCGAGAGCAGCACCATGCCCAGCATCACGCACACGTAGGTCACGGAGCCCGGCACCTGCAGGATCGGCGAACGCTCGTCGTGCACGATCTCCAGCATGCCCCAGGTGGCGCGCACCAGCACCGCGTAGAGCAGCGCCACCGCGACCCACGCCACCGTGTTGATGACGCGCCGCGCCGCCGGGCTGACGGCGTCGACGAGGAACACGGTGGCGATGTGCGACCCCTTCTCCGCCGCCAGCACCACGCCGGACATCACGAGCCACGGAAACAGCAGTTCGGGCACCTCGTTGGCCCACTGCAGGCTGGTGCCGACCAGGTAGCGCAGCGCGGTGTTGGCCGCGAGGATGACGAAGATCACGACCGTCGACACCCACAGCACGAGGCTGCAGACGGCGACGACCGCGCGTTCGAGCGCATTGCGTTCGACAACGGTGGTGTCCATGCAGGGGTCCTTCGCACCGGCCCGCCGCCGCCAGGGGCCGGCGGGCCGCAGAGGAAGCCTTCACGGGGCCGCCGTGAAGGGCGCAACGTCAGACGGTCACTTGGCGCGCGCGGCGGCCACGACCTTCTTCACGTACGGGCCGATCGGGCCCGCTTCCCACTTCGCGAGCACCGGCGCCGTCGCCTTCTCGAACAGGCTCTGGTCGACCTTGTCGATCTGCACGCCCTTGGCCTTCAGGTCGCCCAGCAGCTTGTCGTCGGCTTCCTGCGCCAGCTTGCGCTGCAGCGCGGTGGCTTCGGCGGCGGCTTCCTGCACGGCCTTCTTGTCGGCGTCGGAGAGCTTGTCCCACGAGCGCTTGCTGATCAGGAAGGGCGTCAGCTCGTACTTGTGGCCGGTGAGCGAGATGTACTTCTGCACTTCGTAGAGCTTGCCGGCCTGGATGTTCACCAGTGGGTTCTCCTGGCCGTCGACCACGCCCTGCTGCAGCGCCACGTAGAGCTCGGAGAACTTGATCTGCTGCGCTTCGGCGCCCAGGCTCTGCATGATGTCGACCGTCACCGTGTCGGGCGGCGTGCGCATCTTCAAGCCCTTCAGGTCCTCGGGCTTGAGCAGCGGGCGCTTGCTGTTGCTCATCTGGCGGATGCCGTTGTCCCAGAAGCCGAGCACCACGAGCCCCTTCTCGGCCGACTTGTCGGCCAGTTCCTTGCCGGCCGGACCGTCCATCACCTTCCAGGCATGGGCCTGGCTGCCGAACAGGAAGGGCATGCCGAAGGCGGCGTACTCGGGCACCACGTTGGCCACCGCGCCCTGCGAGTTGGCCGACATGTCCAGCGCGCCGGTGCGCAGCGCGGTGACCATCGCCGCGTCGTCGCCCAGCTGCGCCGCCGGCGCCACCGTCACGTCGATGCGACCGCCGCTCTTGGCCTTCGCCACCTCGGCGAACTTCAGCGCCGCGATGTGACGCGGGTTGTCGATGGCGGTGCCATGGCCGAGCGTCAGCTTGACGGCCTGCGCCGAAGCGGCGCCGGCGCACAACGAAACCGCGGCGAACGCCAGCGCGTGAACGAGGAAGGTCTTGCGTTGCATGTCGTCTTGTCTCCGTGCTCTTCTGTGGTGGTGGGGTGGGTCAGTGGATCAACATGCCGCCGTTGACGTCGAGCGTCACGCCGGTCAGGTACTTCGCCAGGTCGCTGGCCAGGAACACCAGGCAGCCGGCGACGTCGTTCGGCTCGCCGATGCGGTTGAGCGGGATCTGCTCGAGGATGCCCTTCATGCGGTCCTCGGGGATCAGGCCCTTGTTGATGTCGGTGGCGATCAGCCCCGGCGTCACGCAGTTCACGCGGATGCCGTCGATGCCGTACTCGCGCGCCATCGCGCGCGCCAGGCCCAGCACGCCTGCCTTGGCCGCCGAATAGTGCGGGCCGCCGAGGATGCCGCCGCCGCGCTGCGCCGACACCGACGACACGCAGCAGATCGCGCCCGACTTCTGCTCGCGCATCGCCGGCAGCACCGCCTGCGACATGTACAGCGTGCCGCGCAGGCTGACGTCGAGCACGGCGTCGTAGTCGGCACCGGTGATGTCCAGCGTCTTGCGCGGCTGCGTGATGCCGGCGTTGTTGACGAGGATGTCGATGCGGCCGAACTGCTTCAGCACGGCGCGCGCCGCGCTGTCGCACGAAGCCTTGTCCGTGACGTCGGCCACCAGGCCCACGTGGCCGGCGCCCAGCGTGGCGGCAGCCGCGGCCGGCGCGGCGCGTTCGAGGTCCAGGATCACCACGCGGGCGCCATGCGCCGCCATCTGGCGCGCGGTGGCGAAGCCCAGGCCGTTGAGGCCGGCGCCGCCGGTGATCACGGCGACCTTGTCGTTCAGCAGCATGCCTGTCGTCTCCATTCAGGTTCTTCGGGGGCAACGCGGAGGGCCGGTTCATGCCCGTCTCATCGTCCTTGGCGGCGCATGTTGGAATCGCGCTTGTGTGAAGGCAAGCGACATCTCATCAGGCTAAGATGACAAAACGTCATCTGAAGACAGGGTTCACCCGATGGCCGCTCTGCCCCCACTGCCCAGCCTCCAGGCCTTCGAAACGGTGGCGCGCCGGCGCAGCTTCGCGCTGGCGGCGGCCGAGCTTCACCTCACCGCGTCGGCCATCAGCCACCAGGTGGCGCGGCTCGAAGCGCACCTGGGCGTGCGGCTGTTCGAACGCAGCGCGCACGCGGTCCGCCTGAGCGCCGCCGGCGAGAACTACCTGTCGCGCATCGCCGGTGCGCTGGGTGCGATCGCCGCCGCCACCAACGACCTGCGCCAAGGTGTCAGCAACAGCCTGTACGTGCACTGCAGCCCCAGCCTGGCCAGCCTGTGGCTGATGCCGCGGCTGCGCTCGTTCGCGATGGCGCACCCGCAGATCGTGCTGAACCTGTCGTCGTCCCCGACGCACAGCGACTTCGCGCTCGGCCAGGCCGACCTGGACATCCGCTACGGCGTGCCGCGCTGGCCCGACCTGGTCGTCGAACCCTTGTTCGAGGAAGCCATCCTGCCGCTGGCCAGCCCGGCCTTCATCCGCGCCCACCGGCTGCGGCGCGTCGAGCAACTGCTCGAAGTGCCGTTGATCCAGAGCACCGTCAGCGTGGTCCAGTGGTCCGACTGGTTCGGCCTCTTCTCGGACAAGCGCGCGCCCGAGCGGTCCGCGGTGCGCTTTGACCGCGCGCAGATGTCGCTGGACAGCGCCACGCAGGGCCTCGGCGTCGCGCTGGAGAGCGCGACGATGGCGGGCGCGCACCTGGCCGACGGCCGCCTGCGCCCGGTCTTCGGCATGGACAAGGCGGTGCGCGTGAAGGCGCACTTCGCGGTCTACCCCGCGCGCCATGCGAGCCGCCCCCCGGTGGAAGCCTTCCTGGCCTGGCTGCACCGCGAGGCGGCGAAGAAGCGCCCCTAGCGCGGCCCTCCCACCGCTCGGTTATTCTGGCCAACCGTTAAGCAGAACTAAAAGCACCACGATGGCCATCCCCCTGCGCTCGATCGTCGTGTTCGACGTCGTCGCGCGCTGCCGCAGCCTTTCGAAGGCGGCCACCGAACTGTGCGTGACGCCGTCGGCCGTGAGCCAGCAGATCCAGGCGCTCGAACTGCACCTGGGCACCACCTTGCTCACAAAGGCCGGCCGTGGCGTCGCGCTGACCGAAGCCGGCGAGCGCTACTTCGAGATGATCGCCGCGGACGTGCAGCGCATCACCGAAGCCACGCAGCGCATCCGCGGATTCCGCTCGCGCTCGGTGCTGACGGTGCGCACCACGCCGACGCTGGGCAGCAAGTGGCTGCTGCCGCGCCTGCGTTCGTTCATCGACGCGCACCCGGACATCGAATTGCGCCTGAACGCCACCACCGAGGCCACCGACTTCAGCCGCGAGGCCGTCGACCTCGAGATCCGCCACGGCGAAGGGCGCTGGCCGGGCCTGTTCGTCGAGGGGCTGGCCGAGGAAGCATTCCTGCCGGTGTGCGCGCCGGCCTACGCGCGCGCAGCCTCCTTCGACGCCGCCGACCTGCCGCGCCAGCGCCTCATCCACTCGGTGAAGGCGCAGGTGCAGTGGCCGCAGTGGTTCGCGCTCGCCGGCACCTTGCCCGACGTCGAATGGCGCCGGCTGCTGTTCGACCGCAGCCACATGGCGATCGACGCCGCCGCCGACGGCCTGGGCGTGGCGCTGGAGAGCACGCTGATGATGTGGCGCGAACTGCGCGACGGCCGGCTGGTCTGCCCGGTACGCCAGCCGCCGCGCGTCACGCTGACGACGCAGTGGATCGTCTGCCCCTTCGACCACCTGCACAAGGCCAAGGTGCGGCTGCTGCTGGACTGGCTGCGCGCCGAGCGCGAGGTGTGGCAGGACGAGCAGCGCCCGGCCCCGACCCCGGCGTCCGAATCTGTTAGACGACCTAACAGGTCAGGGCGGAAATCTAAGTTGAACTGATCAGCATCGGTTCCTAGACTTTCGGCCCGAAGGGAGGTGCGGCCATCGGGCCCCGGACACCTCCGACGCCCCCCCACCGAAGGACGCGAAGGACCATGCGATGAATCTCTACACCCTGCTGGCGGCACGTGCCGCTTCCGGCCGCCCCGTGCGCGTGGGCCTGATCGGCGCGGGCAAGTTCGGCTCGATGATCCTGTCGCAGGCGCAGCACATCGAGGGCATGCACATCGTCGGCGTGGCCGACCTCGACGTCGCCAAGGCGCGCGCCTCGCTGGCCCGCGTGGGCTGGCCGGCCGAACGCTACGACGCCAAGACGCTGGGCGACGCGGTGAAGACCGGCAAGACCTGCGTGCTGGACAACGCGGCCGCGCTGGCCGACTGCCCCGAGATCGAATGCATCGTCGAAGCGACCGGCCACCCCATCGCCGGCGTGCGCCACGCGCTGGCCGCCATCGACGGCAACAAGCACGTCGTGATGGTGAACGTGGAAGCCGACGCCATGTGCGGCCCGCTGATCGCCGCGCGCGCCAAAGCCAAGAACCTGGTCTACAGCATGGCCTACGGCGACCAGCCGGCCATCATCTGCGAACTGGTCGACTGGGCGCGTGCCTGCGGCTTCGAGCTCACCTCGGCCGGCAAGGGCATGAACTTCGAGCCGCGCTACCGCTATTCCACGCCGGACACGGTGTGGGGCTTCTTCGGCTGGACCGACGAAGAGGTGGCCAAGGGCGACTTCAACCCGAAGATGTACAACTCGTTCACCGACGGCACGAAGGCCGCCATCGAGATGGCGGCGGTGGCCAACGGCACCGGGCTGGACTGCCCCGACGACGGCCTCGCGTTCCCGCCCACCGGCCTGCACGACTTGGCCAAGGTGTTCCGGCCCGCCGCCGACGGTGGCCGCCTGCCGAAGAGCGGCCTGGTGGACATCGCCGCCAGCCAGGAACCCGACGGCCGCGAGGTCTTCAACAACATCCGCTACGGCGTCTTCGTCACCTTCAAGGCGCCGAACGAATACGCCAAGGCCTGCTTCAAGCAGTACGGCCTGCTGGTCGACCCGTCGGGCTGGTACGGCTCGATGTGGCGTCCGTTCCACATGATCGGCCTGGAGACCAGCATCAGCATCCTGTCGGCCGTGCTGCGCGGCGAAGCCACCGGCTGCAGCAAGGAGTTCCGCGGTGACGCGGTGGCCACCGCCAAGCGCGACCTGAAGCCGGGCGAGCTGCTCGACGGCGAAGGCGGCTACGCGGTGTGGGCAAACGCGATTCCCGCCGCCAAGAGCATGGCCGTCGGCGCGCTGCCGATCGGCCTGGCGCACAACGTCAAGCTCAAGCGACCGGTCGCCAAGGACACCGTCGTGCGCTTCGAAGACGTGGTGCTCGAGCGCGACCTCGACGTCGTCGCGCTGCGCCAGGAAATGGAACGCGCGGCACTGGCGTCGCAGGCGAACGCGCGGTGAGCACGGGCGCGGGCGCGTCGGGCCCGCACGTGGTGATCGCCGAACTGGAGCCGCGGCCCGAACGACTGGAGGCCTTCGTGGCACTGGCCCGCGCCTTCGCCAGCGAATGCCTGGCGCGCGAGCCCGGGTGCCGGCAGTTCCAGGTGGTGCGCCTGGACGCGACGCCGCCGCGCGTGCTGTTCTTCGAAGCCTACGACGACGGCGCCGCCTTCGCCGCGCATGGCGGCTCCGACCACCTGCGGCGGTTCCAGGCGGCCTTCCGCGACCTGGTGGTGGGCGAACGGCCGCTGCGCCAGGGCACGCTCGCGCCGCCGGGCGCCTGACCGCTGCCGCACGGGCGGCCCGCGTTCGCGTGTAGCCTCGCGCCGGGCACCTGCGCCCGCCGAGTGCCATGACCGAACCGCCCTTCCTCTCCGCCCTGCTCACCATCGTCGAGGCCGCCGCCACCGTGGCCTTCGCGCTGTCGGGCCTGCTCGAAGCGGCGCGCAAGCGGCTCGACGCCGTCGGCGTCTGCGTCGTCGCCGGGCTCGCGGCCTTCGGCGGCGGCACGCTGCGCGACGTGCTGCTCGACCGCCGGCCCTTCTTCTGGGTCGAGCACGCAAACTGGCTGTGGGCGCTGCTGGCGCTGTGCATCGCCGCCATGCTGTTCCTGCGCGCTCGCCACCTCGCGCCCACCGAACGCGCGATGCAGTGGCCCGACGCCATTGGCCTGGGCCTGTTCACCGCCGGTGGCACGCAGGTGGCGCTGGCCGCCGGCATGCCGGCCATCGTGGCGGTGCTGATGGGCGTGGTGACGGCGGTGTTCGGCGGCGTGCTGCGCGACATCGTCTGCAACGAGATCCCGAGCGCCTTCCGCGACCACCGGCCCTATGCCGTGTGCGCCTTCGCCGGCGGCTGGGTGCTGGTGGGCGCGCAGGCGCTCGCGCTGCCGGCCTGGGCCGGCGTGCTGGCCGCCGCCGCGGTGGCGACCGGGCTGCGCGCGCTGGCGCTCGCCACCGGGGCGAAGCTGCCGGCCTGGTCGGTGGGCGACGCGGCGCGCGACTGACGGCCGCGGCGCGCGCTACGGCTGCGTCGCCACCATCACCGCGTAGGCCTTGAACACCGCGGTGGCCGGTGCGCCGACCTTCAGGTCCAGCGCCTCGACGCCTTCGTTCGTCACGCTCGCGGTCAGCGTGGCGCCGCCCGGCAGCGTCAGCACCACCAGCGACGACACTGCACCACGCTCGATGCGCGACACCGTGCCCGCCAGCTGGTTGCGCGCCGACAGCTGCCAGCCCGCGAAGTCGGTCACCAGCACCACCGCCGAGGCCTTGACGAGCGCCAGCGCCTCCTTGCCCTTCTTCAGCTTCAGGCGCTTCGCGGCGTCGGCGGTCAGGGTGGCGACGATCTCGTCGCCGCTCTTCAGCGCGATCGTCACGGTGGCGGACACGGGGCCCAGGTCCAGCGCCTTCACGGTGCCGGCGAACTGGTTGCGGGCGGTGGTCTTCATGGCCATTCTCCGGAGCAGGCCGGCCAGCGCCGGCAGTTCGGCGAGGCGCGCCTCCTGGGCGCGCAGGAACTCGCGTTGTTCGTGTTGCAGCGTGCGCCAGGCACCGAGCAGGCCGCGCGCCGCTTCGGTGAGCCGTGTGCCGCCGCCACCCGCGCCGCCGGTGGCGGTTTCGAGCAGCGGCGCATTGGCCAGGTTGCAGGCCATCTCCAGCAGCAGCCAGGCGCCCTTGTAGGACAGGCCCGCGGTGCGCGCGGCCTTGTTGATGGAACCGGTGGCGTCGACTGCCTCCAGCAGCGCGAAGAAGCGCGCGTCGAGCCGGCCGGCGAGCTTCAGTTCGGCGCTGAGCAGGTTGCCGCCGGCCATGTCACTCCATCAGCGCCACGGTCTTCACCTGCGCCCACACCGGCAGGCCGACCGCCAGCTCCAGCGCGTGCGCCGAGCGGCGCGTCAGCCGCGCCACCACCGGCACGCTGCCGACGCGCACGCGCACCAGCGCCAGCGCCGGGTGGTCGTCGTCGGCGATGGCCTCGATGGTGCCGCGCAGCTGGTTGCCGATGCTGGTGCCGGTCTGCGGCGTGCGCGTCAGGCTGACGTCGCGCGCCAGCACGCGCAGGCGCACGCGGCGGCCTTCGGGCAGGCCCTGGTCGCGCGTCCAGAGGCGGCACGAATCGCCGTCGACGTCCAGGCGCGCCAGCTGCCAGCGGGCGTCGCGCGCGCCGACCACCGCGTCGAGCACGACTCCGGCGTCGTCGCCGAAGGCCGCCGGCAGGTCCAGCCGCGCCAGCATGTCGGCCAGCGGGCCGCTCGCCTGCACGCGGCCAGCGTCCATCAGCACCAGGTGGTCGGCCAGGCGCGCCACCTCGTCGATCGAGTGGCTCACGTAGACGATGGGGATGCCGGCCTCGGCGTGCAGCCGGTCCAGGTACGGCAGCACCTCGGCCTTGCGCTTGGCGTCCAGCGCCGCCAGCGGCTCGTCCATCAGCAGCAGGCGCGGCCGCGTGGCGAGCGCGCGCGCGATGGCCACGCGCTGGCGTTCGCCGCCCGACAGCGTGTCGGGCCGGCGCTGCAGCAGCGGGCCGATGCCCAGCAGGTCGATCACCGGGTCGAGCGCGATGCGGCCGCGGCCGGCGCCGCTGCGGCGTTCGCCGTAGGCGAGGTTGCCCTGCACGTCGAGGTGCGGAAACAGCGCCGCTTCCTGGATCACGTAGCCGATGGCGCGCCGGTGCGTGGGCACGAAGCGGCGCGTGGCGTCGTCCTGCCAGACCTCGCCATCCAGCGCGACACGGCCGGCGGCGCGCTCCAGGCCGGCCAGCGCACGCAGCACCGTGGTCTTGCCGCAGCCCGACGGCCCGAACAGCGCGCTGACGCCGCGCGCCGGCAGGCGCAACGACACACCGAGCGTGAAGCCGCGCCGCGGCAGCGAGAGCTGCGCCTCGATCACGCCGCGCGCTCCGCACGCTCGCGCCGCGGCCGGTTGGCGACGTACAGCGTGACCAGCACGGCGAGCGCGAACACCACCATGCCGGCGGCCAGCCGGTGCGCGGCGGCGAACTCGGTCGCCTCGACGTGGTCGTACAGCGCCACCGACAGCACGCGCGTCTTGTCGGGGATGTTGCCGCCGATCATCAGCACGACGCCGAACTCGCCCACCGTGTGGGCGAAGCCCAGCACCGCCGCGGTCACGAAGCCCGGCCGCGCCAGCGGCACGGCCACGCTGAAGAAGCGGTCCCAGGGGCCGGCGCGCAGCGTGGCGGCGGCTTCCAGCGTGCGTTCGGGGATTGCCTCGAAGGCCTGCTGCAGCGGCTGCACCACGAACGGCAGCGAGCAGATCACCGACGCCACCACCAGCCCGGCGAACGTGAACGGCAGCCGCCCCAGCCCGAGCGCCTGCGTGAGCTGGCCCACCGGCCCCTGCGGCCCCATCAGCAGCAGCAGGTAGAACCCGATCACGGTGGGCGGCAGCACCAGCGGCATCGCCACCAGCGCCGCCAGCAGCGGCTTGGCACGCGAGCGCGTGCGCGCCAGCCACCACGCGATCGGCGTGCCCACCGCCAGCAGCAACAGCGTGCTCAGCGCGGCGAGCTGCGCGGTCAGGCGCACGGCGCTCCATTCGTCAGCGGTCAGCATGGCGTGGGCGGTTCATGGGCGGTAGCCGAAGCCGCGCATCAGCGCCTTCGCGGCGTCGCCCTTCAGGAAGTCGAGCCAGGCCTGCGCGGCCGGGTTCTTCGCGCCGGCCTTCAGCAGCACGGCGTCCTGCCGGATCTCGCCGTACAGCGTCTGCGGCACGAGCCAGTACGAGCCGGCCGCGGGCCTGCCCGGCACCGCCACCTGCGACAGTGCGACGAACGCCAGCTCGGCATTGCCGGTGGCCGCGAACTGGTAGGCCTGCGCGATGCTCTCGCCGGTGACGAGCTTGGGTGCCAGCGCCTGCGCGAGGCCACGCGCCTTCAGCACGTCCATCGCCGCCGCGCCGTAGGGCGCAACCTTCGGGTTCGCGATGGCGACGTGGCGGACCTTGTCGGACGCCAGCACCGCCCCCTGCGCGTCGACGAAGCCCGGCGTGGCGCTCCACAGCACCAGCGTGCCGATGGCGTAGGTGAAGGCGCTGCCGGCGACGGCATGGCCTTCGGCGAGCAGCCGGCGCGGCGTCTCGTCGTCGGCCGCCAGCAGCACGTCGAACGGTGCGCCACCGGCGATCTGCGAATGGAACTTGCCGGTCGAGCCGGTCGACAGCTTCGGCACGTGGCCGGTGGCCGCCGTGAAGGCCTCGGCGAGCCGCGCTGCCGGGCCGGCGAAGTTGGCGGCCACCGCCACCAGAACCTCGCCGGCGTGCGCGGCGCCGGCCACCGACAGAAGACCGGCCAGGAGCAGGTTCCGCATCGCGTTATGTTGTTCGGTACACAACGCTAGCGTAGCAGGAACCGGCGCGCCGGGCCGCACTGCGCGGTAGATTCGATCCACGCCCGTCCACCGAAAGATCCACCATGCACTACAGAACCCTCGGCCGCAGCAACCTCAAGGTGTCGGCGCTCTGCCTGGGCACGATGATGTTCGGCGACCAGACCGACCGCGCCGAGGCAGCGCGCATCGTCGACCACGCGCACGAGCACGGCGTCAACTTCGTCGACACCGCCGACGTCTACACCACCGGCGCCTCCGAGGAGATGCTGGGTGGCCTGATCAAGGCGCACCGGCACGACTGGGTGCTGGCCACCAAGCTCGGCAACACGATGTCCAAGCGGCCCAACGAGGGCCACTACTCGCGCGCCTGGATCGTGCGCGAGGTCGAGGCCAGCCTGCGCCGCCTGCAGACCGAGCACATCGACATCCACTACCTGCACCGCGACTTCAACGGCATGAACCTCGAGGAGCCGGTGCGCGCGTTCGGCGACCTCATCGCCGCCGGCAAGCTGCGCTACTGGGGTGTGTCGAACTTCCGCGGCTGGCGCATCGCCGAGCTCGTGCACACCGCGGCGCGCCTGGGCGTGCCGGCGCCGGTGGTCTGCCAGCCCTACTACAACCTGCTGAACCGCATGCCCGAGGTCGAGATCCTGCCGGCCTGCGAGCACCACGGCATCGGCGTCGTGCCGTACAGCCCGGTGGCGCGCGGCGTGCTCACCGGCAAGTACGTGCCGGGCGCGGCGCCCGAGGCCGGCACGCGCGCCGGGCGCGGCGACAAGCGCATGGCCGAGACCGAGTTCCGCGCCGAGTCGCTGGCCATCGCCCAGCGGCTCAAGGAGCATGCGGCGGCCAAGGGCGTCACGCTGGCGCAATTCGCGACCGCGTGGGTGCTGGCCCACCGCGGCGTGAGCTCGGTGATCGCCGGGCCGCGCACCTTCGCGCAGTGGCAGGACTACCTGCCGGCGCTGGACTGCACGATCGACGCCGCCGACGAAGCGCTGGTCGACTCGCTGGTGGCGCCGGGGCACCCGTCGACGCCCGGCTTCACCGACCCCGCCTACCCGCTCGCCCAACGCCGCTCGTGAGGCACGCCATGCCGCTGATCCAGACCCGCATCGACGACGCCGTCGGCATCGTCACGCTCGACCACGCCCGGCGCCGCAACGCGCTGAGCCACGCGATGGTCGAGGAGATCGTCGGCGCGCTCGACGACTTCGGCGCCCGCCGGCTGCGCGCCGTGCTGCTGCGCGCCCCCGAGGGCTGTGCCGTGTGGTCGGCCGGCCACGACGTCGACGAGCTGCCGGAGTCCGGCCGCGACCCGCTGGGCTGGGACGACCCGCTGCGCGCGCTGATCCGCGCCATCGAGACGCTGCCGGCGCCGGTGATCGCGCTCGTCGAGGGCAGCGTGTGGGGCGGCGCCTGCGAGACCGTGTTCGCCTGCGACCTCGTGCTGGCCACGCCCGACGCCACCTTCGCGCTCACGCCGGCGCGGCTGGGCGTGCCGTACAACGTGGGCGGCATGCTGACGATCCTGAACGCGTCGAACATGCGCATCGCCAAGGAGATGGCCTTCACGGCCGCGCCGATCGGCGCCGAACGCGCCGAACGCCTGGGCATGATCAACCAGGTGGTGGCGCCGCAGGCGCTGGAGAGCACCGGCCTCGCGCTGGCGCGGCAGATCGCGGCGAACGCGCCGCTCAGCGTGTCGGTGATGAAGGAGCAGCTGCGCATCCTGGCCGGCGCGCACCCGATGTCGCCGCAGGGCTTCGAGCGCATCCAGGGGCTGCGCCGGCTGGTCTACGACAGCGACGACTACCGCGAGGGCATCCGCGCCTTCAAGGAACGGCGGCCGCCGGTGTTCCGCGGCGCGTGAGCGGTGTGTCCCCGGCCCGCTTTGCGCGTTCGTTCGGGCCGGCCTTCGGCGTGCCGCCGCGCCGCGCACGCCCGCCGGCGCCGCCACCTCAGGCCACCGGGCGCCGCGCCGCGACGAGCACGTATTCGGCCGGCACGCGGTAGGCGCGGCCGTCGCGCCACGGCGCGATCGCGTCGAGGTAGCGCGCCTGCACGCGTTCGCGCACCGCGGCGTCGAAGCGCGACCAGGCCAGCGCCACCGGCCCGCCGGCGAACGCCGCCGCGCAGGCCGCGTCGCCGTCGGCGTGGTCCAGCGTGTCGGTGCGGCGCCGCTGCTCGGTGACCTGCAGGCCGGCGGCCCGGCAGGCCTGCGCCAGCGCCGCGCCCTGGCCGAGGCCGAAGAACAGCGGGCAGACCTCGCTGCGCACTTCGTCGTCGACGATGCCGAACAACGGCGCCCAGCCGCAGTGCGCGCGCTCGCCCCAGACCGCCAGCACCACGCGGCCGCCCGGGCGCAGCACGCGCTTCAGTTCGCGCAGCGCGGCGGCGGGCTCGGGCAGGTACATGAGGCCGAGCGCGCACAGCGCGACGTCGAACGCGGCATCGGGCAGCGCCAGCCGCTCGGCGTCCATGCGCTCGAAGCGCGCGTGTGCGAAACCGAGCTCGCGGGCGCGCCGGCCGGCCGCCAGCACCATCGCGTCGGCAAGGTCGACGCCGAGCACCCGCCCGGCCGGCCCGACCGCCGCGGCCGCGGCGACCGCCACGGCGCCGGCGCCGCAGGCCACGTCGAGCACCGCCTCGCCGGCGGCCGGGGCGGCCATCGCCAGCAGTTCGCCCTGCACGCCGGCGAGCAGGGCGTGCCAGTGGCGGGCGTAGGCCTCGGCGGCGCGCTCCCAGCCGTAGCGCTGGACGCGCCGCTGCAGGCGCGCATCCAACGCCCCCGTCATGCCCGCGTGACCACGACCTCGAGGTACTCGCTCGGCACGACCAGCGACCCGGGGCCGGCGCGGTTCAGGCCTTCGAGCAGGTCGGCGAGCTCGGCGGCCAGCGCCTGCGCCTTCTCCGGCGGCTGCGCCGCGAAGGCCTTGTTGACCGGCCCGTACCACTGGCGGAAGACATCGACGAAGTGCGCCGCCGACCGGTAGCGGAACGTGAAGTGGCGCGGCGTCGCCTGCACCGCCGCGGCGGCGCCGCCGAACAGCGCGCGCAGGTGCGCCTCGGTGCCCCACAGCGCCGGCGGCTGCACGCCGGCCGGCGGCGGCACGTAGCGGCCGAGCACCTTGAACATGCGGCCGATCAGGCTGTCGGGCGTCCAGTTCGCCAGGCCGATGCGGCCGCCGGCGCGCACCACGCGGGACATCTCGGCGGCCGCGGTCGCGTGGTCGGGCGCGAACATCACGCCGAAGGTCGAGACGACGGCATCGAAGCTGGCGTCGTCGAAGGGCAGCGCCTCGACGTCGGCCGTCTGGAACGCGACCTCCAGGCGCTCGGCGCGCGCCCGTTCGGCACCGCGCTCGAGCAGGCTGCCGACGTAGTCGGTCGACGTGACGCGGCAGCCGCGGCGCGCCGCGGCCAGCGTCGCGTTGCCGTTGCCGGCGGCGACGTCGAGCACGCGCTCGTCGGTCTTCAGGTCGCAGGCCTCGGCGAGCGACTCGCCGACGATCTGCAGCGTGATGCCGATGACGGCGTAGTCGCCGGTGCCCCAGGCGGCCTGCTGGCGCGTCTTGAGGGCGGCGAAGTCGACGGGTGCGTTCATGCGGATCTCCGGGAGTGGGCGGCCGGCGGTGCGGCGCGGTGCAGCACTGTCGCCGCGCGGGCGGCCGGCCGTCCTGCCCGCGCGTCGCGGCGGCCTGCCCGCGCGTCCGCGGCGCGGCCGCGGGCTGACCCGGCGTCCGCCGCGCCTGCCCCAACGTCCGCGGCAGGCCCGCGCCGGGGCCGGCGCGCTGGCGCCACGCCGGCCGCGCGGCCAGAATCGGCGCTCGGCTTCAACAGGGGCACCGCGATGGGACTGGAACAGATCGCCACCGCGATGGAGCGTGTGGCCTCCGTGCTGCGCCGCAAGCCGCAGGCCGGCTTGCGCGAGGACTCGCCGGCGACCGCGCACTGGGACGGCGGGCTGCGCACGCGCGTGCTCAGCGACACCGGGCAAGCGGTCGCGACCGACATGCCGGTCGAGCTTGGCGGCGACGCCGCGGCGGCAACGCCCGGCTGGCTGCTGCGTGCCGGGCTGGCGTCGTGCGCGGTGACGCGCATCGCGATGGCCGCCGCGGCCGAGGGCATCACGCTGCGGACACTGGAAGCGCGCGTGACGAGCCGGTCCGACGCGCGCGGCCTGTTCGCGATCCCCGAGGCCGACGGCCGGCCGGTGCCGGCCGGCCCGCTGGCGATGGAACTGCACGTGCGCATCGGCGCCCCCGGCGTGCCCGCCGAACGGCTGCGCGCGCTGGTCGCCTCGACCGAACGCTGCTCGCCCGTGACCTGCGCCGTCGAGCAGCCGTTGCCGGTGGCCCTGCACGTCGACGTGGCGGCCTGATGGACGCGCTGTCGCAGACGCTGCGCGTGGTGCGCCTGGTCGGCGCGATCTTCCTGCACGGCCGCTTCAGCGCGCCGTGGTGCTACCAGTCGCCGCACGCCGACGCCGCCGCGCCGTTCCTCGAGCCGACCGCCGAACGGGTGGTGATCTTCCACCTGATCACCGAAGGCGACTGCTGGGTCGAGCTGGGCGACGCGCCGCCGCTGCACCTGGTGGCCGGCGACGCGGTGCTGTTCCCGCGCGGCGACGCGCACCGCATGGGCTCGCAGCCGGGGCTGCCGCCGGCGTCGGGCGCGCGGCTGCACGAAGTGCTCGCGCGGCGGCCGCGCCTGCTGGCCTACGGCGGCGGCGGCGCGACGACGAAGCTGGTCTGCGGCTACCTGGCCTGCGACGCGCGCCTGGCGCGCCTGCTGCTGGCCGGGCTGCCGCCGATCGTGAAGGTCAGCGTGCGCGGCTCCAATGCCGGCGTCTGGCTCGAAGCCTCGCTGCGCTACGCGCTCGCCGAGGCGCGCTCGCCGCGTCCCGGCGGCCAGGGCGTGCTCGCCAAGCTGGCCGAGGTGCTGTTCATCGAGGTGCTGCGCATCCACATGAACGAGCAGGCCGAGGGCCGCACCGGCTGGCTGGCCGGCGTCGGCGACCGCATCGTCGGCGCCGCGCTGCGCGCGCTGCACGCCGAGCCCGCGCGGGCGTGGACGCTGGAGGAGCTGGCCCGCACGGCCGGCACGTCGCGCTCGGTGCTGGCCGAGCGTTTCGCGCAACTCGTCGGCCAGGCGCCGATGCAGTACCTGGCGCAGTGGCGCATGCTGCTGGCGACGAACCTGCTCGCGCGCAGCAACGCGCCGCTGTCGCGCATCGCCGAGGAGGTCGGCTACCAGACCGACACGGCGTTCAGCCGTGCCTTCCGGCGCGAGTACGGCATGCCGCCCGCGGCCTGGCGCCGCCGCCAGGCCGGCACCACGGTGGCGGCCGCCGCCTGAGCCGGCGCCGCACCACTACGGCAGCAAGGCCGCGCCGCGCGGGCGCGCCGCGAAGCGGGGGAACAGCACCTCGTCCTCGAGACGCACGTGCTCGCCGAGGTCGGCGACGAACCCGGCCACGCCGGCGCGCAGCGCGCCCTCGGTGGCCGGCAATGCAGCGGCCAGCGCCTCGAGCCGGGCGATGGCCTGATCGTGCGCACGGTGCTCGCGCTCGAGGTCGTCGATCAGCAGGCCGACGAGCGTGCTGCCGCCCTGCTCCATCATCGGGAACAGGCGCATCTCCTCCTTGAACATGTGCAGCTCGAGGGCCTCGGTCATCGAGACCAGGTGAACGGCAAGGTCGGCCGCCGGCGCCCCCGCTGCGCGCGCCTGTGCCGCCAGTGCCGGCAGCTCGCGCCGGTGGGTCTCGTGGAAGCGATCGACGATGTGCGCAATCAGCGCGGCAACGTCGTCGGCGGGTGGGGCATCGTCATGTCGCATGGCGGCCATCTGACCTGAGCGCCGCAGGACGCGCCTTGATCCGGTTCAAGACGGACGCGCAGCACCGGCGCGCTGCCGGCACGACGACGCGCCGCACACAGCCACCCCTAGGCTTAGGGTTGGTCACGCCTGCGGGTGCAGCCTACAACGGCGTGCCCCGGGCGCCGCGGCGCGCGGCCATCGGATCCTCCACGCCGAGTCTGCCAAGGAGAGCGCGCATGCCCGCCGTCTTGAACTACCCAGGGGTCTACGTCGAGGAAGTGCGCAGTGCCGTGCGCACCATCACCGGCGTGGCCACCTCGATCACCGCCTTCGTCGGCCGCGCGCGCCGCGGGCCGGTCGACAACGACGCGCAGGGCCTCTCGCCGACGCGCGTGCGCAGCTTCGCCGAGTTCGAGCGCCTCTTCGGCGGCCTCTGGGACGAGGCGCCGATGTCGTTCGCCGTCAACCACTACTTCCAGAACGGCGGCAGCGAAGCGCTCATCGTGCGCGTCGTCGGCAGCGGCACCGCCACGGCCTCGCGCGCCTTCGGCGACCTCACGCTGAGCGCAGCGAACCCCGGCCTCTGGGGCGGCGAGATCGAGGTCACGATCGACACCGCCGACGGCATGGGCGGCGCCCTCGCCGCACCGCTCTACAACCTGACGCTGCGCGACGCCGCCACCGGCCAGCGCGAGGTGCACTTCGGGCTGTCGCCGGCGGCCACGCACCCGCGCTTCGCCGACCAGGTGCTGCTCGGCTCGGCCCTCGTGCGCGGCAGCACCGCGGCGGCCACGCGGCCGTCCGCGGCGGCCGCGCAGCGCCTGACCATCGCCGCCACCGGCGACGGCGCCGCCGTCGGTGCCGCCGAGATCACCACCGGCGCCGGCCTGCAGGGCGCGCGCCGCGGCATCTTCGCGCTCGAACGCGCCGACCTGTTCAACCTGCTGGTGATCCCGCCGTACGCGCCGGGCGCCGACGTCGCGGCCAGCGATCTCGCGAATGCGATCACCTACTGCCAGGCGCGGCGCGCCATCCTCCTCGTCGACCCGCCGGCCGCCGCCGACACCGTGGCCGAGGCCATCACCTTCGCCAATTCGCTGACGCGACACGCCAACCTGGCGCTGTACTTCCCGCGCCTGCGCGCGCCGAACCCGCTGCGCGGCAACGGGCTGCAGGACTTCGCGCCCAGCGGCGCGGTGGCGGGCACGATCGCACGCACCGACGCCACGCGCGGCGTCTGGAAATCGGCGGCGGGCATCGACGCGACGCTGAACGGAGCCACCGCGCTGGCCGCCAAGCTGACCGACGGCGACAACGGCGACCTCAACCCGCTGGGCATCAACTGCCTGCGCGACTTCCCGGTCTACGGCCGCGTCGTCTGGGGCGCGCGCACGCTGGTCGGCGCCGATGCGCTGGCGTCGGAGTGGAAGTACCTCGCCGTCAGGCGCACCGCGCTCTTCCTCGAGGAGAGCTTGTACCGCGGCACGCAGTGGGTGGTGTTCGAGCCGAACGACGAGCCGCTGTGGGCGCAGATCCGGCTCAACATCGGCGCGTTCATGCAGAACCTGTTCCGCCAGGGCGCCTTCCAGGGCCGCACCCCGCGCGAGGCCTACTTCGTCAAGTGCGACGCCGAGACGACGACGCAGAACGACATCGACCTGGGCATCGTCAACATCGCCGTCGGCTTCGCGCCGCTGAAGCCGGCCGAGTTCGTCGTCATCCGGCTGCAGCAGATGGCCGGCCAGGTCAACGCCTGAAGGCACCGCACAAAGGACACGCCATGGCCCAGTTCTCCGTCAACGCCTCGCGTTTCGACCCGTACAAGAACTTCAAATTCCGCATCAAGTGGGACGGCCGCTACGTCGCCGGCATCAGCAAGTGCTCGGCGCTGAAGCGCAGCACCGAAGTCGTCGAGCACCGCGAAGGCGGCGACCCCAGCAGCAGCCGCAAGTCGCCCGGGCGCACCAAGTTCGAGGGCATCACGCTGGAGCGCGGCGTCACCCACGACACCGAGTTCGAGAAGTGGGCCAACAAGGTGTGGAACTTCGGATCCGGCCTCGGCGCCGAGGTCTCGCTGAAGGACTTCCGCAAGGACATCATCATCGAGGTCTACAACGAAGCCGGCCAGCTCGCCATCGCGTACCGGGTCTACCGCTGCTGGGTCAGCGAGTACCAGGCGCAGGCCGACCTCGACGCGAACGCGAACGCGGTGCTCATCCAGACGCTCAAGCTCGAGAACGAGGGCTGGGAGCGCGACTACGACGTCGCCGAGCCTTCGGAACCCGGCTTCACCGAGCCCGCATGACGCGTGTGGCGAGCGACATGACGCCGCTCGACGACCGCGCCCTGCTCGACCTGTGGGAGCGCGCGCTGCCGCTGCGCTGGCCGGCGCGCGAGGCGCTGTTCGCCGCGCAGGCGGACGGCCCCGCCGTGAGCACCGTGGGCGCCCAGCGGCTGCGCGTGCTGGCGCTGCACCGGCGCATCAGCGGCGACGCGCTGCCGCTGCGCTGCAACTGCCCGGGCTGCGGCGAGGACCTCGGCTTCGAGGTCGACCTCGGCGCGCTGGCCGCCGCCCTGCCGCCCCCGCCGGCGCCGCAGGACCACGCGCTCGACGTCGGCGGCCGCACGCTGCGCTTTCGCCTGCCCGCGCCCGCCGACATCGCGGCGGCCGACACGCCCGACGTCGATGACTTCGTCGCCCGGCTGCTCGCACGCTGCCTGCACGACGACGGCGCCGCCGGGCCGCTGCCGCCGCCGCTGCTGGGCGCGCTGGCCGAACGCATGGAGGCGCTCGACCCCGCCGCGGCGCTGTCCTTCGCGGTCGACTGCCCGGCCTGTGCGTGCCAGTGGGACGCCGCATTCGACCCGGCGCGCTCGCTCTGGTCGTTCGTGCAGTCACGCGCCGAGCAGACCCTGCTCGACGTCGACGCGCTGGCGCGCCGCTACGGCTGGAACGAAGCCGAGGTGCTGGCGCTGTCGCCGACACGGCGCCGCGCCTACCTGCAACTGGCCGAGAGCGGCTGACGCGATGACCTTCCTGCACCGGCTGCACCCTGGCCGCGCGCTCGCGCCGGGTGCCGTGCGTGCCGACATCGCAACACGGCTGGCCACGGCCACGCAAGCGCCAACACCGCCCGACGAAACGCCGCCGGCACCCGTCGCGGCGCAGCCGCCCCCGCCGGTGGCGCCCGTCGCACACGCGCTGCCGTCGGCGCCGGCCACGCCAGCGGTGTCGCCCGCGTCGCGGCCGCCGGCGCTGGCGCCGGCATCGCCCATCGCACCGACCCTGCCGCCTGCACCGGCCGCGCCGCAGGCCACCGCCCTGCCCGTGGCGCTGCCGCCGGCCCCCCCGGCGGCGCGCGTGAGCGAGCGCGACACCCCCGCCGCCGTGGCCGCGGTGCCGCCGCCCCCGGCCGCCGCACCGGCCATCGCCCGCGCGGCACCCACCGCGGCCACCGTGACGCACCGCCCGGCGCCGCGCGTGCCGGCACCGCCGGCGCCCCTGCGCGCCCAGTCCGTGCCGCGCCCGCCGCCGCCGCCGGCGCCCACCGTGGTGCGCGTCAGCATCGACCGCCTCGACGTGCGCTTGCCTGCCGAAGCCGCGACAACGGCACCGCCGCCGGCGCCACGCCGGCCACGCGGCACCGGCCCCTCGCTCGGCGACTACCTGCGCGGCAAGGGCGGGGGCGCGCGATGAGCTCGCCGCTCGCCATCGGCGCCGTCAGCGCGGTGCTTCGCAACCTGCTCGACAACGGCCTCGTCGACATCAGCGGCACGCTGGGCCCGGTGACGGTGAGCACGATCGCGCCCGACCGCATCGACCTCGACGCCGCCGACGCGTCGCCGCGGCTCAACCTGTTCCTGCACCACGCGGGCGAGAACGCGGCCTGGCGCAACCGCGAACTGCCGTCGCGCAATGCCCTCGGCGACCGCACGGCCAACCCGCCGCTGGCGCTGGACCTCGACTACCTGGTCACCGCCTACGGCTTCGCCGACCTGCAGGCCGAGATCCTGCTGGGCTACGCGATGCACATCCTGCACGAGCGGCCGATGCTCGACCGCGCCGCGATCCGGCGCGCGCTCGACCCCAGCCCGCTCGACGTGTCGATGCTGCCGCCGGCCTTCCAGGCGCTGGCGGCCAGCGACGTGGCCGACCAGTTCGAGGCCATCCGCATCACGCCGGTGCCGATGAGCGGCGACGAGATGAGCAAGCTCTGGTCGGCCCTGAAGACGCACTACCGGCCTTCGGCCGCCTACCGCGTCGGCGTGCTGCTGATCGAGGCCACGCGCGCCGCGCGCAGTGCGCTGCCGGTGCTGTCGCGCGGGGTGGTCGACGCCGCCACCGGCCGCGACCGCGGCATCGCCGTGCAGCCCGACCTGCTGCCGCCGGGGCCCACGCTGCTGAAGGTGGTGCCGCCACTGAACCAGGGCGCCGCCCGGCTGGGCGACGGCGTCACGGTCGAAGGCGTTCGCCTGGCCGGCGCGAACGTGCGCGCGCGGCTGCGCCACCGCCTCGTCGACGACCCGGTCGATCTGCCCGCCACCGTGGCCGCCGGCGGGCGCAGCGCAACCTTCACGCTGCCGGCCGACGCCGCGGCGCACACCGGCCTGCCGGCCGGGCAGTGGCAGCTGAGCTTCGTGCTGACGCCGCCGGGCGAAGCGGCGGAGCGCGAGACGAACTCGCTGCCGCTGCTGCTGGCACCCGACGCCGCCATCGCGGCCGATGCGGCGCTTGGCCTCGCCGCCGTCGACATCCAGCGCACCACCGGCGCCGTCACGGTGCGGCTCTTCGCGCGGCCGCAGGTGCGGCCCGAACAGCCGGCCGTGCTGGCGCTGGGCACGCACACGGCGGTGGCGGCGCGGCGCACGGCCGCCGCCGACGCGCTGGTGTTCGTCTTCGCGCCCGAATTGCCGGCCGGCGCGGCCTGGCTGCGCCTGCGCGTCGACGGTGTCGACAGCCTGCTCGTCGACAAGGCCGCCAGCCCGCCGCGCTTCCGGCCAGGGCAGCAGGTCATGGTGCCGGCATGAAGCCACACGACGACCCGGCCGTGTCCGCGCACGACGACTGGACGGCGCACAACCAGCACTGGCTGGTGAGCGAACTGGCACGGCTGCGCGTGCAGGTCGGGCAGCGCCTGCACGCCGAAGACAGCGCGCCCGCGCCTGCCGCCACGCCGGCGCGCCCGACGCCCTGGGCAGGCGCGCAGCCGCCGGCGCTGATGCGCGTGGCGTCGCGGTTCGGGCTGTCGGCGTTCGAACGCGACTTGCTGCTGCTGGCGGCCGGCGTCGAGCTCGACCGCGGCCTGCGTGCGCTGCTGCCCTCGGGCTTGTCGTTCTCGCTCGCGATGTCGGTGCTCGACGGCCCGCACTGGGACGCGATGTCGCCGCAGGCGCCGCTGCGCCGCTGGCAGCTGGTGCACCTGGTGGCGGGGCATGCGCCGGTGCTGCCGGCGCATGCGGCGCTGCAGATCGACGAACGCCTGCTGCACGCGCTGACCGGCGTCGCCGCCACCGACGAGCGCCTGCGCGGCCTCGTCTCGTGGCCCGCCGAGCCGCGTGACGCCGAGGCCAGCGCCGCCGCACGGGTGGCCGAAGCGCTGGCGCGGGGACCGGGCCTGGTCTGGCTCCAGGCGCCGGCGGGCGCGGCCGCACCGCTGCTGCGCGACACCGCCGTGGCCGGCGCTCGCGCATCCGGCCGCGCGGCCCTGCGGGTGGCGCTGGACGAACTGCCGGGCGACGCCGCGGCCGCCGACACGCTGGCCTGCCGCCTCGACCGCGAAGGCGCGCTCGCCGACGCCGTGCTGGTCTTCGTGCCTGACCCCGCGCTCACCGCAGGCGCCGACGCGCTGCACCGGCTGGGCCGCTTCCTCGCCCGCCTGGGCGGCCCGGCGGTGCTGGTCGCCGGCAGCGCCGCGCCGCCACACGGCGCGCTGGCGCGGCCACCGCAGCGCGTGGAGGTCGACCACACCGCCGGCGGCGCCGACATCGCCACGCTCGCGCCGGCCCGGCAGGCGGCGCTGGCGGCGGCGCTGCGCCAGTTCGACGTCGACCGCGCGCGCCTGCGCGACGTGATCGACGGCCTCGCCGGCACGCCCGACGCCGCGTGGCCGGCGCGCCTGTGGCAGGGCTTGCGCGAGGCGGCGCGCGGCGGGCTCGACACGCTGGCCGCGCGCATCGACAGCGGCACGCGCTTCGACGACCTCGTGCTGCCGAACGCGCAGCGCGAGCAGCTGCGCGAGATTGCCGCGCAGCTGGCGCAGCGCGACCGCGTCTACCGCGAATGGGGCTTCGGCGGCGCGGGCGCGCGCGGCCTGGGCATCGCCGCGCTGTTCGCGGGCGACTCGGGCACCGGCAAGACGATGGCGGCCGAGGCGATCGCCAACGCCGTCGCGCTGGACCTGTACCGCGTGGACCTCGCCGGCACCGTCAGCAAGTACATCGGCGAGACCGAGAAGAACCTCAAGCGCCTGTTCGACGCCGCCGAGGCCAGCGGCGCCGTGCTGCTGTTCGACGAGGCCGACGCACTGTTCGGCAAGCGCAGCGAGGTCAAGGACAGCCACGACCGCTACGCCAACATCGAGACCGCCTACCTGCTGCAGCGCATCGAGTCCTACCGCGGCCTCGCGATCCTGACGACGAACCTGAAGAGCGCGCTCGACCGCGCCTTCCTGCGCCGCATCCGCTTCGTCGTGCAGTTCCCGTTTCCCGACACGGCCGCGCGCGAGGCGATCTGGCGCCGCCAGTTCAGCGCCGCCGCGCCGCTGCAGGACGTCGACTTCGCGGCGCTGGCGCGCTGGCACCTGGCCGGCGGCCACATCCGCAGCGTGGCGCTGAACGCGGCGTTCAAGGCCGCGCACGAAGGCGTGGCCATCGGTCCGCCGCAGCTGCAGGCCGCCGCCGCCGCCGAGTTCGCGAAGCTCGAACGCAGCGGCGCGCCGCTGGGAAGCGCGCCATGAGCCGGGCCGCGCGCGAAGCCCAGGCGCAGGGCGCCGCTCACGCCGTGCGGCACGGCGCACCGCTGCCACGCCTGGCCGCGGCCCCGGCGCTCGCGACCGCGCCGGCCGGCGGCGCCGTGCCGCTGCCCGCCGCACAGCGCGCCGACATGGAGCGGCGCTTCGGGCAGGACTTCGCCAGCGTGCGCGTGGCGCGCGACGCGGCCGCGGCGCTGGCCGCGCGCGGCTTCGGCGCGCGCGCCTTCGCGCACGGCGAGTTGATCCGCGTCGCCGAGGCCGGGCCGCTCGAGGCCGGCCTCCTCGCGCACGAACTCACGCACGTGCTGCAGCAGCGCGCGCTCGGCCGCGCCGAGATCGCCTGCGACGGCCGCGGGCTGCGACCGCAGGTCGAGGCCTGGCGCCTCGAGATCGAGCAGGCGGGCAGCGACGCGGCCGCGCGCAAGTCGCTGGTGGCGCAGGCGCTCGGCTTCGCCGACACGCTGGCGGCGGCGCTGGCGGCCGCGGGCCAGGCCCGGGACGACACGGCGGCCGACGAGGCGCGCGACCTGCTCCAGCTGCTCATCGGCGCACTGGCGCGCCACAGCGAAGGGGCCGCCGCCGCGGCGGTGGCCGGCAAGACGCCCGACACCGCGGTGCGCACCAAGCTGCTCGACGTGCTGACGGCCTACGCCGCGGCGTCGCCCGCCGGCCAGCAGGCGCTGTTCGCGCAGGTCGCGCCGCTGGGCAACCAGGCGATCGCCGCCACCAGGCCGGGGCAAGGCGCCGGCGCCTGGCTGCGCGACAACACCGACGCCATCGGCAAGACGCTGCTCGACGTCGACCGCCAGGGCATCGCCGGCCGGCAGCGCGAATCGCGTTCGCTGGAAATGACCGAAGGCCTGCTGAAGAACTACTTCGTCGCCTCCAAGCCGCCGGCCGACGAGATCCCGAACGCCACCGGCGACCCCGCCGGCGCGACGCTGCACGTCGACAAGGCCAGCGGCCGCATCAAGGCCGACTGCGACGTCTACGCCACCGTCGGCGCCCGGCTGCTGCGCGCGCAGGGCTGGAACACGGTCGGCTACATGGTCATCATCGTGCACGAGCAGGACCCGCACGACGCCTCGTTGCCGCGCTCGGGGCACGCGGTGGCGCTGGCGCGCAAGCCGGTCGACCCGGCGGACCCGGGCAAGGGTCAGCTGTACGTCGGCATCGGCAACACCGAGCTGCGCGAACTCGGCGGCCACGGCAACGCCATGAAGGCCGACAGCGAGGCGATGGACCCGCTCGTCGGCCTGCTGTTCAGCGTCTACGACCCGGCGCCGAAGAAGTTCGACATCTACTACGCGCCCGCCGGCGCCGGCGGCGCGTACGACATGAAGCTGCTGGACCCGAAGAACGCCGGCCTGACGCCCTGGCGGTCCAGCGGCGCAGGCGGTCCGCCATGAAGCCCTTGCGCGTCGAGGTGCAGATCGGCCGCGTCGTCTGGCATGGTCCCGGCGCGCCCAGCGCCGAGCGGCTGGCCGCCGCCGTCGAAGCGGCGCTCGCGCAGGCGCTGGCCGGCGAAGCGCCGGCGGCCGGCGGCGCTGTCGAAGGCCACGCCGCCGAAGCCATCGCAGCGCGGCTGCGGCCTTCGCTGCCACCGGGAGCACGCTGATGCAGCGCAGCGCCGCACCCGAGCCCGCGCGCCCCGCCGCCGCGCAGCGGCGCAGCGAAGCGGCCCTCGAGCAGGACGCCGACCGCCGGGCGGTGCTGGCGCTGGGCGCCGGCCCGGCGCCGGCGCTGGCGCTCGGCACGCCGGGCGCACCGCGCCGCGCTGCCGCGGGCGGGCAGGCGCTGCCGCCGGCGCTGCGCCGCCACTTCGAGCCGCGCTTCGGTGCCGACTTCGGCCAGGTGCGCATTCACGACGACGCCGCGGCGCACGCGCTCGCGCGTGCCGCGCGCGCCCAGGCCAGTGCGCTCGGCCACGACATCCACTTCGGCGCCGGCCGCTGGCAGCCGCAGACGCACGCCGGGCTCGCGCTGCTGGCGCACGAGCTGGCCCACGTGGCGCAGGCGAACGAAGGCGCCCCCGTGGGCTGGCGCAACAAGCCCGACGCCGCTGCCGCGCCGGTGGCGCGCTGGTACCAGCAGGCGATCGACCAGGTCGCCGCGGCACGCCGCGAGATGGCCGAGTTGGCGAAGAGCGGCGGGCCGGTCATCGTGCCCAGCTTCTTCGACACCCAGGTGGCGCTGCTCGAGCTGTGCGAGGCCGTCGAGGCCGGCGACCGCAGCACGGCGCCGAAGAAGCTGGACGCGCTGCTGAAAGCCGGCTTCGGCATCGGCCAGGGCCAATTCAGCCGCGAACTGCTGCTGGAGCTGAGCGCACGCCTGTACGAACTCGGCCTCGAAGCCGACGCGGCGCGCCTGCGCGACGCCTACGCGGCCTTCGAGAAGATCGGGCCGCACGACCCCGACATCTACGGCCAGCGGCGGCGCCTGGACTTCCTGGCGCGCCTGATCCAGGGCGCCGACGCACCGGGCCTGGGCAGCGCCGAGGCGGCGGGCGCCTCGTTGCGCCGCTATGCCCGCGCCTATGCCGCGGTGCGCGCCACCTGGCGGGCGATCGACTTCGACGCCGTCGAGACCGAACGCCGCCTCGGCCTCGGTGGCTTCGCGCTGCGGCCGATGCTCACCCGCGCCGAGTTCCACGACCGCGTGTTCGACCTCATCGAAGACTGGCACACGGCGTGGTCCGCGTTCATGCAGCGCGCGATCGACGGCGCGCGCGCCGACCTGGAGAAGGCGCAACCCGACGGCAGCGGCGCCGCGCTGCTGGGGGCGCTGCGACGCGAGATGGTCGGCGCGCTGCAGCCGGCGATCAACCTCGACGTCGGCCAGCCGCACGCGGTCTTCGCGCAGTCGTTCAAGATCACGCAGACCGAACTGCCGCGGCCGGGCGAAGGCCGGGTGGTCGACGTTTTCGACCAGGCCACCGGCCAGGCGAAGCCGAAGTCGGTGCCCGTGACCACCTACGACCCGCGCCAGGAGGCGGTGCCCGAGCTGCGCTCGTCGATCGTCAACAGCTACGACACGCGGCTGGCGCAGATCCACCAGCTCGGCCGGCTGTACGGCGCGCTCGACGCGCTGACGCCGCGCAAGGCCTTCGTCGACACGCTGGCGCAGGCCGAGGCGGCGGTGGACACACGCCAGTCGACGCAGGCCGCCGGCGGCCTGAAGCTCGACAACGACGACAGCTGGCGCGTCTTCCTGCTGCAGAAGTACCGCGACCTCACCGACACCGGCGCGGCCGCGGCCGAACGGCGCGTGCGACCGGCGATGGCGCCGGCCGACGCGCTGAAGGAGATCGTCTCGCTGCTGTTCGGCTACTTCCGCGCCTTCACCGTCCACGCCCGCTACACCAACCTGTACGACATCGGCACCACGCCCTACTTCAACCGGCCGTTCCCGCGCGCGCTGACCGGCCAGCTGGTGCACGACTGCGGCGTCTACGCGATGCGCGCGGCCTACGTGCTGTCGCTGGTGCGCCGGGAACTGAAGCTGCGCTTCCATTTCGTGCGCCTGCCGGCCCATGTCTCGCTGGTGATCAACGGCGATGCGGGCAACGCGCTGCCCACCTTCGTGATCGAGAACGACAGCTACGCGGTCTTCGATGCCACCTACCTCGCGCGGCGGCGCAAGTCGTGGCAGGCCTTCCAGGACCCGAGCACCGACCAGGCGCCGCCCGGGCCGGCCGACGACCGGCAGTTCATCGGCGAACTGGCCGCCGCGCAGTACATCGGCGGACCGCTGGACATGCCGGTGCGCGTCACCGAAGTGCCGCGCGCCGTGGCCGACGCGAAGGCCGAGCAACGCCAGCTCTGGGCCTACTACCAGGGCAGCGCGATGGCCGACGTGTTCGGCCCCGCCACGCAGGACAAGGCGAGCCCGAACCACCTGTTCCACACCCAGTACCTGGCGCTCACCGAGCAGTGGCGCGAGATCCACAACCGCGAGATGCTGGACTTCTGGAACGACACCGGCCCGGCCGCCTGGGCCGCCTTCGAGCGCGCGCTGGAGGGCCGCACCGACCCGCAGGCGGCGGCACGCACCGAGGTCGACGTGACGACACTCAAGACCCTGCTCGAGCGCTACCACCTCGCCTTCACGACCGCGCTGCAGCCGCTGTTCGACCGCGTCTTCGACTACCGCGAAGTGGAACGCAAGCTCGGCGAGCGCCTGCGGGCCGACCCCCGCCTGGCCAAGGCCGGCGTGCGCTACTCGGCGGGCCTGCGCGCGGCGACGTTGTTCCGCCTGAGCTGGGAGTGGTACGAGGACGATCTCGTCGACTACGAGGTCGCGCTCGACGGCCGCGACCCGAAGGACAAGGAGTCCGTCGCCGACGCCAAGGACAGCACGCGCCCGCCCTGGGTGCCGGCGCCCGACCACTCGCTCAACCCGCTGGACTGACCCACGCGATGCGCACGCACCTTCCCGAACCCGCCCACGCCGCGCCGCGCCGCGCGCCGCCGCTGCCGGTGGCCGAGGTGCTGCGCGGCCCGTGGCAGGCGGCGGCCGGCGTCGCACCGGGCCTCGACTTCGGCGCCGTGCGCCTGCACACCGACGAGCGCGCCGGGGCTAGCGCGCTCGCGCTGGGCGCCGCCGCCTACACGGTGGGCCGCGACATCGTCTTCGCGCCGGGCGCCTACCGGCCCGACCTGCCGGCCGGCCGCGCGCTCATCGAGCACGAGCTGACGCACGTGCGCCAGCAGCGCGCCCAGGCCTACACCGGCGGGCCGCTGCAGTTGGAGTCGGCGGCGAGCAGTGCCGAGCACGAGGCGCGCGCCGCCGAACGCGGCGGCGTGCCCGCATCGCCGCAACACAGCGGCCTGCGCGTGCAGCGCTCGCTGCTCGGCGCGGGGCTGGGCGGGCTGCTGGGCGGCGGCCTCGGCGCGGCCATCGGCATCGGGCTGGGCTCGCTGTTCGGCCCCGTGGGCATGGTGATCGGCGGCATCGTCGGCGGGCTCGGCGGCCTCATCGGCGGTGCGATCGCGGGCGACCTGGCGTCGCGCCGCAGCCGTTCGCTCAGCGGGCCCGAGCGTGCGTACCTGTTCGAGATCTACCACGACAGCGTCGACATGTCGCGCGTGACCGTCACCCGCGGCAGTGCGCTCGCCGCCGGTGCGGCGCGCACCACCGGCAACACCATCAACCTGCAGGACGCGCATTTCAAGGGCGACACGATGGACCTCAGCGACGCCGGCCTGCTGGTGCTGGCGCACGAGATGGGCCACGTCTGGCAGTACCAGAACGGCGGCCTGGCCTACATCCCGTCGAGCCTGATCCCGCAGGCAGTGGCGGCCATCACCGGTGGCGACCGCAACGCCGCCTACGACTGGCGCGCGATGGTGCGCGCGCGCGTCCCGTGGGAGCAGTGGAACGCCGAGCAGCAGGCCGAATGCATCAGCGACTACAACGAGGCGCTGCGCCACTGCCGCGGCCCGAACCCGACGCTGGAGCACTACGCGACCGTGACGCTGGCCGAGCCCTACATCGCGCTGGTGCGCCGGCGCTTCGGCGCGCCGGGGTCTGACCGCCAACGCGCCGGCGCCCGCGGCGCCGCCCCCGGAGAGGCCACGCCATGAGCCTGAGTTCTTCGCCGAAGCTGGTCAAGGGCGGCCTCGTGATGCTCGACCCCTCGGGCGCGCGCGTGCTGCGCACGATCGCGCTGCAGTACAACCCGGACACGCTGTCGCGCAGCTACCAGGTGCAGGGCGTCGGCGGCGACGGCGCGGCCGAACGCGCGCAGCCGTTCCGCCTGAAGGGCCCGGCGGTCGAGACGATCAAGCTCGAAGCCGAGATCGACGCCACCGACCCGCTGGGCGCGCCCGACCAGAACCCGGACGCGGTGCGCCACGGCATCGCGCCGCAGCTGGCGGCGCTGGAGGCCCTGGTCAACCCGGGCAGCGACGCGCTGCAGCAGACGAATGCGCTGGCGGCGTCCGGCACGCTGGAGATCGTGCCGCCCGACGCGCCGCTGCTCGTCTTCGTCTTCGGCCGCCACCGCGTGCAGCCGGTGCGCGTGACGGAGCTGTCGATCACCGAAGAGGCCTTCGACCCGGCGCTGAACCCGATCCGCGCCAGGGTCTCGCTCGGCCTGCGCGTGATGACGACCGACGACCTCGGCTTCGACCACCGCGGCGGCGCGCTCTTCCTCAACCACCTGCGTGCGCGCGAGGCGCTGGCCGCGAAGGCCGGCAACGCCTCGCTGCAGGCGCTGGGCATCGCTTCGCTGCCATGACCGGAGACCCCCGATGAGCCAGGACCCGGTGCAGATGCTGATCGACGCCGGCGCGATCCCGACGACGCCGTTCGACGCCGCCAGCCGCTACCGCGGCGTCGCCATCGCGCTGCTGCCGCAGGCCGGCGGCGAACCGCCGGTGCCCTTCGTGCGGCGGCGCTTCATCCCGCAGCTGCGCGACATTCCGGCCGCGGCGCGCGTCACCATCGCCAGCGGCGACCGCCCCGACCTGCTGGCGCAACGCACGCTGGGCGACCCGCTGCTGTACTGGCGCGTCGCCGACGCCAACGCCGTGACCGACCCGTTCGAGCTGACCGACACGCCGGGCCTGCGGGTCGCGGTGCCGTTGCCCCCGGGCGCCTGAACACCGCCATGTCCGCCAACGGCATCCAGCTCTCGCTCTTCATCGGCCCGGCACCGGTAGCGGCGCCGCGCGAGGTCGTCGAGGCGCTGCATTCGGTGAAGGTCGAGAGCGCCAACGGCGACACGCCCAGCGGCTTCGAACTCACCTTCGACCTGCCGAAGAAGTCGCTGCTGCGCACGCTGTTCCTGCTCACCGGCGGCGGCGGCGGCGTGCCGCTGATGCGCGTCTTCCTCGCGGTCACGCTGGGCGGCAGCACGGAGCCCATCGTCGATGGCGTCGTGACGACGGTCGACACCGTGCCGGGCACCGGCGGCGTGGGGCAGCTGGTGGTGCGCGGCAAGGACCTGTCGGCGCTGATGCACGTCATCGAACTGCCGGGTGTGCCGTACCCGGCGATGCCGCCCTCCGCGCGCGTGCTGCTGATCCTGGCGAAGTACGCGGCGCTGGGCGTGGTGCCCGTGGTGGTGCCGAGCATCGTCGACGTGCCGCCGCTGCCCACCTCGCGCATTCCGCGCCAGCAGGGCAGCGACTACGCCTACGTGAAGAAGCTGGCCGAGGACGTCGGCTACGTCTTCTACCTCGAGCCCGGCCCGGCCACCGGCATGTCCAAGGCTTACTGGGGCCCGGAGGTCCGCGTCGGCGTGCCGCAGGGCGCGCTGACCACCGGCATGGACCGCGACACCAACGTCGAGAACCTGTCGTTCAACTTCGACCGCGAGAAGAAGACGATGCCGGTGGTCTTCTTCCACGAGCAGGCGAGCAAGGCACCGATCGGCATCCCGATCCCCGACGTGACGCCGCTGAACCCGCCGCTGGGGGCGGTGCCGCCGCTGCCGCCGAAGCTGCACTTCATGCACGACACGGCACACCTGGGCGCTGCCGAGGCGCTGATGAAGGGCCTGGCCTATGCCGGCCGCCACAGCGATTCGGTGTTCGGCCAGGGCTCGCTCGACGTCGTGCGCTACGGCCGCGTGCTGAAGTCGCGCCGCCTCGTCGGCGTGCGCGGTGCGGGGCTGCCGTTCGACGGCCTGTACTACGTCACCCGCGTCACGCACGAGATCCAGCGCGGTTCGTACAAGCAGAGCTTCTCGCTCGCCCGCAACGGCCTGGTCTCCACCGTGCCCAAGGTCCCCGTCTGACGAAGCACACCATGGCAGAACCCCTCTACGGCAAGTACCGCGGCACCGTCGTCAACAACGTCGACCCCGAACAGATCGGCCGCATCCAGGCCATCGTGCCGGGCGTCGAGGGCCTGCTGCCGTCGAGCTGGGCGATGCCCTGCCTGCCCTGGGGCGGCATCAACACCGGCGTGTTCACGGTGCCGCCGATGGGCGCCGGGGTCTGGATCGAGTTCGAGCACGGCGACCCCAACTACCCGATCTGGACCGGCTGCTTCTGGGGGCTGGCGGCGGAGCGCCCGGTGCTGTCGCAGATGGTGCCGGCGGGCGTGCCCGGCATCACGATCCAGACCACGCTGAAGAACGGCATCGTCATCAGCGACGTGCCCGGCCCCACCGGCGGCATCCTGCTGCAGACCGCCGCCGGCGCGATGATCTCGGTCAGCGACACCGGCATCGTCATCAGCAACGGCAAAGGCGCGATCGTCACGATGACGGCCAACGTCGTCGACATCAACGCCGGTGCGTTGACGGTGATCTGACATGCCCGGCCCCGTGCTCCACCTCGGCGCCACCGTGCTGTGCATGCACGGCGGCAGCGCGCAGGCGCTGGCGCCGTTCGCGCGCGTGCTGGTGTCGGGGCAGCCCGTCGTCACGCTCGCCACGCCGTATGCCGTTGCCGGCTGTGCGCTGGCGTCGACGTCGACGCCGCCGTGCGTCAGCGGCCAGTGGGTGGTCGGCGCCACGCGGGTGCTGGCGGGCGGCACGCCGCTGGCCATCGCCACCGGCACCGCGGCCTGCGTGCCCACCGGCACCGGCCTGCTGCCCGTGGCCTTCCAGCCCCGCGTCAGCGCAACCTGAGAGGCGCGCATGGACACGCTCGACTTCCCCTACCGCGTCGACGGCCACGGCCGCACCGCCACCACCGGTGCCGCCGACCACCTGCGCGACCTCATCGAGCAGGTGCTGTTCACCGCACCCGGCGAACGCGTGATGCGCCCCGACTTCGGCTGCGGCCTGGCGCAACTGGTCTTCGAGCCGAACAGCGTGACGCTGGCGGCGACGACGCAGATGCTCGTGCAGTCGTCGCTGCAGCAGCACCTGTCGCACCTGATCGCGGTCGACGCCGTCGACGTGCAGGCCGACGACGCCGCGCTGCGCGTGGACATCGCGTTCACCGTGCTCGACGACGGCACGGCGCGCACGCTGAGCCTGGCCGTGCCGGGGGCGTCGTCATGAGCATCGCCCAGCACTGCTGCGACCCGCGGCGCCTGGACGTGCTGCGCAATGCCGGCGGCGCCGGCGTCAACGCGATCGAGTTCATCGAAGTGCTCGACCGCGCCGCACCGGCCGGCGTGCCGCGCCAGCGCACGCTGCTGCTTCGCCTGCTGCGGCCGGGCTTCGCGCTGGTGCCGGCGCAGATCGTCATCGCGGGCGGCGAGCGCATCCGCGACGTCGGCGTCGCGTGGGCGGCCGCGGGCGATGCGCTGCCGGCGCTCGCCGAGCCCGCGCTGGCCGCGCTGCTGGCCGCCAGCGACGAGCCGGCGCGCACGCTCGTCGTCCGCACCACCGGCGAGGGCGACTTCTCGCGCTACACGCTGGCGCTGGTGGCCGCGCCCGGCGTGGCGGCGCCGCCGCCGGGCTTCGATCCGGTGCTGTCACGCGTGGACTTCAGCTTCAAGGTCGAGTGCCCGAGCGACTTCGACTGCGCCGACGATCGCCTGTGCCCGCCCGGCGCCGAGGCGGCGCCGACGATCGACTACCTGGCCAAGGACTACCCGGGCCTGCGCCGCCTCATGCTCGACCGGCTGTCTCTGCGGGTGCCGGGCTGGGCCGAGCGCAGCAGCGCCGACGTCGGCGTTGCGCTGGTCGAACTGCTGGCTTACGCCGCCGACAACCTGTCGTACCGCCAGGACGCGATCGCCAACGAGGCCTACCTCGCGACGGCGCGCCGGCGCGTCTCGGTGCGGCGCCACGCGCGGCTGGTCGACTACCACCTGCACGACGGCTGCAACGCGCGCGCCTGGGTGCAGGTGCAGGTGGCGGGCGGCAGCTTCGTGCTGGCACGCGGCAGCCGGCTCTTCACGCGCACACCGGGCGCCACGCCGGGCCTGCGGCCGGGCTCCGACGCCGAGCGCCGGCTGCGCGAGGGCGGCGCGCTCGTGTTCGAGGTGGCACGCAGCGCGACGCTCGACGAGCGCTGCAACCGCATCCCCCTCTACACCTGGGGCGACGCCGCCTGTTGCCTGCCGGTGGGCACGACCACCGCAACGCTGCGCGGCCGCCCGCCGCTGGCGGCGGGCGACGTGCTCGTGTTCGAGGAGATCGCCAGTCCGACGACCGTCGACGAGGCCGCCGCCGCGGCCGACGCCGACCGCGGCCGGCGCTGGGCCGTGCGCCTGCTGCGCGTGCTGCCCGACGCCGACCCGTCGGGCGGCCTCTTCGACACGCCACCCAGTACGGCCGCGGTCGAGGTCACGCGCATCGAGTGGGAGCGCGCCGACGCGCTGCCGTTCGCGCTGACGCTGGGCGCGGCCGCGTTCCCGGGGCGCGTGGTCAGCGTGGCGCGCGGCAACATCGTGCTCGCCGACCACGGCGAGACGGTCGGCCCCGAAGTGCTGCCCGCCGTGCCGGCCGCCACCGGCCGCTTCGCACCGCCGGCGCGCGACGCCGGGCGCTGCGAGACCGCGGCGGCCGCAGCGCGGCCGGTGCGCTTCCGGCCCGCGCTGGCGCAGGCGCCGGTGACGCAAGGCTTCGACCTCGAAACGCTGCTCGACGCGCTGGCCGGCGACGCCGCGCCGTTCTGGCCGGCCAGCCTGATCGGCCCGCTCGACGCGCGCCATGCGCTGCCGCAGGTGCGGCTGCAGCGCCAGGGCCGGCCCGACCCGTGGACGGCCGCCGCCGACCTGCTGGCCAGCGGTGCGATGGCGCTGCAGTTCGTCGTCGAGACCGAACACGACGGCCGCTCGCGGCTGCGCTTCGGCGACGACCGCCACGGCCTGGCCCCCAACGAAGGTGATGTCTTCGAGGCACGCTACCGCGTCGGCAACGGCGCCGCGGGCAACGTCGGCGCCGAAGCGATCGCGCACCTGCTGCTCGAGCCGGCCGTGTACGCCGCGGCCGGCGCGGCGCTGCCGGACGCGGCGCGCGTGCTGGCGGTGCGCAACCCGCTGGCCGCCGCCGGCGGCATCGAGCCCGAGGACATCGAGGCCGCGCGCCGTGATGCACCGCAGGCCTTCCGCACGCAGGAGCGTGCCGTCACGGCGGCCGACTACGCGGCCGCGGCCGAACGCAGCGGCGAGGTGCAGCGCGCCGCCGCCACATTCCGCTGGACCGGCAGCTGGCACACCGTCTTCGTCACTGCCGACCGCCCGCGCGGCGCCGCCGTCGACGCCGCCTTCGAGACGCGGCTGCGCCGCCACCTCGAACGCTTCCGCATGGCCGGCTACGACCTCGAGGTCGACACGCCGCGCTTCGTCGCGCTCGACGTCGCGCTGCACGTCTGCGCGCGGCCCGGCCACTTCCGCGCGCCGCTGCTGCGCGCGGTGCGCCAGCGGCTGTCGGCGCAGCGCCTGGGCGACGGCACGCTGGGCCTCTTCCACCCCGACAACTTCAGCTTCGGCGAGCCGGTGGTCCTGTCGCGCATCGTCGCCGCGGTGCAGGCCATCGAAGGGGTCGAGGCGGTGCGCGTGAAACGCTTCCAGCGCCTGGTGGGCGGCAGCCCGAGCACGCTGGACAACGGCGTCGTGCCGATCGGCCGGCTCGAGATCGCGCAGCTCGAACAGAACCCGAGCTTCCCCGAACGTGGCGTGCTCGAGATCGAGATCGGAGGCGGGCAATGAGCACCTTGCTGCCGAACCCGAAGGCCGGCGCCGAGGCACCGCCCGCGGGCAGCGAAGCCTGTGGCTGCGGCGAAGGCGTGCAGACCGCGACGCCGAAGCTGCTGTTCAACCGCGTCGCCTTGTCGGCCGTGGACTACCGCATCGGCCGCTGGGGCGACTTCCGCGCCAGCCTCGTCGCCGGGCTGTCGGAGCAGCGCTTCGCGCCGCTGACCGGCCTGCTGACGCGCGACCGCAGCGACTGGACGATCGGCCTCTTCGACGCCTTCGCCTGCGCTGCCGACGTGCTGACCTTCTACCAGGAGCGCATTGCCAACGAGTCCTGGCTGCGCACCGCCACCGAACGCCTGTCGCTGCAGGAAATGGGGCGGCTGATCGGCTACCAGCTCAAGCCAGGCGTCGCCGCCGAGATCGCGCTCGCCTTCGCGGTCGAAGCCCCGCCGGTGGCGCCGAAGGCGTTCCCGCGCGATCCCGGCGCCTTCGTCGGCGGCGTGCCGGCGGTGGTGCCGCTGCCCGCGGGCCTGCGCGTCAACAGCGTGCCGGGGCCGGGCGAACAGCCGCAGGCCTTCGAGACGGTCGAGGCCATCGACGCGCGCGCGGCCTGGAACGCGATGCCGGCGCTGGCCGACGAGGCGCGCGTGCCGGCGTTCGGCTCGCGCGTGGCCTGGCTGGCCGGCACCGCCACCGGGCTGAAACCCGGCGACCTGGTGCTCTTCGTCGGCGCCGAATTCAACGCCGATGCGACGTCGAACCGCTGGGACCGGCGCGTGCTCACCGCCGTCGAGGCCGACGACGAACACCGCCGCACGCGCATCGCCTGGGACGAGCCGCTCGGCTCGGTGACGCCGCCGATGGGCACCGCCACGCCGCCGGTGGCCTACGCACTGCGCGAACGCGCCGCGCTCTTCGGCCACAACGCGCCGCAATGGCGCGCGATGAGCGCCGAGTTCAAGACCGCGTACCTCGGCGGCGCCGCCGACCCCGGCGACTGGCCCGGCTTCGACATCTTTGCGCCCGCCGCCGCGGCGGCACTGCCGCGGGCCGCGGCGCGTGTGCGCGACCTCGGCTTCGGCGGCCTCTTCGACGACCTCGTGATCGGCCCCGTCGCCGCGGCCGGCAGCAGCCGCGCCAGCGCCACGATCAGCCTCGACCGCGAGTACGCCGGCATCGTCGGCGGCAGCTTCGTGCTGCTCGACAAGGGCGACTATGCCGAGCTCTTCAAGGCCACCGCGGTGACGCACGGCTCGCGGGCCGAATTCGCCGTCGCCGGCAAGTCGACCTTCGTCAAGCTCGCCGGGCAGAACCTGTCGCTGTTCGAGAACCGCGTGCGCCAGACCGCGGTCTTCGCACGCAGCGAGGCGCTGCCCTTCGCGCGGGCGCCGATCGCCGCGCCGCTGGCCGGCGCCAGCCTGGCCGTGGCGGCCGACGTGCGCGGCCTCGAAGCCGGCCGCCGCGTCGTCGTGCAGGGCCCGCGCGCCGACGGCGGCGGCGAGTTGGTGCACACCGCCACGCTGGTGTCGGCCACGCCGGCGGCGAACCGTGCCGATGGCGGCGTGCTCGTCATCGACCCGCCGCTGCCGGCGCCGCTGCAGCGCGAAGGCACGGTGGTGTTCGGCAACGTCGCGCTGGCGCGCCACGGCGAGACCGTGGCCGAGCTGCTGGGCTCGGGCGACGCGGCGCAGCCGCACGCCCGCTTCCAGCTGCACCACCAGCCGCTGGCCTGGCGCGCGGCGCCGACACCGGCCGGCGTCGCCAGCGAGCTGACGGTGCGCGTCAACGACGTCGCGTGGAGCGAGCGCGAGCAGCTCCACGGCGCCGCCGCCACCGACCGCGTCTACCGCCTGGTGACGGACGAGCAAGGCCGCGTGTGGGTGCAGTTCGGCGACGGCGAGCAGGGCGCGCGCCCGCCCAGCGGCAGCAACAACCTGCGCGCCACCTACCGCAAGGGGCTGGGCGCGGCCGGCAACGTGGCGGCGGGGTCGCTGACACAGGCGTCGACGCGGCCGCTGGGCTTCAAGAGCGTGGCCAACCCGCTGCCGGCGCAGGGCGGCACCGACGCCGAGCCGGCCGAGGCGGCACGCCGCAGCATGCCGCTGTTCACGCGCACGCTCGGCCGCGCGGTGTCGGTGCTGGACTACGAGGACTTCGCGCGCGCCTTCGCCGGCATCGCGAAGGCGAGCGCGTCGGTGCTGTCGCTGCCGCACGGGCCGACCGTCGTGCTCACCGTGGCCGGCATGGGCGGCACGGTGCTGACGCCCGACCACCCGGTCTGGCGCAACCTGCTCGGCGCGCTGCGCGCCAGCGGCGACCCGCACGTCGGCCTGCGCCTGCTCGGCCACGCGGCCGAGTCGTTCCGCGTCGGCCTCAAGGTCAAGGTCGACCCGGCCTTCGAGACGAAGCCGGTGCTGGCCGCCGTCGAGTCGGCGCTGCGCGCGGCCTTCTCCTTCGACGCGCGCGAACTCGGGCAACCGGTGCAGCAGTCCGAGGTGGTGGCGGTGGCGCACGGCGTCGCTGGCGTCGCGGCCATCGACCTCGACTTCCTCTACGGCGGCAGCGCGCCGCCGTCGCAGACCGTGAAGTCGCGCCAGGTGCGGTTGCTCGCGACCCGCCTGCACGTGGTGAACGGCGCGCCGCGGGCCGCCGGCATCCTGACCCTGCACCCCGGACCGTTGGACCGGATGGAGCCGATGCCATGAGCCTGGACGCCGCCCGCCTGTACGAACTGCTGCCCGCCGTCTACCGCCTGCGCGACGCCGAGCAGGGTGGCCCGCTGCGCGCGCTGGTGGCGCTGTTCGCGCGCGAGCTCGAAGCCGTCGAGGAGAACATCGAGCAGCTCTACGACGACCAGTTCATCGAGACCTGCGCCGACTGGGTGGCGCCCTACATCGGCGACCTCATCGGCTACCGGCCGCTGCACGGCGCCACGCCCGCGGTGGCCTCGCCGCGCGCCGAGGTGGCCAACACCATCGCCTACCGGCGCCGCAAGGGCACGGCGCTGATGCTCGAACAGCTCGCGCGCGACCTCACCGACTGGCCGGCGCACGCCGCCGAGTTCTTCGAGCAGCTGGCGACCACGCAGTACATGAAGCACCTGCGGCCGCACGCGCCGGCCACCGCCGCGCTGCGCGACGAGGCCGCACTGCGGCACGCCGGCGGCGCCTTCAACCGCGTCGCCCACACCGCCGAGATGCGGCGGCCCGAGGGCCGTGCCGGCCGCTACAACATCGCCCACGTCGGGCTCTTCGTGTGGCGGCTGCTGCCGCTGTCGCTGACGGGCGTCGCGCTCGTGCCCGACCCGGCGGATGGCAGCGGCAGCCGCTGGCGCCTCGACCCGCTGGGCGCCGACCTCGCGCTGTTCCGCACGCCGCAGCCGGGCGACACGATCGACGCGCTGTCGACGCCGCTGAACGTGCCGGCGCCGCTGTCGGTGCGCGGCATGGCCGCCGCGTTGCGCGCCGGCGATGCCGCGGCCGACGACTACGGGCCCGGCGAGAGCCTCGTGTTCCTGCGCGAAGACGCCGCCGGCGCCTGGCAGCCGGTGCCGGCGGCCGAGATCACGGCCTGCGACCTGCGCGACACCGCCACCGGCTGGAACCACGAGAACGGCGTGCCCGCCGGCACGATCGGCGTCGACCCGGAACGCGGCCGCGTCGTGCTCGGCGCCGGCGTGGCGGGGCCGCTGCGCGCCAGCTTCAACCGCGGCTTCGCGCGCACGCTGGGCGGCGGCGAATACCAGCGCACGCCGGCCGGCGAGGCGCACGCCGTGCAGCGGCAGGCCGGCGGTGGCGCGCCCCTGCAACCCGAGCTCGACCTGCTGGCCGCGAGCGGCGGCCGCCTGCTGATCGGCGACTCGCTGACGCATGCCGAAACCCCCGTGCTGCGCGTCGCCGGCGTCACCACGCCCGGCGCGGCGGGGCTGGAGGTCGTCGTTGCCGCGGCGAACGGCGCGCGGCCGCTGATCGCGGCGTCGGCGCCGGTCGTGCTGGACATCGGCGCGCGCGGCCGCGTCGTGCTCGACGGCCTCGTCATCGCCGGCGGCGCGCTCACGCTGGCGGCCTTTGCCGACACCGAGCCGCGCGAGATCGTGCTGCGCCATTGCACGCTGGTGCCCGGCCTCGCGCTGACGCCGGCCGGCGACCCGGCCAGCCCCGGCGCGGCCAGCCTCGTCGTCGAGCACCCGTTCGCGAAGGTGACGATCGAGTCGTGCATCGTCGGCGCGCTGCAGGTGGCGACCGACGCCGAGTGCCGCATCGACGACAGCATCGTCGATGCCAACGGCAGCGCGAACACGGCCTACGAAGGCCCCGCCGGCAGCGCCGGCGCGCCGCTGACGATGAACGGGAGCAGCGTCATCGGCAAGCTGCACGCGCAGAGCTTCGAGCATGTCTCGAACAGCCTGCTCGTCGCGCGCCGCGCCCCCGGCGACCCCTGGCCGGCGCCGGTGTGGGCCGAACGCACGCAGGTCGGCTGCGTGCGCTTCTCGTGGCTGCCGGCGGACTCGATCGCGCCGCGCCGCCACCGCTGCCTGCCCAGCGCCGAGCAGCCGCGCGTGGCGCCGCAGTTCAACGCGCTGCGCTACGCCGACGCGGCCTACCTGCAGCTGCGGCTGACGACCCCGGCCGCGATCCTGACCGGCGCCGACGACGAAGGCGAGATCGGCGTCATGCACGCGCTGCAGCAGCCGCAGCGCGAAAGCAACCTGCGCGTACGGCTCGACGAGTACCTGCGTTTCGGCCTGCGTGCCGGCATCTTCTACGTGACCTAGTGGCCTGAAGCCGCGAGAAGGACATTCATCATGGCTGGGGATTTCTCCCGTGTTCGCCACCACCCGCTGCACGACTGGGCGGGGGTCGAGATCAAGCAGGGCGCGGTGCTGCTCGACGCCGACTTCAACGAACTCGTCGCCACCGTCGACCGCCGCCTGCGCGCGCTGGCGTCCGACGTGCTGGGCCGCGCGACGGTGTCGCAGACCACGCCGCAGGCCTTCCAGCTGAGCGCGGTCGGCGGCGTGCTGCACCTGGGCCGCGGCCGGCTCTACGTCGACGGCCTGCTGGCCGAGAACCACGGTGCCGGTGGCGCCACGTTCGACCCGCTGCTGGCCGAGCCGTCGGCCGCCGGGCCGCTGCCGATCACCGCGCAGCCCTACCTGCCGCAGCCGCTTGCGCTGCCGACCGGCGGCCGCCATCTCGTCTACCTCGACGTCTGGCAACGCGAGGTCACGGCGCTCGAAGACCCGTCGCTGGTGGAGAGCGCCGTCGGCGTCGACACCAGCACACGGCTGCAGACCGTGTGGCAGGCGCGCCTGCTCTCCGAGGGCGTCGACGGCGCCTCGGCCTGCGACAGCGAGCTCGCGGCCTGGAACGCCCTCGTCGCGCCGAGCAGCGGCCGGCTCACCAGCGGCAGCTTCGAGGTGCCGCCTGCGGCCGACCCCTGCGAGCTGCCGCCGACCGGCGGCTACCGTGGCCTGGAGAACCAGCTCTACCGCGTCGAGATCCACGACCCCGGCCAGCCCGGCGCCGGCGCCACGTTCAAGTGGAGCCGCGAGAACGCGAGCGTCGGCGTCGCCGTCGTCGACCTGATCTCGCCGACCGAACTGGAGCTCGCGTCGCTCGGCCGCGACGAGGTGCTCGGCATCGCCGAAGGCGACTGGGTCGAGGTGCTCGACGACATGCGCGAGTTCAGCCTCGCCGGCGGCGAGATGCGGCGCGTGCAGACCGCCGACCCCGCCACGCGGCGCATCACGCTGTCGGCGGCGCTGCCGGCGGCGATGCTGCCGGCCACCTTTCCGGATGCCGGCTTCGCCGCGCCGCGCCACCTGCGCGTGAAGCGCTGGGACCAGCGTGGCCGCGTGTTCCGCACCGGCAGCGCGGTGCCGGTGCAGGACCTCGACGCCGCGGGCTCGCGTGGTGTCGTCGACGTGCCGGCCGCCGGCACCACGCTGCTGCTGGAGCACGGCGTCACGGTGTCGTTCTCGAGCACCGGCGCGCCGGGCTTTCGCGCCGGCGACTGGTGGGTCTTCGCGGCCCGTACGGCCGATGCGTCGGTCGAGGCGCTCGTCGACGCACCGCCGCGCGGCGTGCACCACCATCACACGCGGCTCGGCTACTGGGACGTCGCCAGCGGCGCCGTCACCGACTGCCGCACGCCCTGGCCCCCGGCGGGCGGCGGCGACTGCGCGTGCCACGCCTGCGTGACGCCCGAGTCGCACGCCGGCGGCCAGCTGACGATCCAGGCCGCCGTCGATCGCGTGCGCGACGCCGGCGGCACCGTCTGCCTGCACCCGGGCGTGTACCCGCTGCGCGAGCCGGTGCGCATCACCGGCGCGAAGAGCGTCGCGATCCGAGGCGCCGGCCCGGCCACCGTGGTCAGCGCCGAGGGCAGTGCCTTCGTCGTCGACGGCAGCGCGGCCATCGCGATCGAGAAGCTCGCCGTGGTCTCGATCGGCCGGCGTTCGGCGGTCGTGCTGAACAACGCCGCCGGCGTGCGCCTGTCGGAGCTGGCGGTCGTGGTGCTGGGCGGCAACGACGGCACCGGCGCCGGCATCGCGCTCGCCGGCCTGACCGCCGGCGTCACGGTGCGCGACAACTTCATCGTCGCGCGCGACGGCGTGCGCGCCGAGCCGGCCGAGCGCCAGGGCGCTGTGCTGACGGCGGCGCTGACGCTGAGCGACAACGTGCTGTGGTGCCAGCAGCGCGGCATCGCGCTCGAAGGCCAGGTCGGCCACCTGCTCGGCCACCGGATCGAGAACAACGAAGTGCTCGGCTGCCGCGACAGCGGCATCACCGCGCTCGGCGTCGCGCTGCCGGGCGCTTCGCTGCGCGTCGTCGGCAACACGCTCAACGTCAACGGCAGCGGCATCCAGAGCGGCGTCGACGGCAGCTGGATCGAAGGCAACAAGCTGCAGGCCACGCGCCAGGGCGAGCGCGCGCCGACCGGCAGCGCGATCACGCTCGCAACCGGGCTGGACGCCGGCGGCAGCGACCAGGCGCAGATGCTGTCGAATCAGGTCGCCGGCTTCGCCGACAGCGCGATCCTGATCAACGCGCCGGTGCGCGACCTCGTTTGCAAGCTCAACATCATCGAAGCCTGCGGCAGCGGCATCGTGATGAGCGACGAAGGCGAGGCCGGTGCCGTGAGCGTCGAGAACAACCACCTGCGCGACATCCGCGGCAGCGGCGCCAACGCGCGCGCCGGCGTCGCGGTGGGCATCGCCATCGCCCGCACCGGCACCGCCACCATCGCCGGCAACGACGTGCGCCGCGTCGCGACGACGGCGGGCAACGTGCGCCTGTTCGCCGGCGTGATGGCGGCGGGCGTCGAGCGCGTGCGCATCCAGGGCAACGAGATCGCCGAGATCGGCCCGGCGGCCGACTTCGGCGGCATCGCCGCCGGCATCCTGATCGGCGCGCCCTACCTCGAGGCCGAGGTCACGCACAACCGCGTCGAGCGCGACGCCGCGGCGCAGGCGGCGGCCGGCGAATCGGCCTGGGCGGCGCTGATCGTGACCGACACCGACCTCGCGGTGGCCACCGGCGAGATCGCGGCGCCGCCGCCACCGGCCACCGCGGCGGCGGGCGCCAACGCCGTCAACACCGTCAACGCCGCCGCGGGCGCCGCGGCGCTGTCGGCCGTGCGCCTGGGCACGACGACGACGCTCAAGCTCGACGCCCAGCGCACGCTGCTGTTCTCCGGCGCGCGCGCCAGCGTCAGCACGGCGGCACTCGACTTCGCCGTCGCCGCCGACGCGGTGCGCGGCGGCGCCGCCAGCGTGCTGGGCAACACCTTCTTCGCCCGCGGCCGGGTGTCGGCTGTGCAACTCACCGCCCGCACCGAGGCGCTGTTCAGCGACAACCGCTGCACGCTTCAGGGGCCGCGCGGCGTGCCCGCGGTGCGCATCGCGTCGCCGGTCGTGGTGCTCAACGCCAACCGCGTGCGCGGCGGCGAACTCAACTCGGTGCAGGTGACGAGCGCGAAGTCCGTCGCCGCACTCGGCAACGTCACGAGCGGGCCGGTCACGGTCAACGGCAACCCGCTGCCGGCACCGTTCGCCGCCCTCAACCTGCTGGGCTAGGAGTCACCGTCATGAAGTTCATCATCGTCAAGGCCGGCCAGGACGCCGCCACGCTGTCGGCCCGCGTCGCGGCCAGCGGCGGCCTGGCCCGCCTGCAGGCGCTGAACCCGCACCTGGACCTGCAGCGCGTGGTGCCGGGCAGCGTGCTGATCTGGCCGTCGGACGCCGCCGACGACGACAGCGAGTCGGTGTCGGGCAATGCCTTCGACAGCTTTGCCGCCGACGTGCGTGCGGGCCTCAAGGCCGCCACCACGCGCGTGCGCGCCGGGCTCGCGCGGCAGGAGGACCAGCGCAAGGAAGCCGCCGCGGTGTTCCGCAGCGCCGCCTTCAAGAAGGCGATCGAGACCGACGCCGAACTGAAGCAGCAGGCCACCGCGGCCGACACGCGCGCGAAGGCACTGCAGGCCCGCGCCAAGGACATCGACGCCGCGCTGCTGGCACTGGACCGCAGCGCCGAACAGGGGCTGGCCGCGCTGGCCAAGGTGTTGAAGTAGGCGCCGCCGGCGCGCAGGCGGCCGGTGCCACGGGGGGCAATGCGCCTACGCGCCAGTGCGACTTGGCGCGCAGGGTTTGCCCAAGCCCGATGGCCGCAATAGACTGCCCCCATGATGTTCACCCATCTTCGAGCCGCGTCTGCCGGCGCCATCGACGAAGCTGCCTTTCAGGCCGCCAGGTCGACGCGCACCCCGCAGTTGCGTGCCGGGACGGGAACTCACATCCGTCAGCCGGCCGCACATCCCTAGGCCCGGCGATCGCCTCCACTTCATTTGCGCAAACTTCAGATCGCCGGGCTTCAAGCCCGCGCGTCCGCGAGCGTCTGCCATCGGCACACGCTCGCGCAGCCTCTGAAGGATTGCCCTCGTGGAAATCACCCAAGTCGAGCGCACGCTCACCGAGCTGGACCACGTCCGTCTCCTGAACCTTCATCGCCGCTTCGCACGCGGTGACGGGTCTGCGCCCCCGTGGCGCGCCATCGAGGACCTTCTGGATGCGTCCACCCTCGTGCCTTCGCGGGCGGTTGCACCGGACGTCGTGACGATGCTCTCGCAGGTCGTGCTGCAGGACACGCAGACCGGCGAACGAAGCACGCTGACGCTGTGCTACCCCGAACAGGCGGACCCCGCCGCGGGACGGGTGTCGGTCCTGTCGCCGGTCGGCAGCGCCCTGCTCGGCCTGCGCGTCGGCCGCGTGGCCCGCTGGACCGGCCCATCCGGCCACGAGAAGTCAGCCGAGGTCCTGGCCGTCCTCTACCAGCCCGAGTCGAACGGCGACTACGCGATGTAGCCGACGAGCAGCCGGCACGCTGCACGTCCAGACACCGGGCGCGCAGCGCCGCATCAACCTACAAGGGGGCACGGCCCCCACGCGGAGGGCATCGTCCATGGAGATCAGTGCAACGGCACTACGGGCCAAGCGTTCCTGCACCAGCGGCTTCCAGGGCCGCGGCCGCAGCGAAGTCCGCGCGTGATGGCACGCCTCGGACCGATCCTCGTCGCCACCGACCGTTCGGCGCATGCCCGCCATGCCGCCGCACGGGCGGCGCATCTGGCGCACGAGACCCGCTCGGCGGTGACGCCGATGCACATGCTGCCCGGCAAGCCGATGGCGCAGAGTCGCGCGTGGCTGGGCGCTTCAATGGCGCCGGAGCGGAAGTCGCGCGACGCCGCGCAACGGCAGTTGCGCCAACTCGCCGCGGATCTCGCCAGCGCCCGGCGTGTCGAGGTCGCCTTCGAGGACGCCGCGGGCTCCGCGCCGGACGAGATCGTGCGCGCGGCCGATCGCGTGGATGCGCAGCCGCTCGTGACGGGCGCGCGCGGCGCCGGCCACCTGCGCCGACGGGTGTTGGGCACCACGTCGGCGCGCCTGATGCGCTGCACCGACCGACCGTTGCTCGTGCTGCGGCAGTCGCCGCCCGAACCCTGCCGGCGCGTGCGGGTGGCGGTCGACTTCTCGCCGTGGTCGCGCCGGGCCTTGACGCTTGCGTGGCGTGTCGCACCCGCCGCGCGTTTCGTCGTGCGGACGGTGTCTCACGTGCCGTTCGAGGAGAAGCTTCGCTTCGCGGGCGTCGAGCAGGCGCAGTCGACCGCCGCTGAACTGCTGCTGGGCAGCGTCACCCGGAGCGTGCTCGCCGAAGGCCAGGTCGACGTGCTGTTGTCGACATGGCGGCCGGCCTGCGAGCCCTGCGCATGGAAGTGAACATGAGCCGACCCTTCGTTTCGCTGTGCCCCGAGATCACGCGAGCGGACGCACTGACGTTGATGGACTGGCTGGAAGACGAGTGCGTCACCCGCCACCTGAGCGACTCGCGCCAGGTCTCGCGCTCGATCGAACAGGTCATCGGTCGTGTCCAGTTGCCTGTACTGACGCATCTGTTCAACCAGGGCGGCCGGTTCTTCATGGTCTGCGACCGGCACGACGCGCCCGTGGGCTTCGTCCGTCTGGTCAAGACCGGACCGGACTGCGAGATGGTCGTGGTCATCGGCAACCGTGAGCGCTGGGGTCGCCAGCTCGGGGCGAGTGCCATCCGCGAGGCCATGAAGGTCGCCTTCCTCGAGATGCGGGCCGCCGAGCTCATCGCCAAGATCCACCCCCAAAACGAGCGCTCGCTGAAGGCCTTCCAACGCTGCGGCTTCCGACTTCAACGCCAGACGCCGGCGCTCGCGTGCTTCGCCATGAGCTCGGATCGCTACCGCCGGCTGCTTCGCGAAGGCCCTGCCGGCGACGCCGACGACATCCACGTCACCGAGCTCGACCACGCCCGGCTCCGCAATCTGGTCGCGTTCGAGCAGGCCTCGGCGGTCTTCGAGCTCGAGCACGAGATCGAGCGGGCCATCGTCGTCGATCCGCGGCGCGTGCCACGCGACGTCGTCACGATGAACTCGCGGGCGCTGCTGCAGCTGGACGACGAGGAAGTGGAGGTGGCGCTGGTCTACCCGGAGGATGCGGACGAAGGTGACGGGAAGCTGTCGGTCTGCTCGGGCATCGGCACCGCGATCCTCGGTTACCGGGAGGGCAACACCTTCGACTGGCGAATCCCGAACCGGACGTGCCGCATCCGGATCGGGAAGGTGCTCTACCAGCCGGAAGCGGCGGGCGACTTCCACTTGTAGGCCGCCACGCCGCACCACGGGTTGCCGCCTACGGAGGATCGCTCGCGCCGTCGGCGAGCCCGCGGCGAGGGTGACACAGCCCGCCGCATCCGTGGTGCCGCCATGGCCGTGGTCTATGTCGTCTTCAAGTAACTATTGATGCGGAGATTTTCACCTAAAATTCCGGTACAGTGCGACCATGATGAGTGGACCACTTCAGCTCGAAGACCCTCGCCCCAGGAAGACTGGCCCGTCCTGCGACACCGTACGGGCTGCGCGCGCAGCTTCCGGGCTTCGAGTCCTGCTGGTGGTCAGCGCATGGACACGGGTGCAGGAGGGCCGTGCGGACCAGATTGATCGTTGCGGGGCGGGGCGGGGCAACGATGAGATGGCCTGAGGAACTCGGCCACTACCCCAAGTACTGGCACTCCCGCATTCGGAGAGGCTTCGGCCTCGGCACCCGGGAGTCTTATCGCCCCTGGCTTCGAGTTCGCGATGTCCCATCCTTTGGGTCGTCAGGCACTCCGAACGGCATCAGGATTCCTCGCAACTACCACCTACTGTCGGACCTCGAACGGATCGACTTCTTTTTGGTGGAGCGACAGCCAGATGTGGTGGACATCCGAGAGCAGTTCCCGATCCTCCATCTTCACGGCACGCTTGAACTCTGCGCAGCGTTTGACGTGCGCCACCCGAGCCAGGGGCGCTTTCCGGAGCCCTTCACCATCGACCTCATGGTTACCCGCGAGACTTCGGCTGGCCTGTCCTACCAAGCACGGAGCATCAAGACGCCCGAAGACGCCAAGGATGAAGATGTCAAGCGCCGACTCAACGTCGAGTACCAATGGTGCCGTCAAAACAGCATCGACTGGACCTTGATCGATACCAGCCAGTTCGCGAAGGAGGTGTTGTCAACGTTGATCTTCATGCGTGGCTGGTACCCAGGAAAGGGGGAGCGGCGTCGATCGATTCATGGGCACGACTCAGACCCATGGAAGGCGTGGCCGACGATCCCACGGTTGGGTGGGCATCGGAGTCGGTGCGAGGAGGATACGTGGCTGGCGGGATTGGAAAAGGAAAGGTTATTGCCGGGTGCAGGAAGTTTGTCTTCATCCCGGAGCCGTTTCCGTCGATGGTCAGAAACAGGAATGGGACGGGCGTCCAAGGCCGTTGCGATGGCGATCCTGGCGGGGATCTCCCCCTGTTTCGTCGCGGCGCAGGCCGCGGGATTGTCGCCCACCGAGGTTTACCGCCGGGTGGTTGTTTCTACCCTGGCCATCAAGGTCCGGACCGCTTCCGGCGATCGGTTTGTGGGTGCGGCCTTTTTGGTTGGCGATTCAAGTCGTGCCGCCACGGCCTGGCACCTGATCCGGGACGCCGAGGAGATTCAGGGGACGTACTCCGATGGAACGACGGCCCAGATTCGGGAAGTCGTTGCGCATCACGAGATCCATGATCTGGCCCTGCTTCACGTTGCCCCGACCTCCCGCGAGCCTTTGCACCTGCAACTGGCGACACCTCCGATTGCTTCGAGGCTCTATGCCATTGGCTCGCCGCGTGGTTACAGCTTCAGCATCTCGGATGGCTTGTTGAGCCAGATCCAGCAAATCGATGGCTTTCCTCAGTATCAGCTGACCTGCCCGTTCTCCCCCGGCAACAGTGGCGGGCCGGTCGTCGATGAGGATGGGCAGGTGGTGGGTGTTTCCTCCTGGAGCAAGATCGGTGCGCAGAATCTCAATTTCGCCATCCCGTCCCCGTTGCTCGCCAGCCTCGTTTCCGACACCCGCGGAGTTCCCGCAACCAAGGGATCCGTGCCGGTCATCGACGGGGCCACGCCTGTCCCGGGTTGTCCGGCGGTATTCCCGACCGGGGCTCCCAGTTCGTCGAGGGATGAGGAGGGAGGACTTGAGGTCTTGCGGGGGATTTTGAGTTCTTTCGCCGGCAAGACGGTTCGGATCACCGTGTCGGCGGACGACGCGACCCGGAGCCTTCAGTACCACGTTCCGGTCGCCCCCGGCCCGGCGTCCGTGGTCGGGACCGAACCTGGATCGCCCGTTCCGTTGCCTGGCCTGCGGGTTGGGCAGGCTGACTCGGTGGCCTCTGGTCTGGCTCGAGCGCCTGAGTGAACACGAAACCGACCGGGCCGCGGACGGCTTCGGTCGGTCCTGCGTCACGCGTGGACGCCTCATGCATCGGAGATCAATTCCGGCTACTTGGTTTCGTTCTGTTTCGGTTCAACCCGATCGTTGCCGCGCTGGTTTTTGTGGGTGGAATCTTCCGTCGAAGTGGCCAACGCGATGTCGGAGACCTGAATCGCATGGATTCCTCCCCGGCTGATCACCCGTCCCGTGACTCGGATCTGCGAGTCTTTGCGACTCCATTGGCCGGAGGATTCACCGTGGCCAATCAGCGATGAATCGCCCGTTTGCGTCGGGCGGGGGACATCCCGGCGGTCGGAGCGGTCCGTGTCCGTGTCTGTGGAACCACGCACGGGCAGGCGATCGCGCGCTTCGTCCGCTGAGCTGGTTCGTTGGGAACGGCCATCGGCGATCATGGTTTTCGCCTGCAGCAGCGCTGCCTGACTTGAGGATTCCTCGCCAAAAACCAGCACATAGACCTGTCCGCCGGAGACGGCGTCGAGGTCCGAGCGGTTCGCCTTATCGGAAGCCGGCTTGGGCTCCGTCTGTCCAGTGAAGGTGCGTCCGCCGGAACCCGGGGTGGTGGTCGGGGTGACGAGAGTCGCAGGAGCGGGTTGAATGGCCAGGTTCTGCGAAATCAGAACCATGGTTTGTGAATGGGAGGACGCGGGATTCGACGGGTTGAATCGGGCGTTGGGCCGGGTGGCATTGGGTTGCGCGTAGGGATTCTCCTGGAGTGCACGGGGCGAGGCAGGCCGCGTCCCGTCCGGGCGCTCGGGAATCCTGGTCGACGGCGAATCGTTGGAATCCACCTGGGCCAGGTATTCCGGCAGGCTGACCAAACGACCGGTGAAGGTCTGGTTTGTTCGGGAACCGGCATCCGAGCTGGATGGGGTGTTATGTTCGTCTCCGAACACGGCAGGGGAGTTCAGGGCGAACGCTGCGGCG
>CAUJHQ010000082.1 GCA_963204815.1 Pseudomonadota bacterium | reverse complement strand
ATGCGCACCAGCTGCTCGACCTGCCGCACGCTGGTGATGCGCTCGCCCTTGCGGCCCCACAGGTTGTCCTCGATGCCGCAGCGCACGTGCAGGCCCATCGCGATGGCCATCGTGTTCAGCGGCAGCACGTTGCGCATGATGCTTTCGATGGTGAGCACGGCGCCGGCCGGCACCCGGCGCACGAACTCCATCATGTTGTACGGGTTCGGGCCGTCGGCGCCGCCGCCGATGCCCACCCAGTTCAGCACCAGCGGGCCGGTGTAGACGCCACGGCGGATCAGCCGCTCCACCGTCTCCAGCTGGCCGGCGTCGCCCAGCATGAAGTGCGGCTGGATGCCGGCGGCCTGCAGGCGCCGCAGGTGCTCGGCCACGAAGGCCGGGCCCGAGGGGATCGTCATCTCGGTGTAGGCCTGCTGGTAGGCCGGCAGCGCGAGCGAGGTGCCGGCGACGTCGTCGGCGCTCATCAGCTCGCAGACGTTCATCTGGTTGGTGTTGATCGCGATCGTCACCTGGTCGGGCTTCGGGTTCAGATCGGCCAGCATGTGGCGCGTGTCGTCGCTCAGCCACTTCGCGTCGGCGCCCTCGCCTTCGGGCGCGAACGAGATCGAGCCGCCGACCTGCAGCAGCATCTTAGGCACCGCCTCGCGCAGGCGCTGCAGCATCTCGTTGAACATCGACATGCGCTTGCTGCCCTTGCCGTCGGCCTCGCGCACGTGCACGTGCAGCACGGTGGCGCCGGCGTTCCAGCAGTCGACCGCCTTCTGCACCTGCTCGGCCATCGTCACCGGGATGTCGTCGCTGTCGCCGGGCAGGAACTCGGGGCCGTAGGGTGCGACCTGGATCACCAGCGGTTGCTGGTTCTCGGGCAGCAGCGAATCGTCGAGGAATTGCATCGCGGTCTCCTTCGGGGTTCAGGCGGCGGCGTCGCGCGCCGCCAGTTCTTCGAGCAGCATCGGCGCGCCGACGCTCATGGTGTGGATGCCGAGCACGCTGGTGAGCTGCAGCACGGCGGTGATCTCTTCCTTCGTGGCGCCCAGGTCCAGCGCCTTGCGGATATGGCGGCGAACGCCCGGCGCGTACAGGTGCGTGCACGACGCGTCGACCGCGATGGCGATGAACTCGATCGTCTTCGGGTCCAGCACGCCCTTCAGCATCGGCGTGACGCCCATCGCGAAGAAGCGCTCGGCCCAGGCCGGGTCGAGGTCGTAGATCGGCTGCCAGGCCGGGTTCCATTCACCGGCGGCGCGCAGGCGGTCGCAGGTGGGGGTGGCGGGGCTTGAGGTCGGGTTCATGTCTGTTCGGGACACAGCGGCGTTGACGGACACGATTCTTCGGGGTTCGCCCCGCTGGCACTTGACCGATCGGGACATAGACTTTCCCTTTCGGGACACCACGGGAAAGCCCGATGACGCGCCTGGTCCGCGCTGCCGCGCTCACGCATTTCGCCGCCGTGGCCACCGAGGTCGGGCTCGACGCGCGCCGCCTCGTGGCCGAGGCCGGCCTGCCGCCGCGCTGCCTGGACGACCCCGACCTGAAGGTGCCCGCCGCCGCCGTCGCCCGCGTGCTCGAGCTGGCCGCCGAGCGCGCTGCCGAGCCCGCGTTCGCGCGGCGCATGGTGACCTCGCGCCGGCTGTCGAACCTGGGGCCGCTGGGCCTGCTGGTGCGCGACGAGCCCACGCTGCGCAGCGCGCTGGAGGCGCTGGCGCGCCACATCCACGTGCACAACGAGGCGCTGTCGGTGCAGCTGGAGCAGTCGAGCAACCTCGTCGTGCTGCGGCTCGACCTGCACGGCGACGGCGCGCCGGTGCGCCAGGCCACCGAGCTGGCGGTGGGCGTGACCTACCGCGTGCTCGGGCTCTTCCTCGGTGCGGCGTGGCGGCCGCGCCTGGTGTGCTTCACGCACCGCGCGCCGCCCGCGCCGGCAGTGCACCGGCGGCTCTTCGGCGACGCGGTGGAGTTCGGCCACGAGTTCAACGGCATCGTCTGCAACGCGTCGGACCTGGACGCGCCGAACCCCGCGGCCGACCCGGTGATGGCGCGCTACACGCTGCGCCTGCTGGAGCCGCGGCCGGGGGGCGCGGAGACGCTGACCGACCGCGTGCGCGGCATCGTCGTGCTGCTGCTGCCGCGCGGCCACTGCCGCGTGGAGGTGGTGGCGCAGCATCTCGGCGTGGACCGCCGCACGGTGGCGCGGCGGCTCGCCGCCGAAGGCACCACGTTCACGGCGCTGGTCGACCGGCTGCGCGCCGAGCTGATGGCGCGCTACGCGGAAGACGGCGCGCGGCCGCTCGCCGAGATCGCGGCGCTGCTGGGGTTCTCGGCGCCGAGCGCGTTCGCGCGCTGGCACCGCCGGCAGTTCGGCATGCCGGCGCGCCGGCGCCTGGCGGCGGCGCCCTGAGTTGCGGCCGCCGGGGTGCCGGGCGTCAGATGCGCCGGCAGCTCAGCAGGTGGTTCGTGACGTGGCTGCCGCCCACGACGGCGGGCGAGACGCCGGTCGACACATAGGTCGCGTGGCTGCCCGAGGTGGACTCGGCATTGCCGCCGCCGCGCAGCGTGAGCGCGGTGTTGAAGCCGATCGACACGAAGACGCCGACGTCGTTGAAGTAGTCGATCGTGACCACGGTGTCGCCGTTCTGCCGCGTCGCGCTGGCATTGAAGGTGCGAAAGCGCGTCGACGTCGAGAAGTCGTCGAAGTAGGCGGCGTTCTCGCTGACGACGAAGTCCTTGCGGTACAGCTGCAGCGGGTTGCCGTTGAGCACGTAGTCCACCGCCACGCTGCACGCGACAGAGGTCTCGCCCGCGGTGGCGGACAGCGGCAGCGCCAGTGCGGCGGCGGCGGCCAGCGCAAGGGTCATCGGGAATCGGCTTCGTTGCATCGTGGTGTCCTGGGGTTGGCGTCGGGCGCGGCGGTGGCCGGCCTCGGCACCGGTCTGAACGCAAGCCCCGCGCCAGCGCGCGGCGGCCGGCGCGCGCGCGGGCCGCCCCAGGGCGCCGACCCGCCGGGCGCCACGGCCTGCGGCGGCCGGTTGGGTCGGGTGACCCACAAGTGCGTGTCCTGCCCCACCCGACACCCAGGCGGTGGCGCTGGCCGCCCGTCGCGCGAACGCGCGCTAGAACGAGAGCGTGGCGCCGAGGCCGACGGCGCGCACGTTGTACGTGCCGCTGCTGATCTTGACGCGCGAGCTGTCGAAGGCGAGGTCGAGCGACGCCTTGCGCGTCAGGCGGTAGCCGATCGACACGCCGCTGTACGGCTGCGTCGACTGCAGGCCGTCGCTCGGCCCGGCGGTCGCGCCGGCGATGCGCGAGCTGACCTTGTTGCGCGCCATGCCCACGCGGACGATGAAGGACCAGTCCTCGGAGGCCGCGCCGCCGATGGCGAGGCCGAAGCCGACGCCGGTGCTGCCCAGTTCGACGCTGGTCGGCGTGCCGCCGATGCTCTGCGTGCTCGTGGCCTTGCCGAAGTTCTGGTACACGCCTTCGAGCGCCAGGCCGTTGCCGAAGCTGTAGCCGGCGAACAGCTTGCCGCCGTTGCCATCGTTGTTGCAGCCCAGCGTGCCGGCGCAGTCGAGGTTGGCCTCGGTGGTGCCGACGCTGCCGCCGACATAGACCTGCGCGTGCGCGGCGGCGGCACACAAGGCGGCGGCGGCCACCAGGGCGGGACGAAGATGCTTCAAGGCGGTGATCCTTTCGTGCGGCCGCACGCAGGCGACGCTGCGGACTCTACCCGCGAGCGTGACGGCACGGCCGCGACGCCGCTCAGCGCATGCGGCCGGCGCGCGCCTGCTCGCGCGCGATCTCGATGAACTCCTGCACCACCTCGCGCTGGCGCGAGCCGCGCCGCCACACGAGGCCGACGTCGATGGTGGGCACGGCATCGGCGAGCTGGCGCGCTTCGATGTGCTGCGCGTCCAGCGTCCACGGGCGGTACAGGAAGTCGGGCAGGATCGCGATCGCCGCGCCGACGCCGATCAGCGAGCGCACCGCCTCCAGCGAGCCGGTGCGCATCATCACGTGCGGCTGCAGGCCGTAGCGCGACCAGACGGCGCGCATCACGCCTTCGATGCGGTCGGCCTCCAGCACCACCTGCGGCTGCGCCGCGCAATCGGACAGGCTCACCGCGGGTGCGCCGGCGAGCGCATGGCTGGCCGCCATCCAGACGCGGTTCTGGCTGCGCGTGAGTTCCTCCACCACCAGCGCGTGCGGGTCGCCGAGCGCGTTGCTGACCATGATCGCGAGATCGAGCTCGCCGTTGATCAGCAGGTGCTCCAGGAACGGCGGCGCGTCCTCCACCACCTGGATCTGCACCGACGGGTGCGAGCGCGCGAAGCGCGCGAACAGCTCGGCCAGGTAGTAGCCCGCCACCAGGCTCGTGACGCCGATGACGAGGTTGCCCGACAGCGCCTCGGGCTGGCCATGGTCGACCATGCCGGCCTCGGCCACCGCCGACAGCACCTTGCGCGCGCTGGCCTGGAAGCGGTAGCCGTGCTGCGTGAGCACCATGCCGCGGCTGCTGCGCTCGAAGAGCGTCGCGCCCAGCGTGTCCTCGAGCTCCTGGATGCTCTTCGTCAGCGCCGACTGGGCGATGTTCAGCATGCGCGCCGCGCCAGCCACCGACGCGGCCTCGGCGACGGCCAGGAAGTAGCGGAACTGCTTGAGGGTGAAGTGGCGCTGCATCCGGTCCGGCGAGGCGGGTTAACCCGCGATATCGCTTTTTCAGAACGAGGGGGCTTCCAATAATGAACTTTCCTTCGCGGAGGTCAATGCGAAACACTCCGCGCCGACCTTCGGCCGGCCTCCTCTCGCTTCCCCGGCTCCGGATCACGAAGGCGGCAACCCGCAAGGAGAACGTGCAATGAAGGCAGTCCATACCGCGCTCGTGGCCGCCGCCGCGGCCGCTTTCGCCACCACCGCCGTCGCCCAGCAGACGATGCAGCCGCGCAAGGCGCTCGGCAAGGGCGAGGGCCAGGTCGACATCGTCGCCTGGGCCGGCTACATCGAGCGCGGCGCGACCGACAAGAACTTCGACTGGGTCACCGACTTCGAGAAGAAGACCAGCTGCAAGGTCAACGTGAAGACCGCCGGCACCTCCGACGAGATGGTCGCGCTGATGAACGAGGGCGGCTTCGACCTCGTCACCGCGTCGGGCGACGCCTCGATGCGGCTCATCGCAGGCAAGCGCGTGCAACCGATCAACACCGCGCTGGTGCCCAGCTACGGCAAGGTCGATGCACGGCTGCAGAAGGCGCCTTGGCACTACGTGAACGGCCAGCACTGGGGCGTGCCCTACCAGTGGGGCTGGAACGTGCTCATGTACAACACCAAGGTGTTCGGCGACAAGAAGCCGACCTCGTGGAGCGTGGTCTTCGAGGAGCAGAACCTGCCCGATGGCAAGACCAACAAGGGCCGCGTGCAGGCCTTCGACGGCCCGATCTACATCGCCGACGCCGCGCTCTACCTGATGAAGAAGAACCCGGCGCTGGGCATCAAGGACCCGTACGAGCTCAACGAGGCGCAGTACAAGGCGGCGCTGGACCTGCTGCGCGGCCAGCGCAAGCTGGTGGGCAAGTACTGGCACGACGCGTTCGTGCAGATCGACGACTTCACCAACGAGGGCGTGGCGGCGTCGAGCAGCTGGCAGTTCCAGGCCAACATCCTGGGCAGCAAGAAGGCGCCGATCGCCACCGTGGTGCCGGTCGAAGGCGCCACCGGCTGGGCCGACACGACGATGATGCACGCCGAGGCCAAGCACCCGAACTGCGCCTACATGTGGCTGGAGCATTCGATCAACCCGAAGCTGCAGGGCGACCTGGCGGCCTGGTTCGGCTCGGTGCCGGCGGTGCTGGACGCGTGCAAGGGCAACAAGCTGCTCGGCGACGGCGGCTGCGAACGCCAGGGCCTGGGCTCGTTCGACAGGATCGCGTTCTGGAAGACGCCGACCTCGAAGTGCAAGACGCAGAACGACCAGTGCGTGCCGTACCACAAGTGGGTGTCGGACTACATCGCGATCCTGGGCGGGCGTTGAGCGGCTGAACGTGACGCCAAGCGTGAAGCGGGCCGAGCGCCGGGCCGCTCCCAAGCCGGCCCGTGTCCCCCCGGGGGACCGGCCGGCGTATCCGACGGGCGAGGGGCACCAGTGACCGCGGTCAGGCTGTCGGGCGTCTCCTGCGTCTTCGATGCCGGCGGCAAGCCGGTGCGTGCGGTCGACGGCGTCGACCTCGCCATCGAGGCCGGCGAGTTCTTCACGCTGCTCGGGCCCTCGGGCTCGGGCAAGACGACCTGCCTGCGCATGATCGGCGGCTTCCAGATGCCGAGCGCCGGCGCGATCCTGATCGACGGCGAGGACGTGAGCCGGCGGCCGCCGTTCCAGCGCCCCGTCAACACCGTGTTCCAGGACTACGCGCTGTTCCCGCACATGACGATCGCGGAGAACGTGGCCTACGGGCTGATGGTGCGCGGCGTCGACAAGGCCACGCGGACGAAGCGCGCGGCCGAGCTGCTCGACCTGGTTCGGCTGCCCGGCATCGGCGAGCGGCGGCCGATGCAGCTGTCCGGCGGCCAGCGGCAGCGCGTGGCGCTGGCGCGCGCGCTCATCAACGAACCCAAGGTGCTGCTGCTCGACGAGCCGCTGGGCGCGCTCGACCTCAAGCTGCGCGAGCAGATGCAGGGCGAGTTGAAGCGGCTTCAGCGGCAGCTGGGCATCACGTTCGTGTTCGTCACGCACGACCAGCACGAGGCGCTGTCGATGAGTGACCGCATCGGCGTCTTCAACCTCGGCCGCCTGGAGCAGGTGGCGACGCCGGCCGAGCTGTACAGCCGCCCCCGCACACGCTTCGTCGCCGAGTTCGTCGGCTCGGCCAACGTGCTGCACGGCGAGATCGCGCGCCGCCACGGCGGCGCCGCGGCGGTGATGATCCGCCCCGAGCTCGTGCGGGTGGGCGGCGCCGCCGACGCGCGTGCCAGCGGCACGCTCGCCGAGGTGCAGTACTTCGGCGCCTACTGGCGCCTGTGCGTCGACCTCGCCGGCGGCGAGCGGCTGATCGCTGACCTGCCGGTGGCCACGCATGCCGAGGCGCCGCCGCCCGGCACCACGCTGCACCTGCACTGGCCCGACGGCGCCGTGCACGTGATCGGCGACGGAGGCGCGGCGTGACGACGCTGCCGGCGACGCTGGGCGACCGCGTCTCGGCCGCGCTCGTGACGCGCAAGGGCCTGCTGCTCGGGCTGCTCCTGGGCCCCCCGCTGCTGTGGTTCGGCGTCGTCTATCTCGGCTCGCTGCTCAGCCTGCTGGCGCATGCGTTCTTCCGCCTCGACGACTTCTCCGGCCAGATCGTCTACGAGCTGGGCCTGTCGAACTTCCGCGAGATCTTCACGCCCGCCAACCTCGACGTCGCGCTGCGCACCACCGTGATGGCGCTGGCCGTCACGCTGGCCTGCACGGTGATCGGCTTCCCGCTCGCGTACTACATGGCGCGCCACGCGCGCGGTGGCACGAAGGCGCTGCTGTACGTGGCCGTGATGCTGCCGCTGTGGTCGAGCTACCTGGTGCGGCTGTACGCGTGGAAGCTGCTGCTCGCCAAGGAAGGCGCCATCTCGTGGGCGGCGCAGGCGCTGCACCTGCAGGGCTTGCTCGACCTGCTGCTGGCGGTGCCGGTGATCGGCGGCAACTCGCTCAGCTTCTCTCCACTGGGCACCTTCATCGTCTTCGTCTACATGTGGCTGCCGTTCATGATCCTGCCGATCCAGGCCGCGATCGAACGCATCCCGCGCTCGCTGCTGGAAGCCTCGGGCGACCTCGGCGCGTCGCCACGCCAGACCTTCCGGCGCGTGATCCTTCCGCTCGCGATGCCGGGCGTCGCGGCGGGCTCGATCTTCACCTTCTCGCTCACGCTCGGCGACTACATCATCCCGCAGGTCATCGGCAACTCCACGCTCTACATCGGCCAGGTGGTCTACCGGCAGCAGGGCGTGGCGGGCAACCTGCCGTTCGCGGCCGCGTTCGCGCTCGTGCCCATCGTCGTCATCGTCGCGTACCTCGCGTTCGCGAAGCGCAAGGGGGCCTTCGATGCGCTCTGAGCCTGGGCCGTCGATGGCGCTGCGCGCCGCCGCCTGGGGCGCCGTGCTGTTCCTGCACGTGCCGCTGGCGCTGATCGTGCTGTACGCCTTCAGCGCCGAGGACAAGAGCTACGTGTTCCCGCCGCCGGCGCTGACGACGCAGTGGTTCGGCGTCGCCTTCGAGCGCGACGACGTCTGGGCGGCGATGCGGCTGTCGGCGCAGGTGGCGCTGGGCGCCACCGCGATCGCGCTCGTGCTGGGCACGCTGGCGGCCGGCGCGCTGGCGCGCACGCGCTTCTTCGGCCGCGAGGCGGTGAACCTGCTGCTGATCCTGCCGATCGCGCTGCCCGGCGTGCTGACCGGCATGGCGCTGCGATCGGCCTACCACGCGATGGAGATCCCGTTCTCGTTCTGGACCATCGTCGTCGGCCACGGCACCTTCTGCGTCGTCGTCGTCTACAACAACGCGGTGGCGCGGCTGCGGCGGATGAGTCCGTCGCTGATCGAGGCCTCGATGGACCTCGGCGCGAACGCGTTCCAGACCTTCCGCCACGTCGTGCTGCCGCAGCTGGGTTCGGCGCTGCTCGCCGGCGGGCTGCTGGCCTTCGCGCTCAGCTTCGACGAGGTCATCGTCACCACCTTCACCGCCGGCCAGCAGACCACGCTGCCGATCTGGATGCTGCAGGAGCTGATCCGGCCCCGCCAGCGCCCGGTGACCAATGTCGTCGCGGTCGTGCTGATCGTGCTGACCTTCGTTCCCATCGTCGCCGCGTACTGGCTCACGCGCGCCGACGAAGACCCGCAGCGCCGCTGACGGCGCCGCCCACCGTCACTTCCAGCCGAGGACCCCACCATGGCGAACCCGACGATCGACTTCCCGACCGACCTGCTCATCGACCACCAGCGCGTGCGCGGCGAAGGCGCGGTCGAGCCGATCCTGAACCCGGCCACCGGCGAGGTGCTGTGCGAGGTGGCCGAGGCCTCGCCCGAGCAGCTGACGCGCGCCACCTCGGCGGCGCACCGCGCCTTCGCCGGCTGGTCGCAGACGACGCCGGCCGAGCGCGCCGGCCTGCTGCTGAAGCTGGCCGATGCGGTGGAGGCACGCGCCGAGCAGTTCGCGCGCCTGGAGTCGCTGAACTGCGGCAAGCCCTACGCACGCGCGCTGGGCGACGAGATCCCGGCCGTCGCCGACTGCTTCCGCTACTTCGCCGGCGCGGTGCGCTGCATGACGGGCTCGATCGCCGGCGAGTACCTGGCCGGCCACACCAGCATGATCCGGCGCGACCCGATCGGCGTCGTCGCGTCGATCGCGCCCTGGAACTACCCCCTGATGATGGCGGCCTGGAAGACCGCGCCCGCGCTCGCCGCCGGCAACACCGTGGTGCTCAAGCCGAGCGAGCAGACGCCGCTGACGGCGCTGCTGTTCGCGCGCATCGCCGCCGAGATCCTGCCCAAGGGCGTGCTCAACGTCGTCTGCGGGCGCGGTGGCAGCGTCGGCCAGCCGCTGGTGGAGAGCCCGCACGTGCGCATGGTCTCGCTCACCGGCGACGTCGCCACCGGCCGCAAGATCCTGCAGGCCGCGTCGGGCACGCTCAAGCGCACCCACCTCGAACTCGGCGGCAAGGCACCGGTGATCGTGTTCGACGACGCCGACGTCGCCGCCGTCGTCGACGGCGTGCGCACCTTCGGCTACTACAACGCCGGCCAGGACTGCACCGCCGCCTGCCGCATCTACGCCGCGCCCAAGGTGCACGACCGCCTGGTGGCCGACCTCAGCAGCGCGGTGGCGTCGCTGAAGATGGGCACGCAGGACGAGGACGGCGTCGAGCTCGGGCCGCTGATCAGCGACCGCCAGCGCAACCGCGTGGCAAGCTTCGTCGAACGCGCGCAGATGGCCGGCCACATGGAAGTGACGACCGGCGGCCGGGTGCGCCAGGGCGGCGGCTTCTTCTACGAGCCCACGCTGATCGCCGGCGCGCGCCAGGACGACGAGATCGTGCAGCGCGAGGTCTTCGGCCCGGTGGTGTCGGTGACGCGCTTCGGCGACGAGGACCAGGTCGTCGGCTGGGCCAACGACAGCGACTACGGCCTGGCCAGCAGCGTGTGGACCTCGGATGTCGGCCGTGCGATGCGGGTGGCGCGCCGCCTGCAGTACGGCTGCACGTGGATCAACACCCACTTCATGCTCGTCAACGAGATGCCGCACGGCGGCCTCAAGTCGTCGGGCTACGGCAAGGACATGTCGATGTACGCGCTGGAGGACTACACCGTGCCGCGGCACGTGATGGTCAAGCTCTGAGCGCGCCGGCCCGGCGAGCGCCGCTCAGGCCGCCGACACGCGGTCGCGCCCGCCCTGCTTGCTCTTGTAGAGGGCGGCGTCGGAGCGGGCGATCCAGCTCGACGAGTCCTCGCCCGGCTCGTGCGCGGCGACGCCGGCCGACACCGTGACCGTCATGACCACCTGCTGCGTGCGGCGGTCGCGGAACTTCATCGCGCGCGCGCCCTGGCACACCGCCTCGGCGAGCCTGACGCCGTCGGCCAGCGGCGTGCGCGGCAGCAGGATCGCGAATTCCTCGCCGCCGTAGCGCGCCACCAGGTGGTGTTCCTTCGGCGCGCAGCGGCGCAGCACCTGGGCCAGCGCGACGATGACCTGGTCGCCCATCACGTGGCCGTGGGTGTCGTTGACGTTCTTGAAGTGGTCGATGTCGACCATGATCAGGCTGTGCGCATCGGGCGTGCCGCCGGCCTGAATGAGCAGCGACGCCAGGTGCTGGTCGAAGCCCTTGCGGTTGAGCACGCCGGTGAGCGGGTCGGTCATCGCCTCGCCGCGAGCGCGCACCAGCTCGCTGCGCAGGCGGTCGATCTCGCGCCGGCCGTCGTCGATCTGCTGCACCAGCGTGGCGGTCGAGTCCTGCATCTGGCGTGCGCTGCTGGAGGCTTCGTCGAGCAGCTTGGGCAGGTCCTGCGGCGGCGCGGCCTTGATGGCGCCCGACAGGCGGTCCAGGCGCTCGCCGAAGTGGCCCGCGCTGTCGCCGGTGCTGGAAGCGTTCTCGGCCACGCCGGTCATCAGGCGCTGGAGGTCGTCGCTGATGCGCTGCACGGCCTCGCGGTCGGGGTCGGCGATGTGCTCGGCGTGCAGCTGCAGCACGGCGTCGTCGTCGATCGGCGCCTTCGCATCGAGCCGCCGCGCGATCGCCTGGCTCAGGCCGCCGTTGATGCCGGCCGCGTGCTCGAACCACACGGCGAAACACACCGGCGTCCAGCGCGCCGGCTGCTGGCCCATCTGGCGCAGTGCGGTGCGCAGCGCCTCGGCGCAGCGTTCGGGAGAGTCGGGGTAGCGGGACACGATCGCAGCAAGACGGGCCGGCACCGCCGGCCCGAAGTCGGGTTGCCACGATTCTGACAAATGACGGGATTCGTCAGCTATGGGAAATGCACGCGGTTTGCGGCGCACTTCGTGGACCGGGCGTGTCAGGCGCCGGCGAGGCGGAACGCCGCCACCGCCTGCGACAGCCGCTCCGACTGATGCCGCAGGCTCTCGGCGGCGGCGGCGCTTTCCTCGGCCAGCGCGGAGTTCTGCTGGGTCGACTGGTCGAGCAGCGACACCGCCGCGCTGACCTGCGACAGGCCTTGCGTCTGCTCGGCCGACGCCGAGCTGATCTCGGCGATGAGGTCGGACACGCGCCGCACCTGACCGACGATCTCCTCGATGCCGCGGCCGGTCTCGCCGACGAGTTCGCCACCGGCGTCGACGCGCTCGCCGGAGCTGGTGATCATCGATCGGATCTCGCGCGCCGCCTGCGCGCTGCGCTGCGCGAGCGCCCGCACTTCGCCGGCCACGACGGCGAAGCCGCGCCCCTGCTCGCCGGCGCGCGCGGCCTCCACCGCGGCGTTCAGCGCCAGGATGTTGGTCTGGAACGCGATGCCGTCGATGACGCCGACGATGTTCGCCACCTGCCGGCTCGATTCCGAGATCGCGGCCATCGTCTCGACGATGCGCCCCATCGCCTGGCCGCCGGCCACGGCGCGCTCGCTCGCCGAGCCGGCCATCTGGTTGGCCTGGCGTGCGTTGTCGTGGCTGTGCTGCACGGCGCCATCCAGTTGCTCCATCGACGCCGCCGTCTGCTGCAGCGCGCTGGCCTGCTGCTCGGTGCGGCGCGACAGGTCCAGGCTGCCTTGCGCGATCTGGCTGCTCGCGGTGGCGATCGCGTCGACGCCGTTTCGCACCTCGCCGACGGCCTGCGACATCGCCAACCGTGCCTGCTCGAGCGCGCGGCCGATCTGGCCGAACTCGTCGTGCCCCTGGTGCGCCACCGGCACCGAGAAGTCGCCCGCCGACAGCGCCTGCGCGGTGGCCACCGCGGCCCGCGCGTCGCGGCGGATGCCGTGCAGCATCGAGACGACGAGCCAGGCGGCCAGCACGAGCAGAAGGCTGCCGATGGTGGCGACGGCGATGACGCTGCGGGTCGCCGTCGCGACGCGGGCTTGCAGCGCGTCGGCAAGCAGCGCGAACGTCGCCTCGGCGACCTCGCCCTGCGCGGTGATCGACTTCGTCATCGCGTCGAAATAGGCGGTGCCGGCCATGCCCGGCCGTTCGGCGTTCAGCAGGCGCTCCTCGACAGTGCGCGCGGCGTTGTCGAACTCGCTGCGCGCACGGGCCAGCGGGGCCTCGAGACGGCCCCGCACGGCCGGATCACCTTCCATCGCCCGCTCGAGCGCGAGTGCGGCGCCGTCCATCGCCCGGCGCCCGCCGCCCAGCGTGGCCGCCAGGAAGGCGCGGTCGGCCTCGTCGACGCTGCCCTTGGCGAGCACGCCGGCGCCGAAGCCGCGCAGCTGGCCGACCGACTCGGACACCCAGGGCTGCTGCTGCATCGACGCCGCGATCAGGTGGTAGGTGGTGGCCACCGGGTCGAGCGCCAGCGTCGACAACGACACCACCTCGTCGAGCAGCGCGAGCTGGCGCACGACGAGCGAGTTGTGGCGCGCGAAGCTCGCCTTGCCGGCGACACCGCGCGCGGCCACTTCCCGTGCCAGCGCGGACCATTCGTCGTGCAGGCCCTGGCGCAGCGCATCGATGCGCCGGCCCCGCCAGGGCGCCGAAGCGCGGATCGCGTCGTCCAGCGCGCGCGTCACCTCGGCCTGCTTGGCTTCGCGGCGGGCCCGGAAGTCGTCGTTGCCGCCCAGGAAACCGGCCGACAGGCCGCGGTGCTCGGCGGTCAGTCGGACCAGCGTCAGCAGGGCCTTCGCGGGCGGGAGGCCGGCGGCCTCCGCGCGCGCCGCCTCGCGGTCGCTCCACTGCCCGGACACCCACATCACAGCGAGGCCGAGCACCATGGCCAGGCCCAGCGCGCCCACGGCAGCCACGCGGTGCACGATCGACAGACGAGAAAGCGAGAACACGGCTGACGCTCCAGCGACAAATTCGGTGTAGACACACTTATCGCCAGAGTCGATGCCGGCTTGAGCCGCCGGTTGCCGGCGGCGCCCGAGCGGCGCGCGGCGCGTGAAGGGCTGCACGGCGGCCCTCGGCGAGCCGGCGTTCGCAGCATGGCGCGCCCGACGTCGCAAGGGCCGGAGGCCAAAAGAAAGAAGGGCCGCAACATCGCTGTTGCGGCCCTTCGAATGTGTTGGCGGAGTGGACGGGACTCGAACCCGCGACCCCCGGCGTGACAGGCCGGTATTCTAACCAACTGAACTACCACTCCACGCTTGGCTGCGTTCCCGGAATCCACCGGCAAGTGCAGCCCGACTTGTCCAACCGAAGCTGGCGTCCCCTAGGGGATTCGAACCCCTGTTACAACCGTGAAAGGGTCGTGTCCTAGGCCTCTAGACGAAGGGGACGTGAATCCTTCATCACCCTTGAACAGCGCTTGATTGGTGGAGGTAAGCGGGATCGAACCGCTGACCTCTTGCATGCCATGCAAGCGCTCTCCCAGCTGAGCTATACCCCCAGTGATCTCCAGATCCGCGGAGCACTCTTTTGAAGTGTTCCAGCACTGTTCAAGCGAGTCTGCGAGTATAGCCCAATCTTCACACGTGCTGCAAACGCGCCAGCACCGTCTCGCGCGGGAACAACGCGAGCACGGCGTCGATCGAGGGCGTCTGCGCGCGGCCGCACACCAGCACGCGCAGCGCGGGCGCGAGTTGCGGCATCTTCAGTCCGTGCGCGGTCAGCGTCTCCTTCATCGCGGCGGCGATGGTGCCCTTGTCCCAGTCGATGCTGGCCAGGCGATCACGCAGCGTGCGCACGGCGGGCTTCACGGCGTCGGTGACGTGGGCCGCGAGTTCCTCGTCGCGCGGCTTCACGTCGACGAACACCATTTCGATCCAGTCGGCCAGCTCGACGACCGTCGTGCAGCGGTCCTTGAACAGCGCGCTCGCGCGGGCGAGGTGTTCGAGGTCGCCCGCCGCCACGCCGCGCGTGCCCAGTTGCTGCTGCACCAGCGCGGCCAGGCGGCCGTCGTCCGCCTGCTTGAGCCAGTGCGCGTTGACCCAGGCGAGCTTGGCCGGGTCCCACTGCGCCGGGCTCTTCGCGAGGTGGCTGCCGTCGAACCACTGCACCATCTGCTCGCGCGTGAAGAGCTCGTCGTCGCCGTGGCTCCAGCCCAGGCGCGCCAGGTAGTTCAGCATCGCCTCCGGCAGGTAGCCGAGCTCCTGGTAGGCCGTCACGCTGACCGCGCCACGGCGCTTGCTGAGCTTGAGGCCGTCGTCGCCGAGGATGATCGGGCAGTGGCCGAACTTCGGCAGCGGCGCCCCCAGCGCGCGGAAGATGTTGATCTGCCACGGCGTGTTGTTGATGTGCTCGTCGCCGCGGAAGACGTGCGTGATCTTCATGTCCCAGTCGTCGATGACGACGGCGAAGTTGTAGGTCGGCACACCGTCGGGCCGCAGGATGATCAGATCGTCGATCTCCTCGTTGCTGATGCTGATCGGGCCCTTGACGAGATCGTCCCAGTGCACGATGCCGTCCTCGGGGTTTGCGAAACGCACCACCGGCTTCACGCCTTCGGGCGGCGGCGGCAGCTTCCTGCCCAGCCTGGGGCGCCAGCGGCCGTCGTAGCGGGTCTTCTCGCCGCGCGCGCGCTGCGCCTCGCGCATGGCGTCCAGCTCCTCCGGCGTGCAGTAGCAGCGGTAGGCGGTGCCGGCCGCAATCATCTGCTCGACCACGGCGTGGTAACGCTCGAGGCGCTGCATCTGATAGAACGGCCCTTCGTCGTACTCGAGTCCCAGCCAGGCCATCGAGTCGAGGATCTGCTGCACGGAGTCCTGCGTCGAGCGGGCGACGTCGGTGTCCTCGATGCGCAGCACGAACTGGCCGCCGTGGTGGCGCGCGTAGGCCCAGGAATACAGCGCGGTGCGCGCCGTGCCCAGGTGCAGGAAGCCCGTCGGCGACGGGGCGATGCGGGTGCGAACGGTCATGTGGTGAGGGTGCCCAGGCCGCGTTGCAGGTCGTCGGTGATGTCGTCGACGTGCTCCAGCCCGACGGCCAGCCGGATCAGCCCCTGGCCGATGCCGGACGCCTGCCGCTGGGCTTCGCTGAGGCGGCCGTGCGATGTGGTGGCGGGGTGGGTGACGATGCTCTTCGTGTCGCCCAGGTTGGTGGCGATGCTCAGCACGCGCGTGCTGTCGATGACGTGGAAGGCCGCGGCGCGCGCCGCCTCGGGCGTGGCGCCCTTGACGTCGAACGACACCACCGCGCCGCCGAATCCGGACTGCTGCGCCATCGCCAGCGCGTGCTGCGGGTGCGAGGGCAGCGCGGGGTAGTGGACGCGCGCCACCGCCGGGTGCGCCTCGAGCCAGCGTGCCACCTGCAGCGCGGCTTCGCTCTGCGCCTTCATGCGCAGCGCGAGTGTCTCCAGGCCCTTCAGCACGACCCAGGCGTTGAACGGCGCCAGCGTCATGCCGGCGGTGCGCATCGTCGGGCCGAAGACGTCGACGATCAGCCGGTTGGCGCCGCACAGCGAACCCGCCATCACGCGGCCCTGGCCATCGAGGTACTTCGTGCCGGCGTGCATGACGAGGTCGGCGCCCAGCGCCAGCGGCCGCTGCAGCGCCGGCGTGCAGAACGTGTTGTCCACCGTCAGCAGCGCGCCGGCGCCGTGCGCCAGGTCGGCGAGCGCGCGGATGTCGCAGACGTCGGTGAGCGGGTTCGTCGGCGTCTCGGCGAACAGCAGCTTCGTCGTCGGCCGCAGCGCAGCGCGCCATTCGCCGAGGTCGGTCTGCGACACGAAGCTCGTCTCGACGCCGAACTTGGCGAACTCCTTCGCGAACAGGCTGATCGTCGAGCCGAAGACCGAACGCGAGCAGATCACGTGGTCGCCGGACTTCAGCAGGCCCATGATCAGCAGCAGGATCGCGCTCATGCCGGTGGCGGTGGCGACGCAGCCTTCCGCGCCTTCCATCGCCGCCAGCCGCTGCTCGAGGCTGCGCACCGTGGGGTTGCTGGTGCGCGCGTAGGTGAAGTCCTCCATGTTCGCGAAGCGCCGCGCCGAGGTCTCGGCATCGGGCTGCACGAAGGCGCTGCTGAGGAACAGCCCTTCGGAGTTCTCGCCGTGCTGGCTGGGCGCGAGCGCGGTGCGCACGGCCAGCGTCTCCGGGCGCAGGCCCTCGGGCAGGCGGGCGCGCGCGATGCGCGCCGCTTCGCTGTCGCCGGCGCTCATGCCGCCTCCCCGCTCTGCAGCGCCAGGCGCGAGCGGTTGGACTCCTCGTCCTCGTCGAACTGCAGCCGGCGCTGCGCCTCGATCGACGCGAAGTCGGCGGCGCTCACGTCGCCGGTGATGTAGCGGCCGTCGAAGCAGCTCGCCTCGAAGCCGGCCAGCTTCGGGTTCAGCGCACCGATGACGCGCTTCATCGCGTCGACGTCCTGGTAGATCAGCTGGTCGGCGCCGATGAACTCGCGGATCTCCGCGATCGTGCGGCCGTGCGCGACGAGTTCCTCCTTCGTCGGCATGTCGATGCCGTACACGTTGGGGAAACGCACCGGCGGCGCCGCGCTCGCCATGTAGACGCGGCGGGCACCGGCCTCGCGCGCCATCTGCACGATCTCCTTGCTGGTAGTGCCACGCACGATGCTGTCGTCCACCAGCAGCACGTTGCGGCCCTTGAACTCGACGCCGATCGCGTTGAGCTTCTGGCGCACGCTCTTCTTGCGCACCGACTGCCCCGGCATGATGAACGTGCGCCCCACGTAGCGGTTCTTCACGAAGCCTTCGCGGTACGGCTTGCCGATCTTCTGCGCCAGCTGCATCGCGCTCGGGCGGCTCGACTCGGGAATCGGGATGACGACGTCGATCTCGTTCGGCGGCATCGTCGAGATGAGTCGCTGCGCGAGCGTCTCGCCGAGGTTCAGCCGCGCCTGGTAGACCGAGATGCCGTCCATCACCGAGTCGGGCCGCGCGAGGTACACGTACTCGAAGATGCAGGGGTTCAGCGTCGGGTTGGCGGCGCACTGGCGCGCGTGCACGGTGCCGGCCATGTCGACGAAGATCGCCTCGCCGGGAGCGACGTCGCGCTGCGGCTTGAAGCCCACGCCTTCGACGGCCACCGATTCGCTGGCCACCATGATCTCGCCGTCCGGGCCCTCGCCCAGGCACAGCGGGCGGATGCCGTAGGGGTCGCGGAAGGCGAGCAGCCCGTGGCCGGCGATCAGCGCGACCACCGCGTACGAGCCCTTCACGCGCTGGTGCACGGCGGCCACCGCCTTGAACACCTCCGCCGGCGTCAGCGGCAGGTCGCGCGCCGCCAGCTCGAGTTCGTGCGCGAGGATGTTGATCAGCACCTCGGTGTCGCTCTCGGTGTTGATGTGGCGGCGGTCGATGTCGAACAGCTCGGCCTTCAGCGCCTGCGCGTTCGTCAGGTTGCCGTTGTGCACGAGCACGATGCCGAACGGCGCGTTGACGTAGAACGGCTGCGCCTCTTCCTCGCTGTAGGCGTTGCCGGCGGTCGGGTAGCGCACCTGGCCGAGGCCCACGTTGCCGGGCAGCGCGCGCATGTTGCGCGTGCGGAAGACGTCGCGCACCATGCCGCGCGCCTTGTGCATGAAGCACTTCGTGCCCTGCATCGTGACGATGCCGGCGGCGTCCTGGCCGCGGTGCTGCAGCAGCAGCAGCGCGTCGTAGATGAGCTGGTTGACGGGCGTGCGCGCGATGACGCCGACGATGCCGCACATGGTGAGGGGTTCCTTTCAGGCCGGCAGCCGCCGCGCCACGGTTTCGGGCAGGACGGGCTTCAGGCCATGCAGAGCGGTATTGAGCCACATCGCGCCGTGCGAGGCGCGCCAGCCCGGCGACTTGCCCCAGGGCGTCAGCAGCACGACGGTGGCGACGACGAGCAGCAGCACGCCGCCACGCAGCAGGCCGAAGCCGGCGCCGAGCACGCGGTCGAAGGCCGACAGCGGGGTCGCGTGCAGCATCATCCGCACGAGGCGCGCGACGAGCGTCCAGACGATCAGCGCGGCCAGGAAGCAGAGCACGAAGGCGACGGCCAGTTGCAGCGTCGAGCCGGGCGCACCGACCGGCACGTGGCGCGCCAGGTCGACTGCGAACCACTGCGCCGCGACCCAGGCCACCACCCAACCCAGCAGCGACATGACCTCGAAGACGAAGCCGCGCCACAGCCCGACCAGCACCGACACCACGAGCACCGCGAGCAGTGCCCAGTCGACCCAGCCGAGGCCGGCGATCACAGCGTCAGCACCGCGGCCGGCAGCGCAGCACCCTTGATCTTCGCGGCGGCGCGCTCGGCGTCCTCGCGTGTCGCGAAGGGGCCGATGCGCACGCGGGTGCGCTTGCCGGCGTCGGTCTCGACGACCTGGGTGTAGGTCTTCAGGCCCAGCCGCTCGACCTTCAGGCGCGCCTCGCGCAGCGCGTCGGCATCGGAGTAGGCACCGACCTGGACGACGAAACGGCCGTCCTTCGCCGTCGCCGCCGCGACGGCGGGCGCGGGCGGCTTGCCGTCGAGCAGGGCCTTCGCGCGTTCGCCGCGGTCCGCCGGTTCGGCCGGCTTGGCCGCCGCCGGCGTGGGCTTGGGCGCCGGCTTGCTGGCGGCGGCGGCCGTCGGCTTCGGTTCTGCCTTGGGTTCTGCCTTGGGTTCGGGCCGCGTCTCCGCCTTCGGCTCCGGGGCCGACGCCGACGCGGGCGGTGCCGCTTCCACCGGCGCCTCGGCGGGCGGTGGCGGCGCCGGCCTCGTGGCCGCGGGGCGCGCGCCGGCGACGACGCTGCCGCCGTCCTTGCGCGCCGGCACGTCGATGGGCACGTTG
>CAUJHQ010000081.1 GCA_963204815.1 Pseudomonadota bacterium | reverse complement strand
GATTATGAGTCCTCTGCTCTGACCAACTGAGCTAACGGCCCGCGCCGGTGGATTCTAGGCGGGGCTACTTCGTCGACAGCGCGTTGCCCATCAGGCGCGCCGTGATGTCGACGATCTGGATCATGCGGTCGTAGGCCATGCGCTGCGGGCCGATGACGCCCAGCGTGCCGACGACACGGCCGTCGACCTCGTACGGCGCGGTGACGACCGACAGTTCCTCGAACGGCACGACGCGGCTCTCGCCGCCAATGTAGATGCGCACGCCCTCGGCGCGGCTGCTCACTTCCAGCAGGCGCATCAGCTCGGTCTTCTGCTCGAAGACGTCGAACAGGCGGCGCAGGCTGCTCATGTCGTGGCCGAAGTCCTGCACGTCCAGCAGGTTGCGCTCGCCGGAAACGACCACGTGCTCGCGGCTGCCGGCAAGTTCCTCGCCAGTCTGCACCGCGGCCTGCATCAGCGCCGCGATCTCGCCGCGCAGCGCGTCGATCTCGTGCTTGAGCCGTTCACGCACTTCCTCGATGGCGAGGCCGGCGTAGTGCTGGTTGAGGTAGTTCGTGGCCTCGACCAGCTCGCCCTGCGTGTAGTCGCGCGCGGTGAAGATAACGCGGTTCTGCACGTCGCCGTCGGGCGCGACGATGATCACCAGCACGCGCCGCTCGCCCAGGCGCAGGAACTCGATGTGGTGGAACACGCTGGCCTTGCGCGGCGCCGTGACGACGCCGACGAAGTGGCTCAGGTTCGACAGCAGCGAGGCGGCCTGCGCGATGACGCGCTGCGGCTGGTCGGGGTGCAGTTGTTCGCGCACCGCCGCGAGCTCGGGCGAAGGCGTGTCGAAGTCGAGCGGCCGCGCCGTCAGCATGGTGTCGACGAACAGCCGGTAGCCGCGCGGCGTGGGGATGCGGCCGGCGCTGGTGTGCGGGCTGGCGATGAGGCCCAGCTCTTCCAGGTCGGCCATCACGTTGCGGATGGTGGCCGGCGACAGGTCGAGCCCCGACGCGCGCGACAGCGTGCGCGACCCCACCGGCTGGCCGTCGGCGATGTAGCGCTCGACCAGGGTTTTCAGCAGTGTCTTGGCGCGGTCGTCCAGCATGTTTTCCATTCTACGAACGAGCCCGCCGCACGCGCGTTCGCCACGGGCCCTATGGTGTAATGCGCCGCATGCCGGAGCGCTTCCGTCACGCGGCCATCGTGGGCAAGTATCAGGCACGGGGCATCCGCCCGGTGCTGGAAGACATCGCCCATTTCATGATGGGTCTGGGGCTCGAGGTCTCGTTCGAACGCGAGACCGCCATCGCCACCGGCGTGACCGGCTTCGAGGTGCTGGACCCGGCCGCGATGGGCCGCCATTGCGACCTGGCGGTGGTGGTCGGCGGCGACGGCACCATGCTCGGCATCGCGCGCGAACTGGCGCGCCACAACCTGCCGCTGGTGGGCATCAACCAGGGCCGGCTGGGCTTCATCACCGACATCCCGATCGACCGTTTCAAGGACGCCCTGGCGCCGATGATCGCCGGCGACTACGAGGAAGAACACCGCTCGATGCTCGAAGGCGGCGTCTGGCGCGACGGCGAACGCATCTTCGAGGGCCTGTCGCTGAACGACGTGGTCGTGAGCCGCGGCGCCACCGCCAGCATGGTCGAGCTGCGAATCGACATCGGCGACGACTTCGTCGCCAACCTGCGCGCCGACGGCCTGGTGCTCGCCTCGCCCACCGGCAGCACGGCCTACGCGCTGTCGGCCGGCGGGCCGATCCTGCACCCGGGCATCGCCGGCTGGGTGCTGGTGCCGATCGCGAGCCACACGCTGTCGAACCGGCCGATCGTGCTGCCCGACCACGCCGAGGTGCACATCACCATCGTCGCCGGCCGCGACGCGTCGGCCAACTTCGACATGCAGAGCCTGGCCAGCCTGCTGCACGGCGACCAGGTCCGCGTGCGGCGCTCGGCGCACAAGGTGCGCTTCCTGCACCCGCGCGGCTGGAGCTACTACGCCACGCTGCGCCGCAAGCTGCGCTGGTACGAAGGCGTGGTCTGATCATGCTGAGAAGGTTGTCGCTGCGCGACGTCGTCATCGTCGCCGAACTCGAAGTCGAGCTCGACGCCGGCTTCACCGTGCTGACCGGCGAAACCGGCGCCGGCAAGTCCATCCTCGTCGACGCGCTGCAGCTCGCGCTGGGCAACCGCGCCGAGGCGGCGCTGGTGCGCGAAGGCGCGGCGCGCGCCGAGGTGAGCGCCGAGTTCGACACGCCGCCGTCGCTCGGCGCCTGGCTCGACGAGGCCGGCTTCGCGAACGAACCTTCGCTGCTGCTGCGCCGCACCGTCGACGCGCAGGGCAAGAGCCGCGCCTGGATCAACGGCAGCCCGGCCACCGTGGCGCAGCTGCGCGAGGCCGCCGACCACCTGGTGGAGATCCACGGCCAGCACGCGTGGCAGAGCCTGACGCGGCCGGCCGCGGTGCGCGCGCTGCTGGATGCGCAGGCCGGCGTCGACGGTGCGCCGCTGGCCGCCGCGTGGCAGGCCTGGCGCGCTGCGCTCGCCGCGCTGGACACGGCACGCGCGCAGCGCGACTCGCTGGAGCGCGAACGCGAGCGCCTGGCCTGGCAGATCGGCGAAGTCGACAAGCTCGCCCCCGCCGAACACGAGTGGGACGAGCTCAACGCCGAGCATTCGCGGCTGTCGCACGGCCAGGCGCTGCTCGACGGCGCGCGCGCCGCGTTGGAGGCGGTGTCCGAAGGCGACACCTCGGCCGACGCGCTGGCCAGCCGCGCGATCGACGCGCTCGAGGAAGTCACGCGCTACGACGCCGAACTGGCCGGCGTCGTCGAGGTGCTGCGCGGCGCGCAGGCCCAGCTGGAGGACGCCGCGCACACGCTGAACGCCTACCTCGGCCGCCGCGAGCCCGACCCCGAACGGCTGGCCGACCTCGATGCGCGGCTGTCGGCCTGGGTCTCGCTGGCGCGCCGCTACCGCCGCCCGCCGGCCGAGTTGCCGGCGCTGCTGGCGGGCTGGAAGGCCGACCTGCTGGCGCTCGACGCCGCCGCCGACCTCGAAGGTCTGGAGCGCGCGGCCGCCGCCGCCGAGCGAGCCTTCCGCGACGAAGCGAAGAAGGTCACGAAGGCGCGCCAGAAGGCGGCGCCCGCGCTGTCGGCCGCCGTCACGCAGGCGATGCAGCAGCTGGGCATGGCCGGTGGCCGCTTCGAGGTGGCGCTGCTGCCGCAGGAAGAGCCGCAGAGCTTCGGGCTCGAGGGTGTCGAGTTGCGCGTGGCCGGGCATGCCGGCAGCACGCCGCGCGCGCTGGCCAAGGTGGCGTCGGGTGGCGAACTGTCGCGGCTGGCCCTGGCGATTGCCACGACGACCTCGCAGCGCAGCGCCGGCAGCGTGCCGACGCTGATCTTCGACGAGATCGACAGCGGCGTCGGCGGTGCCGTGGCCGACAGCGTGGGCCGGCTGATGAAGCAGCTGGGCCGCAGCGCGCAGGTGCTGGCAGTGACGCACCTCGCGCAGGTCGCGGCCTGCGCCGACCACCACTTCGTGGTCAGCAAGTCGCTGCAGGGCAGGAGCACCGTGAGCGACGTGAAGCCGGTCGCCGGCGAGGCGCGCGTCGCCGAGGTGGCGCGCATGCTGGGCGGCGAGACGCTCAGTTCCACCAGCCGCGCGCACGCGCAGGCCATGCTGTCGGGGGCCGCGAAGTGACGAGCGATTTCATGTCGCTGGACGAAGGCCGGCGCGACGACATCGTGCTCATCACCGGCATCTCGGGCTCCGGCAAGTCGGTGGCGCTGCATGCGCTGGAGGACGCGGGCTACTTCTGCGTCGACAACCTGCCGCCGGAGCTGCTGCGCGAGTTCATCCACCTCGAGCGCGAGCGCTTCACCAGCCGCCTCGCGGTGGCGGTGGACGTGCGAACCGCGAGCTCGCTGCCGACGCTGCTGCCGCTGATCGGCGAACTGCGCGCCGAGGGCATGGAGATCCGCCCGCTCTTCCTGGACGCCAGCACCGACGCGCTGGTGCGGCGCTTCTCCGAGACGCGCCGTCCGCACCCGCTGGCCGCACCGGGCTCCAGCGGCGACGCGTCGCGCGCGCTGATCGAGGCGATCGAGCTCGAACGCGCGCTGCTCGCCGACCTGCGCGAGGTCTCCACCGTCATCGACACCAGCCAGCTGCGGCCGGCGATGCTGCGCACCTGGGTGCGCGGGCTGGTGGGCGCGCGCGAGTCGCTGCTGACGCTGGTGTTCGAGAGCTTCGCGTTCAAGCGCGGCGTGCCGCTCGATGCCGACTACGTGTTCGACATGCGCGTGCTGCCCAACCCGTACTACGTGCGCGAGCTGCGCCCGCTGACCGGCCGCGACGCGCCGGTGGCCGCCTACCTGGAGCAGCAGCCCGAGGTGCGCGAGATGCTGAGCCAGGTCGAGACCTTCCTGCGCCGCTGGCTGCCCGCCTTCGAGGACAACCAGCGCAGCTACCTCACGGTGGCGATCGGCTGCACCGGTGGCCAGCACCGTTCGGTCTACAGCGTCGAGTGGCTCGCCCGGCGCTTCGAGGCGCACCACGCCACGCTCGTGCGCCACCGGGAACTCGATGCCCGCGAATGACCCGGCACTGCCGGACCCGCTGCCGCTGTTCCCGCTGCAGATGGTGCTGTTTCCCGGCGCCGTGCTGTGGCTGAAAGTCTTCGAGGCGCGCTACCTCGACCTGATGTCGCGCACGCTGCGCGAACAGCAGCCGTTCGGCGTCATCTGCCTGAAGCAGGGCCGCGAGGCCGGTGCCACCACGCAGCCGGTCGAACTGGAAGAGGTGGGCGTGCTGGCACGGCTGGAGGAAGTCGACGCCGAACAGGCCGGCATCCTGCGCGTGCGCTGCACCGGCACGCAGCGCTTTCGCCGCCGCGCGGCGCCGACGATGCTGGACAACGGCCTCTGGGTGTGCCCGGTCAGCGTGCTGCCCGGCGACACGGCGCGCATGCCCGGCCCGGCGATGCTGCCCACTGTGCAGGCGCTGGCCGGCGCCATCAAGACGCTGGCGGCACAGGGCCGCACGCCGTTTGCCGAGCCCTACCGCCTGGACGACGCCGGCTGGGTGGCCAACCGCTGGTGCGAACTGCTGCCGGTGCCGCTGTCGGCCAAGCAGAAGCTGATGGAGCTGGACGACCCGGTAATCCGGCTGTCGCTCGTCGACGGCTTCCTGCGCGACAAGAAGGTCGTCATCGGCTGACACGATGACCAAGGACCGGAACGCCCTCGGCATGACGACACCGGCCCGCGGCGGCCCCTGCCCCACGCGGCGGCGGCTGGCCGCCGCGCTGCCGGCGCTGGCGCTGTGCGGCACGCTGCGGGCGGCGCCGGCGGCCGACGAGGTGTCGGTGCGCGCGCAGCGGCGCGACCGCCTCGTCGTGCTGGACATCGAAGCCACCGTCGCCGCCCCACCGGACATCGTGTGGGCCGTGCTCACCGACTACGACCACATGGCCGGCTACATGAGCGCCGTGAAGTCCAGCACCGTGACGCGCCGCGACGGCGAGCGCCTCGAAGTGGCGCAGTCGATCGAGGCTCGCGTGGGGCCTTTCCGGTTCAGCAGCAGCTCGGTGCGTGCGGTGGAACTGACGCCGCAACGTGAGATCCGCTCGACGCTGGTCAGCGGCGACTTCGACACCTTCGTCGGCACGACGCGCCTCGTCGAGCGCGGCGCCGTGACGGCGATCGTGAACCACAGCGAGTACGCGCCGAAGGCCTGGATCCCGCCGCTGATCGGCACCGGCGCGATCGAGTCCGAGACGCGCAAGCAGTACCAGCAACTGCTG
>CAUJHQ010000080.1 GCA_963204815.1 Pseudomonadota bacterium | reverse complement strand
CACGCGTGCATCGGCCGCTGCGGCAGGTCGCCAGCGGTGCCCGCGTTCTCCGGGCCACGCTCGCGGGGCACTGGCTTGTGTTCGGCACCGTCGCCTCTTCAACCCCGCCGTGCCGCGCCCCGTTCCGGCTCGACCGCGAATGGACCCTGCGCCCGCGGGCACCACTGCCGCCCTGCAACCCCCACGGTGGCGTGCCACCTGTCCGCACGCCACCCGGGTGGCAGGGTCGGGGGTTCGGGGGTGCGATCGCAGGGTCCATTCGCGGTCGCGACGCCGCTGGCAAGCGAAGAAGGTGTTGAAGAGGCATGGCGAGCGCACAACGAGCGGTCCCCCGCGAGCGTGGCCCGGAGAGCGCACCCCCGGCCCCCGGCCCCGCTGACCGCACCGCACGCGCGCACCGCCGGACGGTAACCAAAGGCCGACCGTAGCCAGACACCGGAGAACCGAGAGATGAACGAAACCACCCGCCAGCGCCTGATGAGCGTCAGCACCGCCACGCTGTGCACCGCCCTGTTCAAGCGTGGCCTGCACCACCAGTTCATCCAGGACGTGCGGCCGCTCAACACGTCGTTGCCGAACATGGTCGGCGAAGCCTTCACGCTGCGCTACATGCCGGCGCGCGAGGACCTGAACACGATCGAGGTTTTCAAGGACCGCGCGCACCCGCAGCGCAAGGCGGTGGAAGAGTGCCCGCCCGGCGCCGTGTTCGTGATCGACAGCCGCAAGGACGCACGCGCCGCGTCGGCCGGCGGCATCCTCGTGAGCCGGCTGATGAAGCGCGGCGTCGCCGGTGTCGTCACCGACGGCGGCTTCCGCGACAGTCCCGAGATCGCCAAGCTGCCGTTCCCGGCGTACCACCGCCAGCCCAGCGCGCCCACCAACCTGACGGTGCACCAGGCGATCGACATCAACGTGCCCATCGGCTGCGGCGACGCGCCGGTGTTCCCGGGCGACGTGATCGTCGGCGACGCCGAGGGCGTGGTCGTGATCCCGAAGCACCTGGCCAACGAGATCGCCGCCGAGGCCACCGAGATGACCGTGTTCGAGGACTTCGTGCAGGAGAAGGTGCTCGAAGGCCGCTCCATCCTCGGCCTCTACCCGCCGACCGACGAGCAGAGCCGCGTGGACTTCGCGGCCTGGCGGAAGTCGATGGGGCGGTAGGCCGTCAGCCGGCCAGCGCCTTCATCTCCGCGTGCAGGTCGGCCTTGCCCTCGAAGCCGATGCGCGGATATTCGGGCAACGTGACGAAGCCATTGTCGACCTTCACGCCGTCGGGGAAGCCCCCGTAGGGCTGGAACAGGTCGGGGTCGCTCTCGTTGCCGCCCAGGCCCGGGCCGGCGGCGATGGCGAGCGACATCTGGTGCCCCCGTGCGGCACGCAGCGCGCGGGCGACCCGCCACTTTCCTTCAGCATGTCCAGTGTGCGCAGGTACGCGACCAGGCCGTGGCTCAGCGCGCAGTCGAACTGCAGCCAGTCGCGGTCGGGCCGCATGCTGCCGTCGCGGACCAGGTTGCGCACGTCCTGCATGCTGAAGAGGTTCTCGCCGGTCGCCATTGGCTTTGCGTAGGGGTGCGCGAGCTCGGCCTGCAGCGCGTAGTCCAGCGGGTCGCCGGCCGCCTCGCACCAGAAGAGGTCGTACTGCGACGGCCCGGCGCCAGGAGCTTCAGCATGGCCTCGTTGCGCTTGCAGTCCTCCGCCAGCGAAGCGCCGCCGATCTTCCTTTTCACCACCGAATCTCCGCGGTCGAGGTCGCTGCGCATCTCGCGCTCCAGGCCTTCGAGGCCCTGGCCCGGCCAGTGGCAACCGCCGGCGGCGTAGACGAGACTTTGCGGTTCGCCTAGCCGCTGCCGTCGCGCTCGGCGAGCAGCTGGAACAGCGGCACGCCCTCGATCCTGGCCTCCGCGTCCCACATCGCCATGTCGAAGGTGCCGACGGCGACCGAGCGTTCGCCATGGCCGCCCGGCACTTCGTTCGTCATCATCGTCACCCGCCCCCTGTGCGGGTCGAGGTTGTCGCGCGTGGATTCGCGCAGGTTTGCCGGGTCGGCTTCAGGCAAGCGTGGAATGAAGCGCTCGCGCACCAGCGCGCCGTGGCCGACGCGAGTTCGGCCATGCTGCGGCGGGCGTCCACCCACGCGCTGTCGTTCACGTTCCTACCGGCCTGGCCCCGGGCGCCGGAATTGCGCACGGCGCTCGGGCCCATCCAGCTCGTGTCCGACGTATTGCAGCAGTGCGAAGCGCAGATGTTGCAGGGCCGCGTGCAGTTCCTGCTGTGCCCTGGTCACATTGGGGTGGCCGGCCGGCTCGACCCGGCCCTGCACCGCTCGGTGCAGGTCGGCGCCGACCGCCTGCTGGCCGCCGGTGTGTCGCCGGCCGGCGCCAATGTGGCGGTGGATGGTCGGTACGAAGCGTTACCCTGCGGTCTCCGCGCGGGTCTAGAACCGTACCGCACACCATGAGCGCCATCACGAACACGACCGACCCCTCCGCCACGCCGCCTGATGCCTCGGCACGCCGCCGTTTCCTCGGCCAGATGAGCGCCGTGCTCGCCGTCTCGGCCGTGGCAGGCTGCGGCGGTGGCGCGGCCGATGAGTCGACGCCGACACCGACACCGACACCGACACCGACACCGACACCGACACCGACACCGACACCGACACCGACACCGACACCGACGCCGACGCCGACGCCGAGCCCGAGCCCGAGCCCGAGCCCGAGCCCGAGCCCGAGCCCCACGCCATCGCCCACGCCCGGCACCTCGCTGCCCGGCCTGAGCCTGCAGCTCGAGCGCGAGACACCGGAGCAGATCGGCCTGTACCTGCCGACCACGCGCAGCTTCTCGCCGTCGGCCACGGTGTCGGTGCGCTATCGGCGCAGCGGCGACACCGCGTGGAGCACGGGCCACCCGCTGCTGCGCATCCGACCCGAGTTCAGCCTGCCGGGGCCGGTGAACGTCGTCGATGCCTTCGCCGGCAGCCTGTTCGATCTGGTGCCGGGCACCGCGTACGAGGTGGAGCTGGCGCTCGACGAGCCCGGCCAGGCGCAGCAGGTGGCGGTGGTCGCGGCGCGCACGCGCACGCTGCCCGCCGCGGCCGGTGCCGCGAACAAGACGGCGACGCCGGCCACCCTCGTCGCGCAGCTTGCGGCGCTGAACCCGGGCGACGTGCTGCAACTCGCCGACGGCCTGTACGACGGCCTGAACCTCTTTCTCTCGCGCTCCGGCGCCGCCGCCAACCCCATCGTCATCCGTGGCGCCAGCCAGGCGGGCGTCGTCATCCGCGACGCCCAGGCCTGCCTGCAGGTGCGCAACGCGTCGTACGTGGTGGTCGAGAACCTGACGCTGCAGGGCTCGGGGGTCAACTCCGGCACCGCGGCCTCGTCGGTGGGCGTGCAGTTCTTCGACGGCACGGCCGGCCAGACCGAGGTCACGCTGCGCCGCCTGGTCATCACCGGCGTCGACATGGGCGTCGTGGCCTATGCCGCCGTGAACGGCGTGCTGCTGCACGACTGCGTGCTCACGGGCAACAACCCGTGGACCCAGTCCGAGATCGAGACCAACGCCACCTGGAACGACGACGGCGTGCGCCTGCCCGGCCGCGGCAATTGCGCCTGGAACAACATGCTCGACGGCTTCGGCGATTCGTTCGCCGTCGCCGGCGGCGTCTTCTCGGCCGGCGTGTACTACTGGCGCAACCTCGTGAAGTCGACCGGCGACGACGCCTTCGAGGCCGACTACGGCACCCGCAACATCGCCTTCTACGACAACCACATCAGCAACTGCGGCACGTTGTTGTCGGTCGACCCGGTGTACGGCGGCCCGCTCTACTGCTTCCGCAACGTCGCCATCAACACGATGCGCGGCCCGTACAAGTTGAACAACACCAACAGCGGCTTCCTCATCTACAACAACACCGTCGTGCGCACCGAGGGCCGCACCGGCTGGGGCTGGGTGCAGAACAACGACGGCGCGCTGCGCGGCTTCAGCTATCGCAACAACATCGTCGTCTACCGCGGCACCAGCGGCCAGACGCTGGCCTTCGAGGCCACCGGCCACGACCCGATGGACTTCACGCACAACGCCTGGTTCCCGAACGGCAAGGTGTGGTGGAGCAACTCGGGCACCAGCTACGCCAGCGTGAGCGACGCCATCGCCGGCGCGGGCCAGGTCGCCAGCGTGCCGCTCTTCGGCACCGCCACCCGGCGCCACCAGTTCGACGTGCTGACGACGAGCGAGCCCTTCACGCCGGCCATCGTGCTGGGCAGCGACCACCTCACACGCGTGGTGCCGCTGCAGATCCCGGCGCTGGCGGACGGCGCGGCGATGCGCAACGCCGGCGTCGCGATCCCGAACATCACCGACGGCCACAGCGGCGCGGCGCCGGACATGGGTGCCATCATCGGCGGCCGACAGGCCGTGAGCTACGGTGCGCGCTGAACGGCCTTCGGTCTGTACGGCGACGCCGGCGCTCGTCGTCACCGGCGATATCGTGCCGGACCGTCTGCCACCGCTGCGCGCCAGCGGCCTGCCCGGGCTGCCCAAGCCGGTGATGCCGATGCGGCTGCGCAGCTGGCTAGCATCGCTGCCATGAACACGATCCGCACCCTCGTCTTCGACGTCTTCGGCACCCTGGTGGACTGGCGCGGCAGCATCGCGCGCGAGGTGCGCGCCACGCTCGGCGTGCGCGTGCCCGACCCCGAGGTCTTCGCCGACGACTGGCGCGCGCAGTACCAGCCGGCGATGGAGAAGGTGCGCTCGGGCGAGTGGCCGTTCAGCAAGCTCGACGTGCTGCACCGGCTGAACCTGGACCGCGTGCTCGCCGACCGCGGCCTGCACGACGTGCCCGACGCGGTGCGTGCCGATCTCAACCTGGCCTGGCACCGCCTCGATGCCTGGCCCGACGTGACGCCCGCGCTCGTGCGGCTGCGCGAACGCTTCCGCATCGCGCCGTGCTCGAACGGCAACATCTCGCTGATGGTCGACCTGGCGCGGCGCAACGGCTTTCCCTGGGACGCCATCGCCGGCGCCGAGCTCGCGCGCGACTACAAGCCCAAGGCGGTGGTCTACCTCGCGGCCGCGGCGGCCTTCGACTGCGCGCCCGGCGAGACGCTGATGGTGGCCGCGCATTCGTCGGACCTCGCCGCCGCCGCGCAGGCCGGCCTGCGCACCGCGCACATCGCGCGGCCCGACGAGTGCGGACCCGGCCTCGGCGAGCACGGGCCCGACGGGCCGGTGGACTTCGCTGCGCGCGACCTGCTGCATCTGACGGCTCTGCTCAGCACCTGAAACGCACCGACACAAGCCTTCGCAGAAGCTTCATCGTCGTGTCGCGCCCGGTGTGCGACGATGCCTGCCCATACATCGGAGGCCGCCCATGCAACACGCCGAAGCTGCACCCGAGATCGCGCCGCTGGTGGCGCGCTTCTACAACGACGCGCCGCTGTCGCTGCGCGTGCGCCTGCTGAACGGCCTGTTGCGCCCGGTGGGCCCGCTCGCGCTGGTGACGCTGGCCGCCGGCGCCTTCGGCTCGCTGCTGCCCGACACCCGCTGGCGCGTCGCCGTCGCCGACCTCGGCGACGCGCTGCGGCTCGACGGCGCGCAGGTGCTCGAGCTGGCGCGCTACGTCGAGCAGAAGGCGCCCGAACTGCTGCTGCAACTGCCCGACGTGGTGGGCCAGGGCCCGCTGTGGGCGGCGTCGGTCAGCGGCAGCCTGCTGCTGGTGGCGCTGCGCCTGCGCCGCCGCGAAGGCTGATCAGCGCCGGGCCAGCACCTGCAGCGCGGGGCGCTCGCCGGCGGCCTTGCCGCTGATCGGCGGCACCGGCAGGCGCGACACGCCCGGCGTGACGACGAAGCGGTGCTCGAGCACGAAGCTGCCGTCGGCCTGTGCCGCGTAGTGGCCGACGAGCGGGCGCGTCACCGCGAACTGCACGTCGCTCTCCAGGTTCGGGTCGTCGGCCGAGTACAGCTGCGCGAACTGCGTCTTGAAGCCGTCCTTCGCGATCAGGAAGTGGATGTGTGCCGGCCGCAGGTTGTGCCGCCCCTGCAGGCGCAGCAGGTCGCCCACCGGACCGTCGACCGGGACCGGGTAGCCCACCGGCTTGACGGTGTGGAACTCGATGCGGCCTTCGGCATCGGTCTCGAAGCGGCCGCGCAGGTTCATGTCGGCCTGTGCCGGGTCCTGGTTCTCGTAGAAGCCTTCGGGGCTGGCGTGCCAGACGTCGACGCGCGCACCGGCCACCGGCGCACCTTCGACGTCGACCACCTGCGCGCACACCCGCACCGCCGGCCCGGGCGTCGGCGACCGCACGATCGACGCGCCGCGTGCCAGCACCGGCGCGCCCTCGCGCCAGAACGGGCCGAGCAGGTTGGCGGTGCTCGCCTCGGCGTTGTTCTGCAGGCAGACCAGCGCCGACACGCCCAGCGAGCCAGCGCCCAGCACCACCTCGTTGTGCGAGGCCGTCGTGCGCTGGCCGGCGCGCGCGAGCGCGGCGCAGAGCTGGTGGAACTCGGGCTCCGTGAGCCGCGCCTCGCGCACGAAGGCATGCAGGTGCGTGATGGCGGCGACGAGGATCTCGCGCGCCCGCGGGTCGGCGGTGCGTTCGGCCTCGGCCCGCACGGCGGCGGTGATGTCGTCGGGCGTGCGCGCGATCACCGGCCGCCCCGCGTCACTCGGCCTTGATGCCGGCGGTCTTGATGACGCGCGTCCAGAGGTCGATCTCGCTCTTCACGAAGCGCGTGTAGGGCTCGCTGCCCTGCGCCGGGATGACGAAGCCGACCGATTCCATGCGCTGCTTGATCTCGGGCGAGGCCATGATCTTCTTCATCGCCGCCTCGAGCTTGTCGACGATGGGCTTGGGCGTGCCCTTGATCGCCGAGATGCCCGACCAGCTGAGCGCCTCGTAGCCCTTCACGCCGGTCTCGGCGATGGTGGGTGTGTCGGGGTAGAGCGGGTTGCGCTCCTTGCTGGTGACGGCCAGCGCGCGCAGCTTGCCGGCCTTGATGTGCGGCAGCGCGACGTCCTGGTTGATGAACATCATCGGGATCTGGCCGCCCAGCAGGTCCTGCATCATCGGGCCGCCGCCGCGGTACGGGATGCCGACGATGAAGAGCGGTTGCCCCTTCTCGCCGCCCACCTGCTTGAGCAACTCCATCGCCATGTGGCCCGAGGCTGCGTGCGTGTAGCCGTAGTTCAGCTTGCCCGGGTTGCGGCGGATGTAGGTGATCAGTTCCTGGAAGGTCTTGAACGGCTGCTCGGGGTGCACCACCAGCACGTTCGGGCCGCTGTGCACCTGGCTGATGTGGACGAAGTCGCGCATCGAGTCGTAGGCGAGCTTCGGGTCCAGGCCGTGCGCCACCGCGTTCTGGCCGACGCCGGACTGCACGATGGTGTAGCCGTCGGGCGCCATCTTGGCGGCGCGCGCGGTGCCGATGGTGCCGCCGGCGCCGCCGATGTTCTCGACGATGAACTGCTGGCCGAACTCCTTGCCCAGCGCCTCGGCCACCATGCGGGCCATGATGTCGCTGGTGCCGCCGGCCGGGAACGGGCAGACCAGCTTCACCGGCTTGGTCGGCCAGGCGGCGTCCTGGGCGAAGCTGGCGAAGGGCGCCAGGGCGGCGGCAGCAACGAGGTGGCGTCTTTGCATGGGGCAGGTCTCCAGGGAGCGGGGCGACGCCGAGGGGCCGGCGGGCGGGCGAATCGTCGGCGGCGCGCCAGTGGCGCGCAATCCGGGCCAGCGCTGACGGCGCGGCGGCGGTCCCATGTGTTGGGACGGCCGTCCGCCTCAGGGCGTGCCGACCTGCAGGTAGGCGTTGGTCGAGCCGGTGCTCGACCGGCCGATGCCCAGCACCACCAGGCCGACCGGCGTCTGGCCGCCGAGGTAGAGCGCGCCGGAGTCGAGCCAGCCGCGGCGGTTCGTCTCGGTGTACGGCGTGCCGACGCGGCCGGCCTCCAGCGCCACGCCCAGCCGCATGTCGCCACGCAGCCCCAGAGGCAGGCGGCCGACGATGCGTTCGCCGCGCAGGTGCGCGTAGCGCACGTTGTCGCCGACGAGCTGGCCGTTGGCGTAGCCCGAAAGGTTCAGGAAGCCGCCGAGCTGGCCGGCGTCGTAGAAGGGCAGGCTGCCGCGTGGCGAGCTCGTCATCGTCGCCCGCGCGCCGAACACCCAGGGGCCGAACTCGTGCGCCACGCGCAGGTCGGCGTTGAAGCGTGCGTAGTCGCGCTGCGGGCTCTCGAACCACGAGGCGGCCGCGCTCCAGCCGCGCGTGGGCACGTACAGGCGGTTCATCTGGTCCAGGTCCAGCGCGAGCAGCCAGCCGCCGAAGCGCACCGATTCCTCGGGCAGCAGCGGCAGGCCGGTGTCGATCGTGCCCTTGCGGTAGATGTGGCGGCGGCCGGCCATCACCTGGCCCACGTTGCCCAGGCTGTGGCCGAGCAGGAAGTCGGTGGTGCCGTTGGCGAGCGTGTACTCGGAGATGCGGTTGTCGTCCTGGAACAGGTCGCGCCGTTCGCGCCGGTAGCTCGCGTTGACGGTCCCGAACCAGCGCTGTTCGGCGTCCAGCGGCTGGTACCACTCGACGCCGCCGCCCGAGGTGGTGCCGAGTTCGCCTGTGACGAGCAGTTCGCCGCCGAGCCGGTTCAGCCAGGTCTTGTGCCAGCCCACCCGCACGGCGTAGCTGGAGCCCTGGCTGAAGTTCGAGTTCAGGCCGAAGCCCAGGCGCAGGTAGTCCGGGCCCCAGCGCTTCTCGACCGGGCTCACCCGCAGCAGGTGGCGCCCGCCGTCGGCGACGAGGGCGTAGTCGACGCCCTCGTAGTGGCCGTCGCCGTAGGCGCGCAGCAGGTCGGCTTCGAGGCGGCTGACGTCCAGCGCCTCGCCGGTGCGCTGGCGCAGGTGGCGCTGCAGCGTGGCGGGGTTCACGCGCGCGAGGCCGGCGATCTCGACCGCGTCGACGACCGGGGGCCAGTGCGCCGCGGTCTCGAAGCGCTGCCGCCAGGCCGCGTACTCGGCCGCCGGCAGGCCCAGCCGCGACAGCGCCGGCGCGACCGCCTCGGCCGCGGCGGCGCCGCGGTCGGCGGCTTCGGCGTGCAGCTTGAAGTCGGCCGCGGTGACGGGCCCGAGGTCGGGCTGCACGTAGACGTCGTTGGGCGTCAGCGTGGCCAGGCTCTGGCTCACGTTCTGCTCGGTGAGGATGTTCACCATCTGCGCCGACACCGACAGCAGGCCCGAGATGTCCTCCGCCTTCAGCAGCGGCGAGCCGACGTTGACGGCGATCACGACGTCGGCCTTGCAGCGTTCGCGCACCTCGCGGATCGGCAGGTTGTCGACGAGGCCGCCGTCGACGAGCTTGCGGCCGCCGAGGTCGAGCGGCGCCATCAGGCCCGGCACCGACATGCTGGCCCGCATGGCCTGCGCGAGCGGCCCTTCGCGCAGCACGACACGCTGGCCGGTGGCGATGTCGGTGGCGATGATGGACACCGGCAGCGGCAGGCGCGCGATGTCGCGCTCGCCGGCGTCCACCCGCACCAGGCGGTTGAAGAACAGCTTGATCTTCTGCCCGGCGACCACGCCCGGCGGCGTGATCAGGCCGCGCGTCGTGATGCCGCTCTCGCTGCCGGGCAGGAAGCGCTGCGACAGGCGCTTGTGGCGGAAGTCGAGCTCGGTGTCGTCGGGGTTGTCCTGGAACATGTCGTCCCAGTCGGCGGCGGCGAGCTCGCGCCGCATCGCCGCCGGGTCGAGCCCGCTCGCCCAGGCGCCGGCCACCAGCGCGCCCATGCTGGTGCCGGCCAAGCAGTCGACCGGCACGCGCAGCCGCTCCAGCACTTCGAGCACGCCGATGTGTGCCGCGCCGCGCGCGCCGCCGCCGCCGAGCACGAGGCCGATGCGCGGGCGCGGCGCGGCGTCGGCCCCCGGCATCGCGGCGGCGCCCGCGGGGGCCGCGGTCTGCGCGCTGGCTGCGCAGGCGGCGATCCAGAGTGAGAGGCTGCGGGCGGCGCGAACGAGCGTCATGGTGCCGATTGTCGGTGCCGGTGTGCCGGCGCCCGCCTCAAGGGGACTGACCTGGCGGCCGATATCTGGGTCGATTGCCCATGAAGTCGAATCGCCCGTCACTTGTCACCCTCTTGATCCGCGGTCTCGCGGCGGCGGCGCTCATGCTGGCGGCCGGCGCGGCGCTGGCCGGGCTGCGGCTCGTCGACGACCGGCCGGATGTCGATGCGTGGCCGATGGTGACCCTGCTGGCCGACGCCGACGGCGCGCTCGACCTCGACGCAGTGCTCGCCCAGCGCGCGCGCTTCGAACGCCCGGGCACGCCCCACGCCAACCTGGGTGTGCGGACCGGGGCGGTGTGGCTGCGCCTGCCGCTGCGTGCCGAGGCGGGTGGCGACGGACGCTGGTGGCTGGAACTCGACTTCGCGCCGCTCGACCGCATCGACGTGCACCTGCTGCGCGACGGCCGGCTGCTGAGGTCGGCCGTACTCGGCGACCAGGTGCCGGTCGCGGCTCGCGCGGCCGCGGTGCGCCCGCACGCCATGCCGCTGGTGCTGGAGCCCGGCGTCCCGCATGAACTGCTGCTGCGCGTGGAGACCAAGGGGTCGATGATGGTGCCGCCGCGCCTGGCGAAGGCCGAAGCCTTCCACGCGCTTGAGAACGCATCGCAGCTGCTGCAAGGCCTGGCCGCCGGGTTGGCGCTGACGCTGCTGATGCACGCGCTCTCGCAGTGGATGTCCACGCGCGACCCGATGTACCTGCACTACGCCGTGACCGTGGCCGGCACGTCGATGTTCTTCTTCGCCTTCCACGGCTTCGCGGCGTTGTACCTGTGGCCGTCGCACGCGTGGCTGACCGACAACGCGCCGCTGCTGGCCGTGCTGCTGGCGCTCGGCGGCGGCGCGCTGCTGATCGAGCGCCTGCTCGACGTGCGCGCGCTCAGCCGGCCGCTGGCGCGGGCCGCCTTCACCGTCGCCGGGCTCGCGTGGACCGTGGCGGCGCTGTTCGCGCTCGACATCGTCGGCTACCGCACGGCCCACCTCGCTGCCACCGTGCTCGGCCCGCTGCCGACGCTGCTGGCGGTGCCGGCAGCCTGGGTGCGCCTGCGCGGCGGCGACCGCGCCGCGCCCTACGTCTTCGCCGGCTGGGCGGGCTACGCCGTGGGCATCGTCGTCATGTCGCTGCTGGCCCGTGGCTGGCTCGACCTCAACGCCGTCACGCGGCACGCCTTCCAGGCCGGCTCGATCTTCGAGATGCTGATGTGGCTGCGCGTGCTGGGCGTGCGCAACGAGGACGCGCGCCGCCAGGCCGAGAGTGCCGGCCGCGAACGCGAGCTGATGCGGGCACTGGCCCACACCGACGCCTTGACCACGCTGCCCAACCGGCGCGGGCTGGCGACCGCGCTGCGCTCGGCGCTCGCGGCGTCGGCCGGCAGCGAACGGCTGCTTGCCGTCTACGTGGTGGACCTCGACGGCTTCAAGGCCGTCAACGACCACCTCGGCCACGATGGCGGTGACGAACTGCTGGTGGCCGTGTCGCGGCGCCTGAAGGCCACGCTGCGCGCGCGCGATGTCGTCGCGCGCCTGGGCGGCGACGAGTTCGTCGTCCTCGCCGAGGGGCTGCCCGCCGAGGCCGACGCCTGGCGCCTGGGCCGCAAGCTGGTCGACGCCTTCCGGCAGCCCTTCCAGGTGCGCGGCGAACTGTGCCGCGTCGGCCTGACCGTGGGTTTCGCGATCGCGCCCATCGACGGTCAGGACGCCGAAACCCTGCTCAAGCGTGCCGACGCGGCGCTGTACGACGGCAAGCAGAGCGGCAAGGGAACGGTGCGGCGCGACGGCGCCCCGCACGAGCCGGTCACTGCATGAAGCCGATCGGGGCGCGCCGCGGCGCGCCGTCGGGCAGGTCGGCGACCTCGATCGCGTCGCGGCCGTCGAGGCGGGCATTGCCGAAGGCCGTCATCCAGGCGCGCCGCATTTCGCGCGGGGCCATCGCGGCCAGGCGCTCGAGCACGGCGTCGGCGGGCACCTCGTCGAAGCGCTGGCCCCAGGCGTGCGCGCCGCGCAGCTGGCGGTACAGGCGCAGCGCGATCGCCCGCGCGGCGTCGGCGTCGGGCGCCTGCACCTCGAACACGTTCATGCGGTTGAGGATGGGCTCGGGAATCGCGCGCTCGTCGTTCGCGGTCGCGACCCAGATCACCTGGCTGGCGTCGATCGCGATCTCGGCGAACTCGTCGGTGAAGCTCTGCGCGGTGTCGTGCTCGAGCAGGCTGTACAGCGCGCCCAGCGGGTCGTAGGCGTGCTCGCCGCGCGCCTTGTCGATCTCGTCGACCACCATCACCGGGTTCGCATAGGCGCCGTCGACCAGCGTCTCGAAGACCTTGCCGGGGCGCGCGCCCTTCCACTGGCTGGACGCGCCGCTGAGCACCCAGCCGGCGGTGAGCGAGCTCATCGAGATGAAGCCCATGCCGGTGCCCAGCAGCTGGGAGATCTCGCGCGCGAAGTGCGTCTTGCCGATGCCCGGCGGGCCGAGCAGCAGCATCGGCGTGATCTCCAGCGCGTCGCGGCTGTCCTGGCACAGCGCGAGCTGGCGGCGCACGTCGTCGAGCACGTCGGCGAAGTTCGGCAGCTCGTCGTAGAGGTGCTCCATCGCCGGCAGGCCGCTGGGCTTGACCTGGAAGCGCTCGGGGCCCTTCTCCAGCATGCGCTCGTAGGTGGAGCGCAGGCTTTCGTGTTCCTTCGGCGGCAGGCGGGTCAGGCGCTTCTCGACGTCGCCGACGCGGTAGACGCTGCGCATCTGCGCGATCGGGATGCGGCCGCGCTCGGCGGCCAACGGAACGAGATCGTGCGACACCGACATGCACACCTCCTGCAACGCCGCACCCCGGTGCGGCTTCGAGAACCTGGACCCGTGCCGATCATTCAAGCAGACACCCCCGGATGGCAAGACCCGAGGAGTGGGGGAAATCACGGGCAAATGACCTGCTGAGGTTCAGCATGTTCCGTGCCGGCCGATACATCTGAAACACGAACGCCGCGCGGCTGACGCATCTCTGCAACCTTCGCGCGCGAAAGTGCCGTGTAGTGGCGCGGCCCGTCGCCCGCCCCTGCGAAGACCGACCGGACACCGGAGAACGCCATGGCCCACGCACCCGTCACGCTGCCGCACGACCTGATGCGCGAACTCACGGCCGGCGCCGACGCACGCGCCCGTTCGGACGAGAACGCCGCCGAGCCCTGCTACCGCAGCGAGGCCTTCGCCGAAGACCTCGACGGCGCCGAGCCGGTGCCGGAAGGCGACCGGCTCGCGCGTGGCGGCTGGTGGTCGACCGCCCCGCTCGGGGTGGCGCTGGCCGGCGCGCTGGTGGCGGTGCTGGGCGGCCGAGGCTGACCCAGGCGCCGACGCCGGCGGCGCGGCCCCGCTGAAACAATCGAAACCCGGCAAGGCCCGCGTCGACGCGGCACTGAAACGGTGCGGCGGCACGCTCGCGCGCATGATGTTCCAGCCCGCCACCGATCGCTATCATCCCGCGCAGCCCGCCCGGGCCGCCGAATCCGACGCCATGGCCACCGACATGCCGCCACCCGCCGTGCTGGTGGTCGACGACGAACCCGAGATCCGCACGCTGCTGGGCGAGTACTTCGCCCGCCACGGCTACACCGTGCAGACCGCCGGGCATGCCGCGGCGGCGCGTGAACTGCTGGCGCGCGGCACGCCGCAGATCGCCATCCTCGACGTCAACATGCCGGGCGAGAACGGCCTTTCGCTGGCGCGCTGGCTGCGCGAGGCGCACCCCGGCGTCGGCATCGTCATCCTGACGACGGCGGGCGAATCGGTCGACCGCATCGTCGGCCTCGAACTCGGCGCCGACGACTACCTGCCCAAGCCCTTCGAGCCGCGTGAACTGCTGGCGCGCGTGCGGTCGGTGATCCGCCGCCTGCAGGCCGCGGCCGGTGTCGCCGCGCCGGCGGTGGCCGATGCCGCGCCGCGCCAGGTGCGTTTCGGCGCCTGCCGGCTCGACCTCGACATGCGCCGCCTGTTCGGCGCCGACGAGCAGGAGATCGAGATCACCGCCGCCGAGTACGACCTGCTGGCGCTGTTCGCGCGCCACCCGAACCGGCCGCTGTCGCGCGACACCATCATGGAGCAGGCGCACAACCGCGGCTGGGACGTCTTCGACCGTTCCATCGACCTGCGCATGATGCGGCTGCGCCGCAAGATCGAACGCAACCCCGACAAGCCCGAGGTGCTGAAGACGGTGCGCAACGTGGGCTACGTCTTCGTGCCGGGATGACGGCCCCCGGCGCGGGCACGCTGCGCACCGCGCGCCGCCTGCTGTGGGGCCTGGCGCTGCCGGTGCTGGCGCTGCTGGCCGTGCTGACCGCGCTCGAATACGTGCAGCGCATGGGCGACGCCGAGCGCGACCTGCTGCGCCATGCCGACGAGCGCGCGCAGGAACTGGAGGCGGTGGCGCGGCCGGCGATGGCGCACGTGCACGACCTGCGCGTGATGCTCGAGACGCGCTGGAACGACCCGCCCGATGCCGGGCCGGCGCTGCGCGCGGCGTTGTCGCCGCGGCGCGCCGGCGGCGCGGCCGACGGCTGGTCGCTCGACGGCGCCGCGGCCGCCACGCGCGAGCGCTTCGGCCAGTTCTGGTGGGCCGAGCCCGACGGCCGCGCGCCCGACGAAGCCTGGCTGCGCCGCGCGCGCCTGTTCGTCGAGCACTCGCGCATCGTGCACGGCCGCGCGTCCGACTTCGAGGCCACCTGGTTCGCCGCCGCCGAGGCCAACACGTCCTTCGGCTACCCCTGGGTCGACACCGAACGCATGCTGCGCTCGATGGGCGTGCCCACCCTCGTCGCGCTCGACGAGGCACGCCGCACGGCAGCCGAGCGCTCGGCGCGCGCGCTCGAGCGCGACCCCGCCGACACCCTGTTCTGGGGCACGCCCTACGTGAGCCAGCTCGACGGCCAGCTCGTCATGTCGCACGGCGCCGACGTCGTCGTCGGCGGCCGCTACCGCGGCGAGGTGAGCCTGGACTTCCGCCTCGACGACTTGCAGCGCCGGGTCGAGCAGTGGGTCGGCCGCCGCAGCGGGGAGGCGGAGGCGGCGCACCGCGTCTGGATCGTCGACCGCGGCTTCAACGTGCTGGCCGATTCGGCGGCGCCACTGGTGGCGCCGGCGGGCGGCGGCCTGGCCGACACGCGCGTGCTGGTGCCGTTGGCTGGGCGCCTGCCGGTGGCGCTGGCGGCGGCGTCGCTCGAGCCGGCGCTGTTCGGCCGCGACCGCCTGCACCGCGACGGCGGCTGGGTGCTGGCGACGGCGCAGCGCGTGGGTTCACCCTGGCTCTACGTGCAGGCCACGCCGGCGGCCACGCTGCGCGCCGCGGTGCTGCCGACGCTGCTGCCGAACGCGCTGCTCGCGCTGGCGCTGCTGGCGATGTTCGTCGCCGGCCAGTGGTTCGTGGCGCGCAACTTCGTCGACCCGGCGCTCGCGATCCTGGACTACCTGCGCGCGCTGTCGGCGAACGCCGCCGAGCCGGCGCCGCAGCTCGGCCAGCGCTGGCAGGGCTGGGTCGACGCGGTGACCGACGTCTTCCGCCGCCAGCGCGAACTGCAGCAGCGCGAACGCCAGAGCGACGCGCTGAAGGCGTCGATCATCGACCACGCCATCGCCGGCATCGTGTCGACCGACCTCGAAGGCCGCATCGTCGAATTCAACCCCGCGGCCGAGGCGATGTTCGGCCGCCGCCGCGAAGAGGTCATCGGCCGGCGGATCGAGGATGTGCTGGTGCCCGAGCGCTTCCGCGAGGCGAACCGGCGCGAGCTGGCGCGCATCGCGCGCGGCGAGGAGCCGCGCGGCATCGGCCGGCGGCTGCAGCTCGCCGGCCTGCGTGCCGACGGCAGCGAGTTCCCGGGCGAGGTCGTCATGTTCCGCACCGTGCTCGACGGCACGCCGCACCTGACGGCGTGGATGACCGACATCACCGAGCGCGTCGAGGCCGCCGGGCAGATCGAGCGCCAGCGCGACGCGCTGCGCCAGAGCGAGAAGCTCACCGCGATGGGCAGCCTGCTGGCCGGCGTGGCGCACGAGCTCAACAACCCGCTGGCCATCGTGATGGGGCGGGCCAGCCTGCTGGCCGAGAAGACCGAGGGCAGCGCACTCGCCGGCGACGCCGAGCGCATCCGCGATGCTGCCGAGCGCTGCGGCCGCATCGTGCGCACCTTTCTGAACATGGCGCGCCAGCGGCCGGTGACGCGCGCGCCCGTGCAGCTGAACGACCTGGCGCGCGCCGCCGCCGAGATGCTGGGCTACACGCTGCGCAGCCACGGCATCGAGTTCGAGCTCGCGCTCGCCGACGGCCTGCCCGAGGTGATGGCCGACGGCGACCAGGTCGGCCAGGTGCTGCTGAACCTGATCGTCAACGCCCAGCAGGCGCTCGAAGGCGCCCCGGGGCCGCGACGCATCCGCCTGTCGACCGGGCTCGAGGAGCGGCGCGACAACCGCGAGCCGCGGGTCTGGCTGCGCGTGGCCGACACTGGCCCGGGCGTGCCGCCGGCGTCGCGCGCGCGCATCTTCGAGCCCTTCTTCACGACCAAGGCCGAAGGCGCCGGCACCGGGCTGGGGCTGTCGGTGTCGCGCTCGATGGTGCGCGAGCACGGCGGCGACCTCGTGCTCGAGAAGCCGGACGGGGGCGCCGCGTTCCGGCTGAGCCTGCCGATCAGCGGTGGTGCGCGCGACGACGGTGCCGCGATGGCGCCCGGCGAGGCCGCGGCGCAGCGCGAGGCGCGCATCCTCGTCGTCGACGACGAGCCCGAGATCACCGGGCTGCTGCGCTCGATGCTCGAGAGCGCCGGCTGGGAGGTGGCGACGGCCGAATCGGCCGCGGTCGCGCTGGAACTGCTGGAGATGGCGCGCTTCGATGCCGTGGTGTCCGACCTGCGCATGCCCGACATGGACGGCGTCACGTTCTGGTCGGCGGTCAGTGCGCGCGTGCCTGGGCTGGCGCGGCGCATGCTGTTCGTCACCGGCGACACGCTGTCGCCGGAGGTTCAGGGCATCCTCGCGAAGACCGGTTGCGCGAGCCTGGACAAGCCCTTCGCGAAGGGTGACCTGCTGGCGGCGGTGCAGGCGCTGCTGACGGACGCGCCGCGTCAGGCCGCGAGCGCCTCGCCGCCTTCGAGCAGCATGCCGGCGACGAGGGCGTAGAGCATCTCCCACGCGGTGCGCGTCTCGCCGTCGAAGGCCGGGCCGAGGGTCTGCTCCAGCGTGGCCATCAGCACGCCGCCGACGGTGGCGTAGTGCGCCGGCCGCACGCCGTCGGCGGCGTGGCGCGTGCCCAGGTGGCGCAGCATCGGCAGCAGCACGTGCGGCTTGTCGGCCAGGCCGACCGCGCCGCCGACCATCTGCACGAGCTTGGCGCGCTGCGCCTTCAGGTCGGCCGGGAACAGCGCGCGCAGCGGCGGGTCGGCGGCGAAGAGGTTGTCGTAGAAGCGCGCGGCGGTGGCGTCGGCCGTCGGCAGCACGGCGGCAAAGCTGCGGCGCAGGAGCTGGATCTGGGCGGGGGTCATCGGCTGCGTGCTGGGAAACGATGGCGCCACGATGCGCCGCCCCCGTATCACGGCCGCTTCGTGCCGGGTTTCCTTTGTTTCAGCGCCGCCCCGGCGCTACTTCACCCAGGTGTTGAGCTGGATGATCGGCAGCAGCACCGACAGCACGATCAGCATCACCACCACGCCCATGCCGACGATCAGCAGCGGCTCCAGGATGGTGGCCAGCGCGATGGCGCGCCGCTGCACTTCGCCGGACAACTGCACCGCCGCGCGCGCCAGCATCGCCGGCAGCTGGCCGGTCTGCTCGCCCAGGCGCGCGAACATCGACAGCAGCCCGGGAAAGCGGTCCTTGCCGGCCAGCGCGTTGGCCAGCGGCGCGCCTTCGCGCACCTGCACCAGCGCGTCGAGCGCGTCGGCGCGCATTGCGCGGTTGCCCAGCGTCTCGGCAGCGGCCTGCAGCGCCTTCAGGATGGGCACGCCGGCGCCGGCCAGCATGGCCAGCGTGCCGGCGAAGCGCGCCGCGTTGTAGCCGCGCGCCAGGCGGCCGACGATCGGCAGCCGCAGCAGCAGGGCGTCGGTGCGCTCGCGGAACGCCGGCTGGCGGCGCGCGCCGACGAACGACGCGAGGCCGCCGGCCAGCCCGATCGCGACCAGCCAGCCCCAGCCGCGCACGAAGTCGCTGATGCCGATCATCGCGCTCGTGAGGAACGGCAGCGCGCGCTTGGAACTCGTGAAGACCGAGGCCACCTGCGGCACGACGTAGGTGACGAGGAAGGTGACGATGACGATCGCGATCAGCGTCACGATCGCCGGGTAGACCATCGCGCCGATGAGCTTGGCGCGCAGCGCCTGGCGTTCTTCCAGGTCGTCGGCCAGCTTGCCGAGCACCGCGCCGAGCGCGCCGCTCTGCTCGCCGGCCGCGACGACCGCGCGGTAGACCTCGTCGAATTCGCGCGGCGCCGTCGACAGCGCCTGCGCGAAGCCGCTGCCGGCGTTGACCTCGCTGCGCAGGTGCGCCACCAGCTCGCGCTGGCGCTGGTCTTCCGCCTCCTCGGCCAGCGCGGTGAGCGCACGCTCCAGCGGCAGGCTGCTGCCGACCAAGCCAGCCAGCTGGCGCGTCCAGATCGACAGGCCGGTGGCCGAGAACACGCGCCGCGTGAAGCGCACGCCGGTGGTGCCGGTGCCGGTGCTGGCGACGGGCGTCACGGCAAGCGGCACCAGTTCGCGTGCGCGCAGCTGGGCGCGTGCGGCCTTCGGGTTGTCGGCCTCGACCATGCCGGTCGCGGCCTTGCCGGCGGTGGTCAGCGCTTCGTAGCGGTAGGCGGGCAAGGCTCAGTCCCGGGTGACGCGGATCACTTCCTCGGCCGAGGTGATGCCGGCCTGCACGAGGCGGTCACCGTCGTCGCGCATCGAGCGCATGCCGCCGGCGCGGGCGCCGTCGGCGAGGTCCTGCTCGGAGGCGCGGGCGTGGATCAGCGCCTGGATCGAGTCGTTCACGACCATCAACTCGTAGACGCCGGTGCGGCCCTTGTAGCCGGTGTGGCCGCACTCGGGGCAGCCCACCGGGTGGTAGCGGCCTTCGCCGTCGCGCCGCCGGCAGCTGGTGCAGAGCTTGCGCACGAGGCGCTGCGCCAGCGCGCCGAGCAGGCTGGACGACAGCAGGTACGGCTCGACCCCCATGTCGATCAGGCGCGTCACGCACGAGGGCGCGTCGTTGGTGTGGATCGTCGCCAGCACCAGGTGGCCGGTGAGCGAGGCCTGGATGGCGATCTGCGCCGTTTCGTAGTCGCGGATCTCGCCGATCATGATGACGTCCGGGTCCTGGCGCAGGATGGCGCGCAGCGCCTTCGCGAACGTGAGGTCGATCTTCGGGTTGACCTGCGTCTGGCCGATGCCGGGCAGCTCGTATTCGATCGGGTCTTCGACCGTCAGCACGTTGGTCGTGCCGGTGTCGACGCGGCCGAGCGACGCGTACAGCGTGGTCGTCTTGCCGCTGCCGGTGGGGCCGGTGACGAGCACGATGCCGTGCGGCTGCTGCACCAGGTGCTCGAAGCGGCGCAGCACCTCGCCGTCCATGCCCAGGCCTTCGAGCGTGAACTTCGATTCGGCCTTGTCCAGCAGGCGCAGCACCGCGCGTTCGCCGTGCGCCGAGGGCAGCGTGGAGACGCGCACGTCGATCGCGCGGCCGCCGATGCGCAGGCTGATGCGGCCATCCTGCGGCAGCCGCTTCTCGGCGATGTCGAGCTCGGCCATGATCTTCAGGCGCGAGATCAGCGCCGCATGCAGCGCGCGGTTCGGCTGCACCACTTCGCGCAGCGTGCCGTCGACGCGGAAGCGCACGCTCGAGCTGCGCTCGTAGGGTTCGATGTGGATGTCGCTCGCGCCGTCCTTCGCGGCCTGCGTCAGCAGCGCGTTGAGCATGCGGATGATGGGCGCGTCGTCGGCCGCCTCCAGCAGGTCCTCGACCGCCGGCAGCTCCTGCATCATGCGCGACAGGTCGACGCCGGACTCGACTTCGCCGATCACGGCCGCCGCGCTGCTCTCGCCGCCGGCGTAGGCCGCGGCGATGCGCTGCGACAGCGTGACGGCCGCCTCGCGCTCGAAGCCGGTGACGTCGTACAGGCGCGTGACTTCGGCCAGCGCCGACGCCGACGTGTTCTCGCCGGCCCACAGCAGCATCTGCTGGCCGTCGTCCTCGAGCAGCAGCGTGTTCGCCTTCGCGAAGGCGTAGGGCAGCGGGTGGCGCGATCCCATCGGTGGCCCCTTACGGCGCGGTCGGCTCGGCCGGCGCCGGCATCTTCGGCGCCACCGGCGAGCTGTTGATCGGCACCACGTAGCTCGGCTCCGGCTGCGCCTCCTGCTGGCGGCCGCGCATCTGCTCGTAGCGGTCGACCGAGAACTTGGTCGTCGCATCGGCGTCGCGCATCACCACCGGGCGCAGGAAGACCATCAGGTTGGTGCGCCGCTTCTCGCGCGTCTCGCTGCGGAAGAGGGCGCCCAGCAGCGGGATGTCGCCGAGCAGCGGAATCTTCGACTTCTTCTCCTCGAAGGTGTCTTCGATCAGGCCGCCGAGCACGATGATGCCGCCGTCCTCGACCACCACCTGCGACTCGATCGAGCGCTTGGAGGTCGACGGCCCGGCGTTGCTGGTGCCGGCCGCGGTGGTGGACTTCACCGCCGACTGCTCCTGGTAGATCGTCATGCGCACGCTGCCGCTCTCGCCGATCTGCGGGCGGATGCGCAGCGTGATGCCGACGTCCTTGCGCTCGATGGTCTGGAACGGGTTCGACGTGGCGCCGCCGGTCTGCGTGAACTGGCCGGTGATGAAGGGCACGTTCTCGCCGACGACGATCTTCGCTTCCTCGTTGTCGAGCGTGATCAGGTTCGGCGTCGAGACGATGTTGGTCTTCACCTGGCTCTGCAGCGCGCGTGCGATCGCGGCCAGCGCGTAGGTGCCGCCGTAGTTGCGCAGCAGGCCGATGTTCAGGCCCTCGCCGATCGACAGCCCGGTGGCCGAGCCGCCGGCCGCCGCGGCCGACAGCGACACGATGTTGGAGCCGCCGGTGGAGAAGTTGGTGCCGGCGAAGAGGCCGGTCTTGTCGCCGCTCTGGCCCAGCAGGCCCTGCCACTGGAAGCCGAAGTCGGCCGAGTTGTCGCCCGAGACCTCGACGATGAGGCTCTCGATGTAGATCTGCGCGCGCCGCGAATCGAGCTGGTCGATCATGCCGCGCACCTGGCGGTACAGCGGCTCGGGCGCTGTGATGATGAGCGAGTTGGTCGACGGGTCGGCCTGGATGAATCCGCCGGTCGTGACCTGGCCCGAAGGCGTCACCGGCGACGTGGACTGCACCGAGGCCGCCCCTTGACCGCCCGTGGGCACCGACACCTGCGCCACCTGTGGCGCCTGCACCGGGGACCCGCCACCGCCGCCGCTGCTGCCGCCGGCGTTCGGGAAGGCGGCGCGCAGCACGGTGGCGAGCTTCACGGCGTCGGCGTTCTTCAGGTGCACGACCCACAGGCCGCCGCCCGGGCCGAGGCCGCTCACCGGCCGGTCGAGCTTGGCGATCGTGGCCTTCACCGCCGCCATGCGGGCGGCGTTGGCGGCGCGCACGATGAGCGAGTTGCTGCGCGTCTCCGCCACCACGGTGGTGGTGCCGGCGGCGCCGGCGCCGCCGGGGATCGCCGTGCCGGCGCTCGAGTCGGCCAGGCGTTGCACCAGCGGCGCGAGGTCGGACGCCACCGCGTGCTCGAGCGGGATCACCTCGAGGTCGGTCGACGCCGGCTGGTCGAGCGCCGCGATGATGCGCGCGATGCGCTTCAGGTTGTCCGCGTAGTCGGTGATGACGAGCGAGTTCGAGCCCGGATTGGCGTTGATCGTGTTGTTCGCGCTGATCAGCGGCCGCAGCACGGCGACGAGGTTGTTCGGGTTCTCGTAGCGCAGCTGGAAGATCTGCGTGATGACCTGGTCGCCCTTGATCGTGCTCTCGCCGACCGACACCGTGCCGGCCTGCAGCTTGGCGTCGGCCTCGGGCACCACCTTCAGCAGGCCGGCGCTCTCGACGACCGCGAAGCCCAGGCCGCGCAGCGCCGACTGGTAGCTCTGGTAGGCCTCCTGCACGCTCTGCGGCTGCTCGCTGTAGACCGTGATCTGGCCCTTCACGCGCGGGTCGACGAGGATCGGGCGGTTGATCATCGCCGCGAAGGCGCGTGTCACGGCCTCGATGTCGGCGTTGATGAAGTTCACCGTCACCGGCGCGCGCGAGACCGCCTTCGTCTGCTGCGCCAGCACGGGCACGGCGGCGAAGCCGAGGCCGGCAGCGGCGAGGCAGACGCGCTGGATCACGCGCAACGGGGTGAGGGCGGGGTGTCGCGGGGGTGTCATGCTCATCCGATCGCCAGGATGGCCAGCGTGCCCTGACGCCGGCCGAGAAGGTTCAGGAGATTGTCCAGCGCGCTTTCCGAGCCCGGCTGCGCACGCGCCTCGCCGCGGAAGCGCAGGCCGTTGGCGCCGAACTGCCCGCTGCCGGTGAGGCGCAGCGCGCCGTCGCCGGTGCTCAGGTTCACCTGCGTGATATCGCCGCCCGTGAAGGCCAGGCGGTAGCTGCCGAGCGGGCTGATCGTCGACACGCGCGAGGACAGGTCGTCGATCGACAGCGCGACGTTGCCGGTCATGCGCCAGCGGCCGGCGGCCGACTCGGCGCTGAAGCCGCCGCTCGTCAGCCCCATCGTGCCGCCGAGCTGCAGCGTGTTGAACGGCGTGCCCATGCCGGCCAGCCAGGCGGTTGGCCAGCGCGCCAGCGTGCCCTGCGACGGCGGCAGCGTGATCAGGACGCGGCCGAAGCCGGGTTCGATGCGCAGCTTGAGTTCGCCTTCGATGCAGCACTCCTGGCGCGCGCGCACGGCGATCGCCAGCCCGTCCAGACCGACCGTCCACGACAGCCGGCCCGGCAGGGCGCTGGCGTCGCGGCTGCCGACGCCACCGGTGAGCACCGGCACGGCGCTGCCGTTCCAGATGCTGCCGCGGGCGTCGGCCAGCAGCAGGCGCTGCCCGGTGGCCGAAGCCAGTGAACCGGCCAGCCACGAGGCCGGCGCGAAGGCCGGCAACGCGAGCAGCAGGCCCAGCAGCGCGCCGGCGATGGCGATGCGCGCCACGCCGCGGTCGCGCAGGTCGGCCGCTTCGGCGCCGGCGCTGCTCAACGCAGGGCCCCCGGCATGGGACGCGCCAGCACGAGCGCCCGCGAGAGGCGCGGCGCGCTCACGAGCCGCCCCCGATGGCGACGACGATGTTGCCGCTGTAGCCGGAGGTGCCACGCGTCAGCGTGGCCTCGACCGGCCGTGCCCGCGCGCCCGAGCGCACCTCCGACAGCCAGCCGCTCAGCTGGCCGGTGCCGACGCCGGTGACGGTGAGCACGGCGCGGTCGCCCTGCAGGCTCAGCTTGGCGCGGTCGCCCAGGCGCTCGGTGGCGGCCTTCAGCGCGGTGGCGGATTGTTCGGGGTTGACCGGCGGCATCGCGCGCAGTTCGCGTGCTTCGGCCGCCATGCGCTGCATGGCCTGCTGCTGCGCTTCGAGCGCGGCCAGTTGCGCCGGCGCGCGCGACAGCGTGCGCCAGGCCGGCTGCACCGCCAGCGCGAAGAGCAGATAGGCCCCCAGCACCGAGGCGCCGAAGGTCAGGAGCCGGCGTTCGCGACGCGCCAGCCCTTCCCACCAGGCGCGCACCGGCGCCAGGCGGGTGGCGAGCGGGCCGCTCGGCTCGACGTCGTCGTCGGTCATGCGGCGCTCCGGTTGCCGCGGCTCACGGTGACGCGGCCCTCGGCGAGTTCGACCTGCAGCCCGGCGGGCTTCAGGCGGTCGCGGAACTGCGCGAGCTGCGGCTCGCCCCAGCCCGGCGCGGCCAGGATCAGGCGCCCGCTCTCGAACTTCAGCGTCTGCACCGGGCCCTGGCCGTCGGGCCAGGCGGCCGCGGCGGCGCCGACCAGCACCTCGAGGTCGCCGTCGCCGGGGCGGCCGGCGGCGGCGCGCAGGCGGTCGGTTTCGCGCTGCATCTGCACCGGCGCGTCGTAGACGAGCTTCACGCCCGGGTGGGCGGCCTGCAGCAACGCACCCATCGCGGTCTTGCGCTGGTCGATGTCCTGCTGGGCGCGCCAGGCCGCGACGTTGAGGCCGACGAACTGCAGCGCCACCAGCGCGCCCAGGCCCCAGCGCACCGGGCGCCACTCGGGGCCGCGCATGCGGCGGCCGGCGTTGCGCAGCACCTGCAGGCCGCGGTTGCGCGGCGCGAGGTCGAACTGGCGCAGGTTCCAGTCGCCGCGCGCGGCCTTCAGCGCCCGTTCGGCGTCGCTGTAGACGGCCACCGGCTGGCCGAGCCAGCGTTCGGCGGCGGCCGCGGCCGAGGGCGTGGCGGTCCAGCGCACGGTGACGCTGGTGGCCGGCAGCAGCGCGCGCGCCAGCGTGCCGGCGGTGCGCAGCGTGACGGCGCCCTCGGCGCGCAGCAGCGCCAGCCGCAGCGCGCCGTCGGCACTGCCGTCGAGGCTGAAGTGGCCGCGCGCGCGGCCGTCGGGCGCCCAGGGCGGGATCACGCGTTCGACGACGAGGCCGCTGCCTTCCAGCATCGCCAGCGTGGCCGACAGCCAGGGCTTGTTGACGACCGCCACCCAGACCGCCTGGCCGGCGCCGTAGCGCGGCGGCAGGGCCAGGTGCAGGACTTCGTCGTCGTCGAGCAGGGCGTCCTCGAGGATGCCGGCGAGCGCCGCCCGCACGCGCGAGGCCGGCGACTTGGGCATCGTCACGAGGTGCCAGGCGACGTCGGCGTCGGACAGCACGGCCACCACGCTGTCGGCCTTGGGCATGCGCGACGGCGTGGCGCGGCCGGTGCCGGTGACGGCGCGGCCGTTGGCACTGAGCACGTAGTCGAACTCGGTGGCCGGCACGGCATCCCCGGCCGCGCGCGCCGGCGGGCGCACGCGGGGAGGGATCTGGATCGCGAGCAGGGACATGGTCGACTATTGTGATGGGTGTTGCCGTCGGCCCGGTGTCAAGAAGCGGGCGAAAGCACGTTGCGCCTTTCGCGCGTGATGGTGACCACGTCCAGTCCGCGGTCGCCGCGCCGTTCGACGAGCGAATGTTCCTCGAGCGCGCGGTCGTCCAGCCGCAGGCGGCCGAGGATGTCGAAGAAGCGGCTTTTCACGTCGACCCGCGACTCCTCGGCCTTCACGCCCGGCGGCAGCTGGCCCCGCACCTCGTCGAGGTTGCGGAAGGGCTGGCGCTGGCGCATCTGCAGCAGGCGTTCGGCGGTGGCGAGGTCGAGGTCGTCGAAGGCGGCCAGCAGCACCTCGCGGCCGGCGGTGTTGACGTTGACCGCCGTGCGTACCGGCAGCAGCACGACGTACGGCTCGAGCCGGCCGCGCGTGGCGGCGTCGATGCCGATCCAGCCGAGCTGGTCGACGCGGTGCGGCGCGATCGCGCTGGCGCCGGCGTCGTCCGGCTTCGGCGGCGCCCAGGCGGTGCGCAGGCCCTCGGCGACGCGTGTCGCGGTGTCGCTGGGCAGCCCCGCGGCGTCGCAGAGGCGCGCAAAGGCCTTCAGTTCGGCGGCCACCGGCTTGCCTTCGCCGTCGACCAGGTTGCGCAGGTTGTAGCGCGACTGGGCGTCGACGATGCTGCCGGACAGGAAGGCTTCGGGGCCGCCGTCGGCGTTGTTGTCGCGGTCGGCGGCCAGGAAGGTCGACAGGCGGGCCTCGGCCAGCGGCGTTGCCCAAGGCTCGCCGAGGTGGTCGGCGCCGCCGCTGCGCGCGTCCTCGCGCAGGATCAGGCGCGCCCAGTCGAGGGCCCCGTTGAGGATCCACGCCGACTGCACGCGCGCTCGCTCGGCCGCCTCGACCTGGATGCTGCGCGACTGCTGCCACACCATGCCCGACGCGAGCGTGGCCACCAGCGTGAGGATCATCATCGCCAGCAGCAGTGCGGCGCCGCGTTGCGCAGGGGCCCGCCTCATGACCCGTGCGGCCCGAGCGCGAGGTCGCGCGTGAGATTGACGCCGTTGCCGAGGTCGAGCACGAGGCGCACGCCGTCGGGCAGCGGCTCGCGCGCGGCGGCGCCGCTGGCCGCGGCCGCCGGCCCCGGCGGGCCGCTGCCGGCGCTGGACTGCGAGTTCGACCAGGCGTTGCCGCGGTAGTAGTAGAGCTGCCAGCCGGCGACCTTGTCGACCAGCGTGACCAGGCCGGGCTCGCTGCCGAGCAGCTGCTGGCTGGCCATCCAGCTGTCGCGCAGCGGCAGCGCCAGCGTCGTTGCCGGCCCGAGCCAGCGGCCCCAGCGGCCCTTGTCGTCGACCATCCACACGACGACGGCGACGCCGTCGCGCACGCTGCGCGTGAGGCGCAGCGCGCGGCCGTCGAAATTGACCGCCGGCACCGTGCGGGTGTCGAAGACGGCGGCCCAGTCCTGTTCCCACTGCACCAGCACGGTGTTCAGGCGCGCGGTGCGTTCCACCGCCTGGTGGCTGGCGTCGCGCGCGCGCAGCATGCCGTCGAGGCCGCGCCACGCGAGGCCGGCGAGCACCGCAAGGATCGACAGCGCGACCAGCACCTCGACGAGCGTGAAGCCGGCGCCGGCGGTCGGTGTCGGCCCTGCCGGGCCGCGTGGGCGCCGCGTCATCGCAGTCAGTAGCGGCCGAGCACCGTCGACAGCGAGACCAGCGGCACGCCGTCCTCGGTGGTGACGCGGGCGTCGACACGGCGGAAGTTCGGGTTCGGCGTCGGGCGCGTCTGCAACTGGCCCTTGAAGCTGCGGCCGAGTTGCTCGCAGGTGAAGTCGCTGTCGCCGATGCCGGGCAGCTGGCGCGCCAGCCGCAGGCCGGTGAGCTGGTTGTCGGCGCACCACTGGGCGGCGCTGACGGCGGCCAGCCGGTCGGCGTTGTCGGCCAGTACGCCGGCCGAGCGCAGGCCGGCGCCGAGCGCGATGGCGACGATCGCCAGCGCGACCAGCACCTCGACGAGCGTGAAGCCGCCGGGGCGGCGGCGGCGCGGCACCGGCTTCACGGCGCGCTTGCCTGTTCTTCGGTCGGCACGACGACGGCGAAGCCGGCGATGCCGTCGGTGCCGATCTCGAGCCGGCGCTCGTCCAGGCGCAGCACGATGCGCTGCGGCGGCAGGATCGCGTCGGGCCCGAGCATCACGCTGCGGCCGCCGACGACCTCGGCGTTGACGCCGTCGCTGAGCCAGTTCGTCGGCAGCGCCAGCGCTGCTGGCAGGCCGACGAACCGGAACGCGGTGCCGCCCTCGCCGCCGGGCACCCAGGAGACGTCGAAGCCGCCGGCACGCGCCTCGGTGCGCGCGGTCTCGAGCAGCGCGGACAGGCGTGCCGCCTCGTGTTCGAGGCGGGTCTCGGAAGGGTCGCGGATCGCCAGGCTGATGAGGCCGGCGCCGATGGCGACGATGGCCAGCACCACCATCACCTCGATGAGGGTGAAGCCCGCGGCGCGACGGGCGGAGGCAAGGTTCCGGCTACTGCCAGGAGCCGACGTCGGCATTCTTGCCTTCACCGCCGGCCTGGCCGTCGGCACCGAAGCTGAAGACGTCGATCTCGCCCTTCACGCCCGGGTTCAGGAACTGGTACTTCTGGCCCCACGGGTCGGCCGGCAGCTTGTCGAGATAGGGCTTCCAGTTCGGCGGCACCGGCGACGCGCTGGGCTTGCGCACCAGCGCGTCCAGGCCCTGCTCGGCGTTCGGGTAACGCTGGTTGTCCAGCTTGTAGAGCTTGAGCGCCTGCATCAGGTTGTTGATGTCGGTGCGCGCAGCGGTGACGCGGGCGTCGTCGGCGCGCTCGAGCACGTTGGGCACGATCAGCGCCGCGAGCACGCCCAGGATCACGAGCACGACCATCACTTCGATGAGCGTGAAGCCGCGCGAGCGGCGAAGGGCAGACAGACGGGTCATGGGCAGGCGATCTCGGGCGTTCGCGACAGGGGAGGGTGAATGATAATGGCCGCCATGTCGGCACGATGGTGGGCTTTCGGCGTCTGGGCGGCGGTCGCGGCATGTGCCGCGTACTGGGGCCTGCGCCTGTTCGTGCCGAGCCGTCCGGTGCCTGCCGACGCGGTCGTCGCCCCGGCCGCCGCCAGCCCGCGTGGCGATCTCGCGCGCCTGTTCGGCGCCGACGCCCAGCCGCAGTCGGCCGAGGCCGCGCCGGCACCCACCAGCAACCGGTTCCAGCTGCTCGGCGTCGTCGCGCCGCGGCCCGATGGCGCGGCCCGCGAAGGCGTGGCCTTGATCGCAGTCGACGGCAAGCCGGCGCGGGCCTACCGGGTCGGAGCGCCGATCGACGGCGACACCGTGCTGCAGTCGGTGCGCGCGCGCGGCGCGTCGCTCGGGCCGGCGGGCGGTGTCGTGCAGGTGTCGCTCGAGATCCCGCCGCCGGCCGCCGCCGCCACCGGCGTCCTGCCGCCGGCCGCCGGCGCCCCGGCCGTGCCGTCGCCGGCGGGGCCGGCGGTGGTGCCGGCGCCAGCCCTGCCGCCGACCGCGCTGCCCAACCTGGCCGCGCCGCCCGGCTCCGCCCCGCCGCGCCTGCCGACCGTGGTGCCGCTGCCCGGCCGTGCGCCGATGCCGCCCACCGCGCGTGCGCCCGCGCAGCCGCCGGTGGGCACCCCGCAGCCCGCGCCGCCCGGCCAGTCGCCGGTGGTGCAGCAGACCCAGTGACGCGGCCGCGGCGGGCGCGCGCTCGCCGTCGCCTTCAGTAGAGCGCCGGGCCGAGCGCCGAGGTGCCGTCGTTCTCGTCCAGGTCCTGCGGCAGCGTGGGGCCGGGGTCTTCACCGTCGGCGACTTCGGTCAGCAGGGCCGCGGCGCTCTTGACGAGCGGCCAGGCGAGCGCGGCGCCGGTGCCGTCCATGCTCTCGAGGCCCAGTTCGAGCAGCGACGACGCGCGGAACAGGTTCAGCGCCTGGTCGAGCCCGCGGTGGCCGTGGCTGCGGCAGAACACGCAGTAGTCGGTGACCGGCTGGGCGATGCGCGCGGCCAGCATCAGCGCGGCGCAGGCGGAGATGCCGTCGATCATCAGCAGGTGGCGCTTGCTCGCCGCCATCAGCATGGCGCCGGCCATGACGGCGATCTCGAAGCCGCCGAAGGCGGCCAGCACCTCGACCGGGTCGCTGACCTCGCGGTGGCGCGACTGCACGGCCTGCACGACCATCATCAGGTGCGCCAGCTGCTCGGGATTCATGTTGGGCCCGGCGACGATGAGGTCGCGGATCGGGCAATCGGCCAGCCGCGCGAGCACCAGCGCGGCGCTCTCGTGGGCACCGACGCCGAGGCCGCTGAAGACCGTCATGTTGCCGCGCAGCTTGTCGCCGATCTCCATGCCGGCGCGCATCGCGGCGTGCGCCTGCTCGACGCTCATCGCGTGGGCGACGCGCGCGTTGCGCGTGCCGTGGGCGATCTTGCGCGCCAGCAGGCGGTCGTGCGTGGGCAGGTCGACGGCGATGCCGCAGTCGACGACCGCCATCTCGAGCTGCAGGCTGCGTGCGAAGACGGTCAGCGGCAGCTGGTTGGCGAGCAGCTGGGCCACCATCTCGTGGGTGGACTTGTGCAGCGGGCTCTGCAGGCCGTCGACGGCGATGCCGTGGTCGGACGCGAAGACCAGCAGCTGCGGGTCGTGGAAGCGCGGCTTCAGCGTGTTCTGCATCAGGCCCAGGCGCACCGCCAGCGGCTCGAGCTGGCCGAGGCCGCCGCCGGTTTCGTTGCGGCGCGCGAGCTTCTCGCGCAGCGCCTTCTCGAGCAGCGGGTTCGAGGTCGGTGTGACGAGCGATCGGCTGGTGGCCATGGCGGCGGCAGTGTAGCCCGCGCCCGCTAACGCAGGAACAGCCTGTACACCGGGTTCGCCGTCTCTTCGACGCAGGGGTAGGCCAGCGTCTTCAGGAATGCGCGGAAACGCGCCTCGTCGCCCGCGGGCACCTGCATGCCGACCAGGATGCGGCCGTAGTCGGCGCCCTGGTTGCGGTAGTGGAACAGGCTGATGTTCCAGTTCGGGTGCAGCGCCGCCAGAAAGCGCATCAGCGCGCCCGGCCGCTCGGGGAAGACGAAGCGGAACAGGCGTTCGTCGCGCGCCAGGTCGGAGCGGCCGCCGACCATGTGGCGCACGTGCTCCTTCGCGAGCTCGTCGTCGGTCAGGTCGACGGTGGGGAAGCGGTGACGCACGAAGCTCTTCTCGAGGCGCTCGGCCTCGTCGCGGCGCGAGATCGCCAGGCCGACGAAGACATGCGCCTCGCGATCGTCGGAGATGCGGTAGTTGAACTCGGTCACCGCGCGCGGGCCGATCGCCTCGCAGAAGCGCTTGAAGCTGCCGCGTTCCTCGGGGATCGTCACCGCGAACAGCGCCTCGCGGCGTTCGCCGAATTCGGCCCGCTCGGCGACGAAGCGCAGGCGGTCGAAGTTCATGTTGGCGCCGCAGGTGATGGTGACGAAGGTCTGGCCCTTGATCTTGTGCTGTTCGGCGTACTGCTTGACCGCCGCGACGCCGAGCGCGCCCGCCGGCTCCAGGATGCTGCGGGTGTCCTGGAAGACGTCCTTGATGGCGGCGCAGACGGCGTCGGTGTCGACGACGACGAAGTCGTCGACCAGCGCACGGGCGATGCGGAAGGTCTCCTCGCCGACGTACTTCACCGCGGTGCCGTCGGAGAACAGGCCGACGTCGTCCAGCCGCACGCGGCGCCCGGCGCGCACCGACTGCACCATCGCGTCGGAATCGGCCGTCTGCACGCCGATGACCTTGATCTCCGGTCGCACCGCCTTCAGGTAGGCCGCGACGCCGGAGATGAGGCCGCCGCCGCCGATGGCGACGAAGACGGCGTCGATCGGCCCCTGGTGCTGGCGCAGGATCTCCATCGCGATCGTGCCCTGGCCGGCGATGACGTCGGGGTCGTCGAAGGGGTGCACGAAGGTCAGGCCCTCGTCGCGCTGCAGTTCGACGGCATGCGCGTAGGCGTCGGAATAGCTGTCGCCATGCAGGACGACATGGCCGCCGAGCGCGGCGACGGCGTCGACCTTCAGCTTCGGCGTCGTCACGGGCATCACGATCACGGCCTTGCAGCCGAGCTTCTTCGCCGACAGCGCGACACCCTGCGCATGGTTGCCGGCCGAGGCACAGATGACGCCGCGTGCGAGCTGCTCGGCCGTCAGGTGCGCCATCTTGTTGTAGGCGCCGCGCAGCTTGAAGCTGAAGACGGGCTGCTGGTCCTCGCGCTTGAGCAGCACCTGGTTGCCGATGCGGCGCGACAGCGTGCGCGCCGGGGTCAGCGCGGTCTCCACGGCGACGTCATAGACGCGCGCGGTGAGGATCTTCTTCAGGTAATCGGCGGCGATGCGCTCGCCGGTCGTTCGCGTGGCGGGCATCGCTCGGACGTCAGGCAGGAGGGGGCCGGATCATAAGCGCCGTCCCGGAAAGAAAAGGGCCCGGAGCCTTGCGGCCCCGGGCCTAATCCACCATTGGAGGAGGTGGAGGAGACAAGCGGCGGACCGGCATTCAGCGCGATCCATGCAACGCAGTCTAGCGGGTTTTTGTTGCGGTGCAATATGCGGTGGTGGACTTGTCTAGGGAAGCGACTCCAACCGCGGCCCTGCCCAGGCAGAATTCACGCCGATGCGCCCGCACGGGGCGCCGAAAGGTCCTCCGCACCATGGAATGCACCATCAACTGGATGCCGGGCACCGGCATGGGCTTCGTCGCCGAGACCGGCAGCGGCCACTTCATCACGATGGACGGCGCGCCCGACGGCGGTGGCCGCAATCTTGCGCCGCGGCCGATGGAGGCCGTGCTCGCCGGCACCGGTGGCTGCACCGCCTACGACGTCGTCCTCATCCTGAAGCGTGGCCGGCACGACGTGCGCGGCTGCCAGGTCAAGCTGACGTCGGAGCGCGCGCCGCAGGACCCCAAGGTCTTCACGAAGATTCACATGCACTTCGTCGTCACCGGGCGCGCGCTGCCGGCGCAGGCCGTGGAGCGCGCGATTCAGATGTCGCACGAGCGCTACTGCTCGGCCAGCATCATGCTCGGCAAGACGGCCGAGATCACGACCGGCTTCGAGATCGTCGAAGCCTGAAGCCGCGGCCGCCTCAGATGCGGTGCGCCGTCACCGTCATCAGCCTCGCGGCGCCGCGCATCGCCCAGCGCAGTGGCGCCGGAAGCTCGGTGGCGCCGGCGGACAACGCATGGTCGGCATGGCGGGCCTCGTCGTCCTTCATGCGTTCGACGATGGCGCGCGAGCGCCGGTCGCCCGCCGGCAGGCGTTCGAGATGGCCGGCGAGGTGCTGTTCCACCTGGCGCTCGGTCTCGACGACGAAGCCCAGGCTGTGGCGGTCGCCGAGCCGGCCGGCGGCGATGCCGATCGCGAATGCGCCGGCGTACCACAGTGGGTTCAGCAGGCTCGGCCGGTCGCCGAGTTCATCCAGCCGCTGTTGCGTCCAGGCCAGGTGGTCGGTCTCTTCGCGCGCCGCGGCCGACATCTGAGCCCGCAGATCGGGGCTGCGCGCCGTCAGCGCCTGAGCCTGGTAGAGCGCCTGTGCGCAGACCTCGCCGACATGATTGACGCGCATCAGCGCGCCGGCCAGGTGTCGTTCTTCGTCGGACAAGGTTTCGGCGTCGGCGCCCGGATGGCCGGCCGGATTCGGCCGTGCGGCGTGGACGGCGCCGGCCAGCGTGCGCAGCGCGTTGTCGGCGCTGACGATCCAGCGATCGAGGGTTTCCATGGGGGATGAGCATAGTCTCGACAGCGTGGATTCTCCCTCGTTGCAGCAAGACAACATCCCGTCTCGATTTGTCGCGCAAGCCTTTGCAAGGGTTGGGGGGGTCTGGTGCAATACGCCCAACTTCCGCTGAGGAGGTTGGCCTGATCAGCCCCTTTGCCGGGTGACCTCCCCGATCGGGACCTCTTGTTCAACCTAGGAGATAGTTGAAATGAAAAAATCTCTGCTCGCCCTGGCCGCGCTGACCGCGTTCGCCGGTGCCGCTTCCGCCCAATCGTCGGTCACCCTCTTCGGTGTCGTCGACCTGAACGCCCGCAACGTGAAGAACGGCTCGGCCGGCGACATCACGTCGCTGAGCCAGGACGGCATCGCGTCGAGCCGCCTGGGCTTCCGTGGCGTCGAAGACCTGGGTGGCGGCCTGCGTGCCGGCTTCTGGCTCGAAGGCGCGCTCGGCCCGGACACGGGTACCGGCAGCGGCAGCCTCGGCAGCGGCTCCACGTCGCAGCAGTGGCAGCGCCGTTCGACCCTCAGCCTGCTGGGTGGTTTCGGTGAAATCCGCCTCGGCCGCGACTACACGCCGACCTTCTGGAACCACACCGTGTTCGATCCGTTCGGCACGAACGGCGTCGGCGCCGCGACCAACAACTGGGCGCAAGCCGGTTCGGGCGCGACCACGCTGGTGCGCGCGAGCAACACCGCCGGCTACTTCCTGCCCGCTCTGGGTGGTGTGTACGGCCAGGTGCAGATCGCTGCGGCCGAAGGCACGGTTGGCAACAAGTACTTCGGTGGTCGCGTCGGTTACGCCGCGGGCCCGGTGAACGTTGCTGTCGCTTACGGCGTGACCGAGAAGCTCGGCACGATGGCTGACGACACGATCGACACCAACGTCGGCTTCTCGTGGAACTTCGGTTTCATGAACCTGATGGCTCAGTACCGCATGTCGGAACAGGCTTCGGCTGAGAACACCGGCTTCCTGCTCGGCGCGACGGTGCCGTTCGGTGCCAGCACCATCAAGATCGCCTACAGCGAGACCGAGTTCTCGGCTGGTGGCATCGCCCCGAAGGCCGCGCAGATCGCCGTCGGCTACCAGTACGACCTGTCCAAGCGCACCGCGCTGTACGCGAACTTCTCGCAAGTGGACAACGACGCCGGCCTGCGCTTCACCGCGGGTTCGGGTGGTCCGTCGGCCGCCGCCATCAACGGCTTCAAGTCGACCGGAGCCGAACTCGGCATCCGTCACACCTTCTGATCGACGCGCCTTCGGGCGTGACACGACAGTCGAGGCCGCCTTCGGGCGGCCTTTTTCATGTCGACGCTGCCAAGCGGCGAAGGTGCCGTGCGGCCCCGCGTGCAGGCGGGTTGGTCCTGGGCGAACCTCAGGTCTTTCCCCTTTGCAGAGGGCACGCGAATTGCGGATCATCCGCAGCTTTGCGGTCGCAGGCGCCATGCCGGTGCCTGCGTGGCCGGCACCACGCACCTGATGCTCGCATTCATTCTTCGCCGCCTGGCCCAGGCCATCATCGTGATGCTCACGGTGGCCTTCATCGCCTTCATGCTGTTCCAGTACGTCGGCGACCCGGTCACCAGCCTGCTCGGCCAGGACGCCACGCAGGAGCAGCGCGATGCGCTGCGCCGCGACCTCGGGCTCGACCAGTCCTTCGTCGTCCAGTTCACCCGCTTCGTCGGCAATGCCGTGCAGGGCGAGTTCGGCCTCAGCCTGCGCCAGGGCCGAAAGGTGTCGGCGCTGATCGTCGAGCGTTTCCCGGCGACGCTGGAACTCTCGCTGACCGCCGCGGTGATCGCCCTCGTCGTCGGCATTCCGCTCGGCGTGTACACCGCGCTGCGGCGCGGCACCGTCGGCTCGCAGCTGATGATGACGCTGTCGCTGCTGGGTGTGTCGCTGCCGACCTTTCTCATCGGCATCCTGCTGATCCTGCTCTTCGCGGTCACCTTCAAGGTGTTGCCCAGCTTCGGCCGTGGTGACGTGGTCGTGCTCGGGTCGTGGAGCACGGGCTTCCTTACGGTCGACGGCTGGAAGCACCTGATCCTGCCGGCCGTCACGCTGTCGGTGTTCCAGCTGGCGCTGATCATGCGGCTGGTGCGTGCCGAGATGCTGGAGGTGCTGCGCTCGGACTACATCAAGTTCGCGCGCGCCCGCGGTCTGCACAACAGCGCGGTCTACTTCGGCCACGCGCTGAAGAACACGCTGGTGCCGGTGATCACGATCACCGGCTTGCAGCTCGGCTCGCTGATCGCTTTCGCGATCATCACCGAGACCGTGTTCCAGTGGCCGGGCATGGGCCTGCTCTTCATCCAGGCGGTGCAGTTCGCCGACATTCCGGTGATGGCGGCCTACCTGTGCCTGATCGCGCTCATCTTCGTCGTCATCAACCTGGTGGTCGACCTGCTGTACTTCGCCGTCGACCCACGGCTGCGCATCGAGCAGCCGACGGGCGGCCATTGACCATGAGCACTTCCTCCACCGCACCGGGTTCGTTCGCCCGCTTCTTCGACGGCGACGTCTGGTACAGCTTCAAGCGCTCGCCCACGGCCGTCATCGCCGCCGTCATCGCCTTCGTCTGCGTGTTCTGCGCGGTGTTCGCGAACTGGGTGGCGCCGCACAACCCGTTCGACCTGACGACGCTCGACCTCTCCGACGCACGCCTGCCGCCGGCATGGATGGACGAGGGCAAGGCGAAGTTCCTGCTCGGCACCGACGACCAGGGGCGCGACATCCTCTCGGCGCTGATGTACGGCGCGCGTATCTCGCTCTTCGTCGGCCTTGCGTCGGTGCTGCTGTCGATGATCGTCGGCGTCGGGCTCGGCCTGCTGTCGGGCTTCGTGGGCGGCAAGATCGACGCCTTCATCATGCGTGTCTGCGACGTGATGCTGTCGTTCCCGTCGATCCTCATTGCGCTGCTGATCGACGGCATCGGCCGCGCGATCTTCCCGAACGCACACGACACGCTCGCCTTCGGCGTGCTGATCATCGCGATCTCGCTCACCGGCTGGGTGCAGTACGCGCGCACCGTGCGCGGCTCGACGATGGTCGAACGCAACAAGGAATACGTGCAGGCCGCGCGCGTCATCGGCGTGGCGCCGGCGCGCATCATGCTGCGCCACGTGCTGCCCAACGTGCTGGGGCCGGTGCTCGTGCTGGCGACCATCCAGGTCGCGGCCGCGATCCTCACCGAAGCGACGCTGTCGTTCCTGGGCGTCGGCGTGCCGCCGACTTCGCCGTCGCTGGGCACGCTGATCCGCATCGGCAACGATTTCCTCTTCTCCGGCGAGTGGTGGATCACCATCTTCCCGGGCGCGATGCTGGTGTTGATCGCGCTCTCGGTGAACCTGCTCGGCGACTGGCTGCGCGACGCGCTCAACCCGCGCCTGCGCTGACCCTCATCATGGCTGCACCCCTGCTCGAAGTCCGCCACCTGCGGGTGGAGTTCCCCACCCGGCGCGGCACGCTGCTCGCGCTGGACGACATCTCCTTCGACATCGCGCCCGGCGAGGTGCTGGGCGTGGTCGGTGAATCCGGTGCCGGCAAGTCGCTCACGGGCGCCGCGATCATCGGCCTGCTCGAACCGCCGGGGCGCATCGCCGGCGGCGAGATCCTGCTCGAAGGCCAGCGCATCGACAACCTGCCCTACGAGCAGATGCGCCGCATCCGCGGACGCAAGATCGGCGCCATCTTCCAGGACCCGCTGACCTCGCTGAACCCGCTGTACACCATCGGCCGCCAGCTCACCGAGACGATCCAGACCCACCTGCCCGTGAGCGCCGAGGAAGCGCGCCAGCGCGCCATCCGCCTGCTGCAGGAGACCGGCATCCCGGCGGCCGAGCAGCGGATCGACCAGTACCCGCACCAGTTCAGCGGCGGCATGCGGCAGCGCGTGGTGATCGCGCTCGCGCTCGCCGCGGAGCCCAAGCTCATCGTGGCCGACGAGCCGACGACCGCGCTCGACGTGTCGATCCAGGCGCAGATCATTTCGCTGCTCAAGCGCCTGTGCAAGGACCATGGCGCGGCGGTGATGCTGGTCACGCACGACATGGGCGTGATCGCCGAGACCTGCGACCGCGTGGCGGTGCTCTACGCCGGCCGCGTTGCCGAGATGGGGCCGGTGGCCGATGTCATCCACCGCCCGCAGCACCCCTACACCGCGGGCCTGATGGGCTCGATCCCGGCGATGGACGAAGACCGTGAACGCCTGCTGCAGATCGACGGCGCGATGCCCCGCCTGAACGCCATCCCGCAGGGTTGCGCCTTCAATCCGCGTTGCCCGAACGTCACCGAGCGCTGCCGCCGCGAGCGTCCCGACCTGATGGACGCCGGCGCCACACGCGCAGCCTGCTGGCAGGTGGCCCCGCAGACGCAGGGAGCCGCCGCATGAGCGCACTGGTGGAAGTGAAGGACCTGGCCAAGGTCTTCGACGTCTCCGCGCCCTGGCTGAACCGCGTCGTCGAAGGCAAGCCGCGCCAGTTCGTGCATGCCGTCGACGGCGTCAGCTTCAGCATCCAGAAGGGCCGCACGCTGGCACTCGTCGGTGAGTCGGGCTGCGGCAAGAGCACGGTGGCGCGCCTGCTCGTGGGCCTGTACAGGCCCACGCGCGGCGACGTGCGCTTCGACGGCCAGGCCACCGACGGCTCGCGCGACCCGGCCGAACTGCGCACGCTGCGGCGTCGAATGCAGATGATCTTCCAGGACCCGTACGCCAGCCTGAACCCACGCTGGAAGGTGCTGGACATCGTCGGCGAGCCGCTGCGCGAGCACGGGCTCGTGAAGGGCAGCGACGAGTTGCACGGCCGCGTGGCCGACCTGCTGAAGTCGGTCGGCCTCGCCGCCGCCGACACCGAGAAGTTTCCGCACCAGTTCTCCGGCGGCCAGCGCCAGCGCATCAGCATCGCGCGCGCGCTCGCCACCCAGCCCGAGTTCCTGGTCTGCGACGAGCCGACCTCGGCGCTCGACGTGTCGGTGCAGGCGCAGGTGCTCAACATCATGAAGGACCTGCAGCGCCAGCGCGGGCTGACCTATCTCTTCATCTCGCACAACCTGGCGGTCGTGCGCCATGTGTCCGACGAAGTCGGCGTGATGTACCTCGGCCGCCTCGTCGAGCTGGCCGACAAGGCCTCGCTCTTCTCGACGCCGCGCCACCCGTACACGCGCATGCTGCTGGACGCCATTCCGGACATCCAGATGAGCGGCCGTTCACGCACGCCGGTGCAGGGCGAAGTGCCGAACCCGCTGAACCCGCCGACGGGGTGTGCCTTCCATCCGCGCTGCCCGCATGCCAACTCGCGCTGCTCGGCCGAGCGGCCGGCGCTGACGGCCTTCAAGGGCATCAGCGTGGCCTGCCACGCGGTCGAAGAGGGCCGGATCTAGCCGATCAGCCGTTCGCGCGCGAACAGCTCGCGCGCGGTCTCGCGCTCGCGGATCACGTGCACGCGCTCGCCGTCAAGCATCAGCTCGGCTGCGCGCGGGCGCGTGTTGTAGTTGCTGGCCATCGCCATGCCGTAGGCACCGGCGGAGAGCACGGCCAGCATGTCGCCCGGTGCGGCGGCGAAGCGGCGGTCGCGGCCGAGCCAGTCGCCCGACTCGCAGACTGGCCCGACGACGTCCCAGGTGGCGGCCGGCTCGGCGCGCAGCGCGCAGGGCTCGATCGCCATCCAGGCTTCGTACATCGCCGGTCGCATCAGGTCGTTCATGGCGGCGTCGACGATGCAGAAGTTCTTTGCGTCGCCCGGCTTCAGGTACTGCACCTCGGTCAGCAGCACGCCGGCGTTGCCGACGAGCGAGCGGCCGGGCTCGAACAGGATCTCGCGGCCGCCGTAGCCGCGCGCGTCGACGCGCTCCAGCAGGCGGCGCACCAGCAGGTCGGCCGCCGGCGGTGTCTCGTCGGTGTAGGTGATGCCCAGCCCGCCGCCGAAGTCGATGTGCTGCAGCGCGATGCCGGCTGCTTCCACCGCGGCGACGATGTCGAGCACGCGCTCGGCGGCGTCGAGGTAGGGCTCGACCTGCGTGATCTGCGAGCCGATGTGGCAGTCGATGCCGACCACCTCCAGCCCCGGCAGCGACGCCGCGCGCCGGTAGGCCGCGAGGGCCTCGCCGTGGGCGATGCCGAACTTGTTGCCCTTCAGGCCGGTCGAGATGTACGGGTGCGTGCCGGCATCGACGTCGGGGTTAACGCGCAGGCTCACCGGTGCGCGCCGGCCGGCGGCGACGGCCACCTCGGACAGGCGTTCGAGTTCGCCCGTGCTCTCGACGTTGAAGCAGCGCACCCCGGCGTCGAGCGCCTGGCGCATCTCGGCGCGCGTCTTGCCGACGCCCGAGAAGACGACGCGCGAGGCGCTGCCGCCGGCCGCCAGCACGCGCTCGAGCTCGCCGCCGGACACGATGTCGAAGCCGCAGCCGGCCTGCGCGAAGGTCTGCAGCACGGCGAGGCTGGAGTTCGCCTTCATCGCGTAGCAGACCAGGTGGCGCCGGCCCTGCAGCGCGCGCTGGTAGGCGGCGAGGGCATTGAGCATCGCGGCACGCGAGTACACGTACAGCGGCGTGCCGTGGCGGCGGCCGAGTTCGGCGAGCGCGTGGCCTTCGAGGCGCAGTTCGCCAGCGGCGTCGCGCGCGAGGTGGGGGGCGCCGGGCAGCATCAGCGGGCCGGCGCCGAGGCGGCGCTCGCGGAGGCCGGCAACTCGAGCGGGCCCTTCTGGCCGCAGGCCGCCAGCAACACCAGCAGCAGCAGGGCGGCAGGGCGCGCGGCTACACTCGATTCGAACCACTTATGCATCGCAGGATTCTATGAGCACGGCCCCCGCACACCCGCTCAGCGACGCCGAGTACCACCGTCTCACCGGCGACCTGCTCGCCCGCGTTGAAGCCACCGCCGACCGCCTGCTGCAGGACGACGTGGTCGACATCGACACCCACCGCACCGGTGGCCTGCTGGAGCTGGCGTTTCCCGGCGGCAGCAAGATCGTCGTCAACACGCAGCCGCCGCTGCACGAAGTCTGGCTGGCGGCGCGCGCCGGCGGCTACCACTACCGCTGGGACGGTGCACGCTGGGTCGACACGCGCGACGGCAGCGAGTTCTTCGACGCCCTGTCGCGCCACGCCAGCACGCAGGCCGGCACGCCGGTGACCTTCGCGGCCGCGTAACCGCAGCGGCAAGGCGCCGGCAGCGATCAGCGCCGGAACAGGTCGAGGATGCTGTTGCGCTCGTCCTTCGTGGACGCGGGTGGCAACTGGTCTTCGAGGCCGAGGCTGGCCACGCCCTCGCTGCCGCTGAACTCGTCGTAGACCCAGTTGTTGCCGACACGGACCACGCCCTCGGGCGCAGCGTACTCCTGCACCGGCACGCCCTTCAGCGCGTACTGCATGAAGTCGATCCACACCGGCAGCGCCAGGCCGCCGCCGGTTTCGCGGTCGCCCAGCTTCTTCGGCGTGTCATAGCCGATCCACACGATCGCGGCCAGCGTCGGGTTGAAGCCGGCAAACCAGGCGTCCATCGAGTCGTTCGTCGTGCCGGTCTTGCCGTAGACGTCGGGCCGCTTCAGCGTGGCCTGCGCCTTCGCCGCCGTGCCCGAGCGCGTGATCTCCTGCAGCAGCGAATTCATCACGAAGGCGTTGCGGGCGTCGAGCGTGCGCATCGACGAGTCCAGCGCCGGCGGCTTCGACTCCAGCAACACCTTGCCCTTGTTGTCGGTCAGGCGCGAGATCAGCATCGGCGCGATGCGGTAGCCGCCGTTCGCGAACACGCTGTAGGCGGTGGCCATCTGCATCGGCGTCACCGAGCCAGCGCCGAGCGCCATCGTCAGGTAGGCCGGGTGCCTGTCGGCCTCGAAGCCGAAGCGGTCGAGCCAGCCCTGTGCGTACGCCGGGTCGATCGCCTGCAGGATGCGGATCGACACCATGTTCTTCGACTTGGCCAGCGCGGTCTTCAACGGCAGCGGGCCGTCGAAGGTGCCGTCGTAGTTCTTCGGCTCCCAGGGCTGGCTGCCGGTCTGCGTGGCGTCGAAGAAGAGCGGGGCGTCATTGACGACGGTCGCGGCGGTGAAGCCCTTCTCCAGCGCCGCCGAGTAGATGAAGGGCTTGAAGCTCGACCCCGGCTGGCGCCAGGCCTGCGTGACGTGGTTGAACTTGCTCTTGCCGAAGTCGAAGCCGCCGACCATGGCGCGGATCGCGCCGGTGCGCGGGTCCAGCGCGACGAACGCGCCTTCGACCTCGGGCAACTGCGTCAGCCGCCAGTCGCCCTTGGGCCCCTGCAGCGCGCGCACCACGGCGCCCGGGCGGATCTTGGTCTTCGGCCCGGCCTTCTCGGACAGGCCGGAGGTGACGGGCTTGAGACCGTCGCCGGTGACGGTGATCGAGTCGCCCGACTGCAGCATCGCCACCACCTTGCGCGGCGAGGCCTCCAGCACGACGGCGGCCTTCAGGTCGTCGTTGTCCGGGTGGTCGGCCAGCGCCTCGGCGACGCGGGCGTCGATCAGCGAGGCGTCGGCCGGCAGGTCGACGTAGGCCTCGGGGCCGCGGTAGACCTGCCGCAGTTCGAAGTCCATCAGCCCGCGGCGCAGCGCGCGGTAGGCCACGCCCTGCGCGGCGGCGTCGACCGTGACGTAGACGTTGAGGCCGCGCGTGTACGACTCCTCGCCGTACTGCGCGAACACGAGCTGGCGGGCCGCTTCGGTCACGTGCTCGGCGTGTACCGAGACGTCGCTCTGCGTGCGGTATCGCAGCACCTGTGCGAGCGCGTCGTCGTGCTGCTTCTCGGTGATGAAGCCGTTGTCGGCCATGCGCTCGATGATGTAGCGCTGGCGCTGCGTGGCGCGCTTCGGGTTGGCCACCGGGTTGTAGGCCGACGGCGCCTTCGGCAGGCCGGCGAGCATCGCCGCCTCGGCGACCGTCACGTCCTTCAGCGGCTTGCCGAAGTAGATCTCGGCTGCGGCGGCGAAGCCGTTCGCACGCTGGCCGAGAAAGATCTGGTTCATGTACAGCTCGAGGATCTGGTCCTTCGTGAGCAGACTCTCGATCTTCAGCGCCAGCAGGATCTCGTAGATCTTGCGGTTGAAGGTCTTCTCGGTGGACAGGTAGAAGTTGCGAGCCACCTGCATCGTGATCGTGCTCGCGCCCTGGCTGCGCGCGTCGCGCAGGTTCTCGATCGCCGCGCGCGCCACGCCCTTGTAATCGACGCCGCCGTGCTGGTAGAAGCGGGCGTCCTCGGCGGCCAGCACGGCGTCCTTCATGACCTGCGGGATCTGCGCGATGGGCGTGAAGTTGCGGCGCTCCTCGCCGAACTCGCCGAGCAGTTGGCCATCGGCCGAGAAGATGCGCATGGGCAGCTTCGGCCGGTAGTCGGTGAGGCTGGCGATCTCCGGCAGTTGCGGGTACGCCACCGCCAGCGCCATGCCGACAAGCAGCAGCACCGAGAAGACGCCGGCTGCCAGCAGGCCCAGCAGCCAGGCCACGGCCCGCAGCAGGGGATGCGCCTTGACGGTCGTGCGGTCGGGTGTGTCGGGTTCGTTGGATGACATGGAGGGCCTGTGCGCCGTCTCGGGCAGGGCCTTCAAGTTCCCGCGCTCGGCGGCCGAAGTTTAGGGCAGGCGTCCCTGACGGGCGCCGCCAACAGGCCACGTGAACTTGTGCACGGGGTTTGCGGGCAGATCGCCTGTTGTTTCAAATGCGTACCCCCCCGTCGGTGATTGGCAACGAGACTGTCAATCCTGCGGCCCGTTTTTCTTTGGTGCACAAGGGCTTTACTGCTAGCATTGAAGTAACTCTTTAACAAACCTGGGTTTCGCTGGGTTGCGTGGCTCGGGGGCTGGGGAGTGTGACGATTGAGTTTCCTGGACGTACTGTTGGGGCGTAAGCACCCGCCCGTGTTCGGATTGGACATCAGTTCGTCCAGCGTGAAGCTGGTCGAGCTGGGTCAGAACTCTTCGGGCGAATTCGTGCTCGAGCGGTTTGCTTCCGAACCCTTCGAGAAGGGCTGGATCACGGATGGCCAGATCGAGAAATTCGACGAGGTCGCCGAGGCCGTGCGCCGCGTGGTCAGCAAGAGCGGCACCAAGACCAAACAGGTCGTGATGGCGATGCCGCAGTCGGCGGTCATCACGAAGAAGATCATGCTGCCGGCCGGGCTGCGCGACGAGGAGATGGAACTCCAGGTCGAGTCCGAGGCCAACCAGTACATCCCGTTCTCGCTCGACGAAGTCAGCCTGGACTTCTGCGTTATCGGCCCGTCGGCCACGTCGGCTGGAGACGTCGAAGTGCTGATCGCCGCGTCCCGCAAGGACCGCGTGCAGGACCGCCAGGGCCTGGCCGAAGCCGCCGGCCTGAAGCCCGTGGTGCTCGACATCGAATCGCACGCATCGCGCCTGGCGATGGGCCGCGTGGTCGCCGCGCTGCCGAACGAGGGCCGCGATGCGCTGGTCGCGCTGTTCGAGATCGGAGCCGACACCACCAGCCTGAAGGTGCTGCGCGACGACGAAATGCTGTACGACCGCGACCAGGCTTTCGGTGGTTCGCAGCTCACCCAGTTGATCTCGCGCCAGTACGGCTTCTCGTTCGAGGAAGCCGAAGCGAAGAAGCTGTCCGGCGACCTCCCCGAAGACTACGAGAGCGCGATCCTGTCGCCCTTCGTCGACAGCCTGTCGCAGGAGATCGGCCGCGCGCTGCAGTATTTCTTCACCAGCACGCCCCACCACAAGGTGCACTACGTGATGCTCGCCGGCGGCACCGCCACGCTGCCCGGCCTGAAGGACCGCGTGACCGATCTGACCGGCTTCGCCTCGCAGGTCGTCAACCCGTTCGACAACATGCAGCTCGGCTCGGCAGTGCGCGAGAGCCGCGTTCGTCGCGAGGCGCCTTCGTACCTCACGGCCTGCGGCCTTGCGATGCGGAGGTTCGTCCAGTGATCCTCATCAACCTGCTGCCGCACCGCGAGGAGAAGCGGCGCCAGCGCAAGCGCGCCTTCTTCGTCGGCCTGGGGGCCAGCGCAGTGGCGGGCGTGCTGGCGGTCGGCGTCTGGTACACGGTGCTGCAGCAGATGACCGCGGCACAGGTGTCTCGCAACGAGTTCCTGCAGGCCGAGATCCAGCGTCTGGAGACGCAGATCAAGGACATCGCGAACCTGCGCGCCGAGATCGACGCACTGAAGGCACGCCAGAAGGCGGTCGAAGACCTGCAGACCGATCGCAACACCCCGGTCTACCTGCTCAACGAACTGGTCAAGCAGACGCCGGAAGGCGTCTACCTGACGAGCATCCGGCAGAACGGGCTCGTGGTGTCGGTGAGCGGCATCGCGCAGACCAACGAGCGCGTCTCGGAGCTGCTGCGCAACACGCTCTACAACTCGCCCTGGCTTGAGCGTCCGGAACTGGTCGAGATCAAGGCCAGCAACGTCGGCACCGCCGGTCGCGACCAGCGGCGCCTGTTCGAATTCTCGATGCGCGTGTCGATCAAGCGCGCCGAGGCACCGGCGGCCGCCGCAGCGGCGGCGTCGGCCGCGCCGGCGAAGGCCGTCGCTGCCAAGTCTTCGTGAGGGTCACATGGCCAAGGCATCGACCCTGAATTTCGACGTCAGCAGCTTCTTCGACAACGCGGCTTCGCAGTTCCGCGGCCTGAACACCAGCGAGCCCGGGCAATGGCCGGTGCTGCCGAAGCTGGCGGCTTTCACGGCCGCCGCGGTTGCGGTGGTCGTCGCCGGCTGGTTCGCCGTCGTCTCGTCAGCCACCGACGACCTGCAGCGCGAACGCGATCGCGAGCCCACGCTGAAGGCGGACTACCGCGGCAAGCTGGGCCAGGCGGTGAACCTGTCCGAACTGCGCAAGCAGAAGCTGCAGGTGCAGGAGTACGTCACCCAGCTCGAGAAGCAGCTGCCCGGCAAGGCCGAGATGGACGCGCTGCTGTCCGACATCAACCAGGCCGGCCTCGGGCGCGGCCTGCAGTTCGAGTTGTTCCGACCCGGCCAGATCGAGGTCAAGGACTACTACGCCGAGTTGCCGATCGCGATCCGGGTGTCGGGTCGTTTCCACGACATCGGCTCGTTCGCCGCCGACGTGGCCAACCTGTCGCGCATCGTCACGCTGCACAACCTCGGGCTCTCGGCGATCGCACGCGATCCGAACGGCAACCTGTCGATGGAAGCGACCGCGCGCACCTACCGCTACCTCGACGCCACCGAGGTCGACCGCCAGAAGAAGGCGCGCGCCGCCGCGCAGGGGGCCAAGAAGTGAGTCGTCTCGCCCCCCTCGGCCTGGCTGCTGCGGTGCTCGTGCTGTCGGCGTGCAGCGCCGAACACGATGAGCTGCAGCAGTGGATGGACCAGCAGCGGCGTGAGGTCAAGCCGAACGTGACCCCGCTGTCGCCGCCGAAGAAGTTCGACCCGGCGCCGTACCAGATGGCACAGGCGGTCGAACCGTTCAGCAACCAGAAGCTGACGGTCGCCCTCAAGCAAGAGGCGCGTCAGCCGAATTCCATCTTGTCGGCCGAATTGAACCGCCGCAAGGAACCGCTCGAGGCCTACCCGCTGGACAGCATGGCGATGGTCGGGAGCGTCACGAAGCAGGGCAAGCCGTTCGCGCTGTTGCGCGTGGACAACCTGCTCTACCAGGTCAAGGTGGGCGACTACCTCGGCCAGAACTACGGTCGCATCACCAGGATCGCGGAAACCGAGATCGGGTTGCGCGAAATCGTGCAGGACGCTGCCGGCGAGTGGATCGAAAGACCCGCCGCGCTGCAGTTGCAGGAGCGGGTGCGATGAGGGCGCTGAAGGTGATGAGGAATTCCGAGGAGAGTCTGACCATGTTCAAGTGGCGAGCCGCCCTTGCCGCCCTCGCGACCTGCGGGGCCGCGATGCTGGCACCGACCGCCGCGTGGGCGGAGCCGTCGATCAAGTCCATCAGCAGCAGCCAGCAGGCCGGTGGCGAGGTCGTGCGCATCGAGCTCTCGGAGCCGCTGGCGACCGCGCCCGCGGGCTTCACGATCCAGAGTCCGCCACGGGTCGCACTCGATCTGCCCGGCGTGAGCAATGGGCTTGGCCGCAGCAACGTCGACGTCAACCAGGGCAACTTGCGTTCCGTCAGCGTGGCGCAGGCCGGCGAGCGCACCCGTCTCGTGCTGAACCTGAAGCAGGCGTCGGGCTTCCGCACGCAACTGCAGGGCAATGCATTGCTCGTGCTGCTCGAGACGAACACCGGCCCGGCGGTGGCCGCGGCGCCGGCCGTCGCGCCGACCGCATCCGGCAACTTCGCGCCGGCGCAGAACGACGCGCCGCTCGGCCTGAAGGACATCGACTTCCGCCGCGGGGCCGATGGCTCCGGCCGCGTCATCGTGGGCCTGGCGAGCGCGCAGGTCGGTGTCGACATCCGCCAGCAGGGCCAGTCGCTCGTCGTCGAGTTCCTGCGCTCGACGCTGCCCGACTCGCTGCGCCGCCGCCTCGACGTCACGGACTTCGGCACGCCGGTGAAGAGCATCTCGTCGCTGCAGAGCGGCGACCGTGTGCGCCTGGTGGTCGAGCCCACTGGCGCCTGGGAGCACAGCGCCTACCAGACCGACAACCAGTTCGTGCTCGAGGTGCGGCCGCTGAAGGTCGACCCGAACAAGCTGACCCAGGGCCCGGGTTATCAGGGCGAGAAGCTGTCGCTGAACTTCCAGAACATCGAAGTGCGGGCGCTGCTGCAAGTCATCGCCGACTTCACGAACTTCAACGTCGTCACCAGCGACACCGTGACGGGGACCGTCACGCTGCGCCTGAAGGACGTGCCGTGGGACCAGGCGCTCGACATCATCATGCAGAGCAAGGGGCTGGGCGTGCGCAAGTCCGGCAACGTGCTCTGGGTGGCGCCGAAGGAAGAACTGGCCGCCAAGGAGCAGGTCGACCTCGAGGCCCGCAAGAAGGTCACCGAGCTCGAGCCGCTGCGCACGCAGTCGTTCCAGCTGAACTACACCAAGTCCGAGGACGTGGCCAAGGGCCTGACCGGCCAGAACATGGCCGGTGGCGGCACCGCGCAGAACTCGCGCATCCTGTCGCCGCGCGGCACGGTGATCTTCGAGTCGCGCACGAACCAGCTCTTCGTGAGCGACATCCCGAGCAAGCTCGAGGAGATCCAGCAACTGATCGCCAAGATCGACATCCCGGTGCGCCAGGTGCTGATCGAGGCGCGCATCGTCGAGGCGGAGGACAACTTCGGCCGCACGCTGGGCGTCAAGCTCGGCGGCTCCGACCTGCGCGGCCTGCGTGGCGGGACCGCCGGCGTCGGCGTCGGCGGCAACAACCGGGTCACCGTGGGCGGCAACTACAACGCCATCGGCGGCCAGACGACGCAGATGGACCCGGGCGACTTCCTCTACAACGACACCCAGTTCGTCAACCTGCCCGCGGCGGTGAGCGCGGCGGCGTTCGCCGGCAACCCGGCGGCGTCGGTGGCGTTCTCGCTGTTCAGCGCCTCGTCGCAGCGCTTCCTGAACCTGGAGTTGTCGGCGCTCGAGGCCGAGGGCAAGGGCAACATCGTGTCCAGCCCGCGCGTCATCACGGCCGACCAGACCAAGGCTCGCATCGAGCAGGGTGAAGAGATCCCGTACCAGATCGCCACCTCGAGCGGCGCGACGTCGATCCAGTTCAAGAAGGCGAGCCTGCGCCTCGAGGTGACGCCGCAGATCACGCCCGAAGGCAACGTCATCCTGGACCTCGAGGTCAACAAGGACAGCCGCGGCACGCTGACGACCGCCGGCCCGGCGATCAACACCAAGCAGGTGAAGACGCAGGTGCTGGTCGAGAACGGCGGCACCGTCGTCATCGGCGGCATCTTCTCGCAGGACGAGCAGACGCAGCTGAGCAAGGTGCCGCTGCTGGGCGACATCCCGCTGCTGGGCTACCTGTTCCAGAACCGGGTTCGCAGCACGTCGAAGACCGAGCTGCTGATCTTCATCACGCCGAAGATCATCACCGACCGCGCGGCCGTGCGCTGATGTGGAGCACGGCCAGCCGCGCTCCTTGACCATCGCCCTCGTCGGCATGCCGGGCTCCGGCAAGTCGACGGTCGGGCGGCACCTCGCCCGGCAACTCGGGCGCCGCTTCGTCGACAGTGATGCCGAGGTCGAACGTCGACTGGGCATGCCGATCCGCGAGTGGTTCGCGCTGCACGGCGAGGACTCCTTCCGCGACACCGAACAGCAGGTCATCGACGACCTCACGCGCGAGCCTGGCAGCGTGCTGGCCACCGGAGGCGGCGCGGTGCTGCGACCGGCGAACCGCGACGCGCTGCACGCGCGCACGCACTGCTTCTACCTGCGCTCCACGCCGGAGGAGATCTTCCGGCGCCTGCGCCACGACACGCAGCGCCCGCTGCTGCAGGTGGCCGATCCGCAGCGCAAGCTGCGCGACCTGTTCCGTGAGCGCGACCCGCTGTACCGGCGCGCGTCGCACTACGTCGTCGAGACGGCGCGCCCGTCGGTGCCGGCGCTGCTCGGCATGGTGCTGATGCAGCTGGAGCTGTCGGGACTGGTCGACCCCGGCCAGGTGCCCTCGCCCATCGACGCGGTGGGCGACGGCCCCTGATTCGGCGCGCCGTACACTCGGCGCCGATGAATCCCGAGACCCGTACCGCAGCGCCGGCGTGCGTGGCCGTCGCCACCGCCGACAGCCGCTACGACATCCTCATCGGGGGCGCCCTGATGGGCGACCCGGCGTCCTGGCGCGGTCTTCCGGCGGCGGCGCAGGCGGTCGTCGTCACCAACACGACCGTCGACGCCCTTCACGGCGATGCGCTCCGGCACGCGCTGGCGCCGCACTACCGGCAGGTCAGCACGCTGGCGCTGCCGGACGGCGAGGCCCACAAGGACTGGCCGACGCTCAACCTGATCTTCGACCACCTGCTGCGCCACGGCGCCGACCGCAAGACGGTGCTGTTCGCACTCGGCGGGGGCGTCGTCGGCGACATCACGGGCTTCGCCGCCGCGAGCTACATGCGCGGCGTGCCCTTCGTACAGGTGCCGACCACCTTGCTGGCGCAGGTGGATTCGTCGGTCGGCGGCAAGACGGCGATCAACCACCCGCTGGGCAAGAACATGATCGGCGCGTTCTACCAGCCGCGCCGCGTGATCTGCGACCTCGACACCTTGGCCACCCTGCCGGCGCGCGAACTGTCGGCCGGCCTCGCCGAAGTCATCAAGTACGGGCCGATCGCCGACCCGGCGTTCCTGGCGTGGATCGAAGCCCACCTCGACGCGCTGCTGGCGCGCGACCGCAAGGCGCTCGCGCACGCGGTGAAGCGTTCGTGCGAAATCAAGGCCTGGGTCGTCGGCCAGGACGAGCGCGAAAGCGGCCTGCGCGCCATCCTCAACTTCGGCCACACCTTCGGCCATGCCATCGAGGCCGGCCTCGGCTACGGCGAGTGGCTGCACGGCGAAGCCGTCGGCTGCGGCATGGTGATGGCCGCCGACCTGTCGGCCGCGCTCGGCCTCGTGCCGGCGGACTTCGTCGACCGCCTGCGGCGACTCGTCGAGCGCGCCGGCCTGCCGGTCACCGGGCCGGCGCTGGGTGCCGCGCGCTACCTCGAGCTGATGCGCGTCGACAAGAAAGCCGAAGCCGGCGAGATCCGCTTCGTCGTCATCGAGTCGCTCGGCCGCGCCGCGATGCGGCCGGCCGATGACGCGCTGGTGACCCGCGTCATCGAACGCCACTGCGCGCCGGCGTGAACGCCGGTCTCGCGCCCTGGGCCTGCCACCCGGCGGCCAGCCGGGGGCGCCGCATCGCCGAGCCGCCGTCGCCGCCGCGCAGCGAACACCAGCGCGACCGCGACCGCATCGTGCACAGCACGGCCTTCCGCCGCCTCGTCTACAAGACGCAGGTGTTCGTGAACCACGAAGGCGACCTGTTCCGCACGCGGCTCACGCACTCGCTCGAGGTGGCGCAGCTCGGCCGATCGGTGGCGCGCATGCTGGCGCTGAACGAAGACCTCGTCGAGGCGATCGCGCTCGCCCATGACCTCGGCCACACGCCGTTCGGCCACGCCGGCCAGGACGCGCTGCACGACTGCATGCGCGCGCACGGGGGCTTCGAGCACAACCTGCAGAGCCTGCGCGTGGTCGATGCGCTGGAGGCGCGCTACCCGGACTTCGACGGCCTGAACCTCACCTTCGAGACGCGCGAGGGCATCCTCAAGCACTGCTCGCGCCGCAACGCCGAACGCCTGGTGCGTGCCGAGCCCGGTGGGCCGGCGCAGCGCTTCCTCGACGGCGGCGAGCCGTCGCTCGAGGCGCAGCTGGTCAACTTGGCCGACGAAATGGCCTACAACACGCACGACATCGACGACGGCGTGCGCTCGGGACTGGTCACGCTGGCCGCGTTCGACGAGGTGCCCCTGTTCGCGCGCCTGCACGCCGACGTGCGGTCGGCGCACCCGCAACTGGCCGGCCGCCGGCTGCTGTTCGAGGTCATGCGGCGCATGTTGTCCGCGATGGTGGCGGATCTCGTCGCGACGACAGCGGCGGCCATCGCGGCGGCAGGGCCGGCGGACGCCGACGCCGTGCGGCGTGCGCCGCCGCTGGTGCGATTCAGTGGCGGCCTGCGCGCCGAGCTCGACGCATTGAAGCGCTTTCTCTTCGCGCGCCTGTACCGGCACCCGCAGGTGATGCACACCACCGGGATCGCGCGCCAGGCCGTGGTCGAGCTGTTCTCGGCCTACCGCGCGGCGCCGCACGAGATGCCCGAGGACTACGCCGCCGCGCCCGATCTCGAGCGCGCGGTGGCCGACTACATCGCCGGCATGACCGACCGCTTCGCCCTGCGCGAACACCAGCGCCTGACCGGCCGCGACATCTTCGCGGCCTGACGCCGATGGCGCGCTTGCCTCGACTCGTGCTGCCAGGCCATGCCCACCTGGTCGTGCAGCGTGCGCAGGGGGCGCGGCCGGTGTTCGCGGACGAGTCCGATCGCCGGCGCTACCTCGACACGCTGCGCGAGGCGGCCGCAGCCGAGCGCGTCGCGGTGCACGCCTTCGCGCTCGCCGACGACGCCGTGTGGCTGCTGCTCACACCGCCCGAGCCAGCGTCGCTGGGGCGCTTCGTGCAGTCGCTCGGACGCCGCTACGTGAGTGCCTACAACCGCCGGCATGCGCAACGCGGAACGCTGTGGGACGGACGCTACCGTTGCGGTCTGGTCGAAACCGGTGCACCGCGCCTGGCGGCGCTGCGCTTCGTCGACGGCCAGCCCGGTCTGACCAGCGCGGCCCACCGCGTGGGCGGCGAGCGTTCGACGTGGCTCGTCGACCTGCCGGAGTACTGGTCGCTCGGCAACACGCCGTTCGACCGCGAGGCGGCATACCGCACCCTGTTGGTGCAAGGCCTGCCGCCAGCCGACGCCGAGGCCCTGCACGCCGCGGCCCGGGGCGGCTGGGCGTGGGGCTCGGCCGGCTTCGCTGCCGACGTGGCGGCGGCGGCTGGCCGCCCGCCGACGCCGCGGCCGCGTGGGCGACCCCGCCGCGCCTGAGGGCGGGCACGCGGCGTGCAACCGCCGCGTCGTGCGCCAGGATGGTGCCGATTCGCCATTGATCTGTCCCCAATAAAAGGCGAACTCTGTGTGGCGACGGCATTATTAGGTTCTGACCCCATTTATTCGTGATTGCCGCCATTGCTGCACTGCGGTAGGCTCCCGCCTCCCCTGAATCACCCGGAGAGCGCCATGTCCGACGCCGCCAAGAACACCGCGCCTTCGGCGTCCACCGAAGAGATCCAGGCGCTCGCCGACCAGGGCCTGTACAGCGCGGCGAACGAACACGATGCCTGCGGTGTCGGTTTCGTCGCCCACATCAAGGGGGCGAAGGCACACGCCATCGTCGAGCAGGGGCTGAAGATCCTGGAGAACCTGGACCACCGCGGCGCGGTGGGTGCCGACAAGCTGATGGGCGACGGCGCCGGCATCCTGATCCAGATCCCGGACGACTTCTACCGCGCCGAGATGGCGGCGCAGGGCATCACGCTGCCGCCCCCGGGCGAGTACGGCGTCGGCATGATCTTCCTGCCGAAGGAGCACGCCTCCCGCCTCGCCTGCGAGCACGAACTCGAGCGCGCCGTGAAGGCCGAAGGCCAGGTGCTGCTCGGCTGGCGCGACGTGCCGGTCGACCGCAGCATGCCGATGAGCCCGGCGGTGCGCGCCAAGGAGCCGGTGATCCGCCAGATCTTCATCGGCCGCGGCCCCGACGTCATCGTGCCCGACGCGCTGGAACGCAAGCTCTACGTGATCCGCAAGACCGCGAGCGCCGCGATCCAGAAGCTGCAGCTCACGCACAGCCGCGAGTACTACGTGCCCAGCATGAGCTGCCGCACGGTCATCTACAAGGGCCTGCTGCTCGCCAACCAGGTGGGCCAGTACTACCAGGACCTGGCCGACCCGCGAACGGTGTCGTCGCTGGCGCTGGTGCACCAGCGTTTCAGCACCAACACCTTCCCCGAGTGGCCGCTGGCGCACCCGTACCGCATGGTCGCGCACAACGGCGAGATCAACACCGTCAAGGGCAACTTCAACTGGATGCGCGCCCGTGAAGGCGTGATGAGGAGCCCGGTGCTGGGCGACGACCTGAAGAAGCTCTACCCCATCAGCTTCGAGCACCAGAGCGACACCGCCACCTTCGACAACGCGCTCGAACTGCTGACGATGGCGGGCTACCCGCTCGCGCACGCGGCGATGATGATGATCCCGGAAGCCTGGGAGAACCACGAGCTGATGGACCAGCGCCGGCGTGCCTTCTACGAATACCACGCCGCGATGCTGGAGCCCTGGGATGGCCCGGCCGCGATGGTCTTCACCGACGGCAAGCAGATCGGCGCCACGCTCGACCGCAACGGCCTGCGCCCGGCGCGCTACATCGTCACCGACGACGACCTGGTGGTGATGGCCTCCGAGTCCGGCGTGCTGCCGATCCCGGAGAACCGCATCGTCAAAAAGTGGCGCCTGCAGCCGGGAAAGATGTTCCTCATCGACCTGGAGCAGGGGCGCATCGTCGACGACGAGGAACTGAAGAACCAGTTCGCGTTCGCCAAGCCGTACCGCCAGTGGATCGAGAACGTTCGCATCCGCCTCGACTCCCTGCCCGCCGACGGCGAGGCGCCGGCCTTCACCGAAACGCTGCTCGACCGCCAGCAGGCCTTCGGCTACACGCAGGAAGACATCAAGTTCCTGATGGCGCCGATGGCCGCCAACGGCGAAGAAGGCATCGGCAGCATGGGCAACGACAGCCCGCTGGCCGTGCTGTCCGACAAGAACAAGCCGCTCTACAACTACTTCAAGCAGCTGTTCGCGCAGGTGACGAACCCGCCGATCGACCCCATCCGGGAAGCGATCGTGATGTCGCTCAACAGCTTCATCGGCCCGAAGCCGAACCTGCTGGACATCAACGCGGTGAACCCGCCGATGCGCCTCGAAGTGACGCAGCCGGTGCTCGACTTCGACGACATGGCGCGTCTGCGCACGATCGAGGCCCACACCGGCGGCAAGTTCAAGAGCTACGAGCTCGACATCACCTACCCGCTGGCCTGGGGTCGAGAAGGCGTCGAAGCCAAGCTCGCGTCGCTGTGCGCCGAAGCGGTGGACGCCATCCGCACCGGCCACAACATCCTCATCATCACCGACCGCCGCGCGGCGCGCGCCAACGTCGCGATCCCGGCGCTGCTGGCACTGTCGGCGGTGCACCACCACCTGGTGCGCGAAGGTCTGCGCACCACGGCCGGCCTCGTCGTCGAGACCGGCAGCGCGCGCGAAGTGCACCACTTCGCGGTGCTGGCCGGCTACGGCGCAGAGGCCGTGCACCCGTACCTGGCGATGGAGACGCTGGCCGACCTCCATGCCACGCTGCCTGGCCAGCTGTCGGCCGAGAAGGCGATCTACAACTACGTGAAGGCCATCGGCAAGGGCCTGTCGAAGATCATGTCCAAGATGGGCATCAGCACGTACATGTCGTACTGCGGTGCCCAGATCTTCGAAGCCATCGGCCTGCAGAAGCCGTTCGTCGAGAAGTACTTCCGCGGCACCGCCAGCCAGGTGGGTGGCATCGGCGTGTTCGAAGTGGCCGAAGAGGCGCT